>JACMQW010000080.1 GCA_014376785.1 Oligoflexia bacterium
CGTTGGAATTTAGCGGAGACCTATTTCGGGCTAAGCCGTTATGAATCCTCGGCGCAGACCTACCGTTGGGTGGCGCGGAACTGGGTTTCGGAAGTAAAAACCGTACCCGGCACGGCGATCTCTGCTCAGGCGGCTGATCTGAAAGCCATTGCCAGTCGTTATGAAGCTTTGAAAGAAGCGCATGTCGTTCCTTCGGAGCTGAAAGCTTCCGCTTCCGCTCTGGTGCTGAAGGATTCAGCGAAAACCGCTCTCGTTCGTGAGTGGATTCAGTGGATCGACGAAAATGCGTCGAACGGTGGCCAGGCATTAGCGGGATTCGGCTTCGAAGCGAATCGCACTCTTTATTCCGCCGGGTTTCAAGATGAAGCGATGGAGCGAATGAAAACTTTCGTTGCTCGTTTCCCGACTGCGAAACAGTCGGTTGCGAGCGCATCCCTGGTTGTGGATACCTGGATCGCACGCGTTCGGTGGGATCATGTGGAAGCTGAGGCGGCCGCTTTCTCCAAGAAATCGGGATGGGCAAAGCCAACCTTTGGGTCTGAAATGGGCACCCAGGCTGCAGGCGCAAAGTATAAGCGCGCAGAATCAGCGTTTGCCGCGAAAAAGTTTGATGAATCCGCAACCCACGCGACTGAGTTTTTGGCGAGCTATGGCCGTTCGAACCTTGCCGTCGATGCGAACGGGATCGCTTGTAACTCTTTCTTAAATCTCGGCGAGCTTGCAAAGGCAGTCGATTGTTTTGATGGACTAGCCGCTCGGTTTCCGAAATCTCCGGCATCCGTGCAGGCCCTTCGGACCGCCGCACGGATCGAAGACGACCGCATGAAGTTTGCTTCTGCGAGCGATCACTACCTGAAATACCTCGACCATGTTGGTCGCGGGTTGAAAGCGGACGAGAGCCTCACGATTCGGAAACGTGTTCTCTTACTTGCCCGAGCGAGTGGGGAAGCATCCCGGATGGCGGCCTTCGCATCGTCCAAAAAGCTTTGCGCACCGAAACTCCAAGCGGAATGTGATCTGAACCTTGCGCTCGCATCACTAACTCGCAGTGCGGCTCAGTCCCAGGATCCTCACGCAAGTCTGAAAAATATGTCTAGGTCCCGCCGGGAACTTCGAGCGATCTACGCGCTTTCTGCTCTCGAGCAGTGGAAGCAGTTAGACGGCCGGACTCTTGATGGGGCGTTGAAAACCCTAGGAAGCGAATGGAAAAACACGGACGCCTCGGTTCGGTACTTCCTGATTGCTCGCGCAACGAAAACCCTTCCGGCAATTCTCGTTCGGGATCGCGCAGCGATTGCGAAAACAGGGATGGCTGCGAACGAATCCGCGATCACCAAACGAATGAAGCTCCTCGCGTCGCTCGAAGGTCGTACGGGTCTGATCGGTTCGATTCCGGTAACGTCTCTACAAGCGGCAGCTCTGGAAACCGTGTACCTCGGTTACGCTGATTTGATTAACGACATTCGTTCGATCCCAGTGCCTGAGAAGGCAGTGGCGAGTCAGAAGGCCGAACACCTGCGACTTCTGACTGCGCTTACCCAGCCTCTGGTTCTGAAATCGAGAAAAATTCGGGATTCGTTTGCGATCTTAGACCTCCGGGAAAAGAGTGGACTCGATGCATCGAATGCGGATCAGCTTTTCGATGCTCCAGCCGGTAAAAACGCATCATTCGATGCGCTTCGAAAAGAATGGTCACAGGCCATCCATGACGAAAACTGGAGCCGGGTCTCTTTCCTTTCGGATGAGGCTTCTGAGATGAAGAATCTTCCTGCGAACTGGTCGAAAGCAGCCCGCGCGATTTCACTCGCAACGGCCGGTGCGGCCGCGGAAGCGAAAATCGTTTTCGGAGATGCTTGCCGAGACTCTAGCGGTTCCGCATCACTTCGGGATACTTGCCGGTCCGTTTCGAATTCAACCCGCGCAAAAGGAAGGGGATAGCCATGAAAGAGTCATTGATGAAGATCGTGTTTGTTTTAGGGACGATTTTTACCATCTCGATCGTGGCTGCCCATGCGAGTCCGGTAAAGCATTCCAAGGGAGCGAAAACCTCGCATGTCGGTGAAGCCCTTCGTCGAAAGAAGACCCTCGAGTTCGACGGTCGCACGGTCGAATCTCTTCGGGGTGGAAATTACGATTCAGTCAGCCATCTCGATGATGGTGGCGCAAGCAGTGGAAAACGTCTCTACAGTTTACCGCGCGATTTCTCTTATCGCGTGGCAGATGAAAAAATGGAAATGAGGTATCGCAAATGAACAACCGATCTTACTTGGTGAAAATTTCTGCGGGAACGTCTGATTCTTCTAGAGTGTGGAACCCACGCAAACCGATGATCGTCGGTCATCCGATGCGTTGGTTAGTCTCTAAAGTGGAGTCAGGTGTCGAAGTGACCTCCCTTCATTCATCGACGAAGCATTTCGTGAAAAATGCCGAGATTGAAAAAGTTGCGGAAATTTTACTGGCTAAGGGCGAGAAAGACGCTGGCGGATTGAAGCTTCAACTTCGTTTAGTCGGAAGCGTTCCTTCGGCGCATGCGGCGCCTGCTTCAGGCGGCTCGTCTCTGCGGATTTTCTATTGCAAAGCCGATTGGACGATCGAGTCCGCGGAACTCACTTCGAAGTACGTCGCTCGTATCGAAGGAAACAAAGTATTTCAACTCAAAGGGAATGTTTCGGGGGTGTACGCTCCGACCGATACGGTCGAGTTAGAAGCACTCACTGACGGAGTAGCGTTCGCGGGGGCGAACATTCGAAGGGGCGAAAAGCGTTTAGTACGCTTTTGCGATGCTTCGAACTCCGTCATCGCTTTTGGCGGTTCCGAGTGGAAGCTCGCTCCTTTTTCGAAAGACACCTCATCTTCTCCG
The DNA here is from genome assembly GCA_014376785.1 of Oligoflexia bacterium. Taxonomy (GTDB): domain Bacteria; phylum Bdellovibrionota; class UBA1018; order UBA1018; family UBA1018; genus JACMQW01. Next base: position 2,861 of record JACMQW010000080.1, read on the forward strand.
TTTGCGACGGGGATGATCGCAGATGCCGATGCAAAACTATTCGAAAAGACCTTAAAGGGAGCGCTTGCTGCGACCTTAGTCGCCGGACTGCTCGCCTGGTTTATGCCTGCTCCGGAATTAGAAGCGAAGAAAGAAGAACCGGTAAAAATTCTGCTCGCTAAAAAGAAAGTCGTGAAAGGTTTCATGACCGCTGCTCCTACGGGCGATCCACGAGCTCACGATTTTTCTGTGGGTAAAAACGGTAGCGCAAAAAGCGCGGGTAAAAAAGGCACTGCGGTTGCGCACTCGAAAAAAGTCGCACCTGCGGGAGAGCGTCACGCCGAAACTCGGGTGGCTTCTCACGCACCGGCTAAAGCTGTTGCAAAATCGGCTGCGAAATCGGCTGCGAAACCTCATTCAGTGAAAGTCGCCGCAGCAAAACCGGCTGCGAAAGCTGGGTCTAAAACCGTGGCCCATTCGAAAAGCACCTCTCGTGCTCACACGGTTGCGGTCGCTCGCCCAGTGCCAGTGCCTCATTCCGAATTGTTTAAAACGTTTTCAAGCTCTACCCTTCGTAAAGCAACTGCCGGCTTGCTTGCCGGTGGTGGAGCGAGCGGAGCAAGAAGTGCTTCCGACTCTGCGGCGGAAGCCCGTAGCGTCGGTAACTCCGGTGGAGGCTCCGGTCGGAGCGCCCTCGGAGGAACCGGCGGCGTTTCGACACGCAGTGCATCGGTTTCTGGATTCGGTGGAGGCGGACTGGGTAACGGCGATGGCGGCCCAGGAAGCTCCGGCGCCGGTTACGGCCGTGGGTCGAATTCTAAGGTCTCTGGCCAAGGTCGCTCCCTCGTGAGCATGGATACCGGAGCTTCGGACGTCGATGAGGGTCTGACCCGCGAACAGGTCGCTCGGGTCGTGAATGCTCACATGAATGAGATCCGCTACTGTTACGACTCTGCGAAACTTCGGGCTTCGGATCTTTCGGGAACCGTAAAGATGAAGTTTTCGATTGGAGCACCGGGCGATGTGCAAACTGCCAGCGTCGGATCGTCGACGGTGGGCAATCGGGACCTGCATGATTGCTTAGCCGGTCGGATTAAAAATTGGAGATTCCCGAAACCAAAAGGTGGCGTCACCGTCGCAACGACATTCCCATTCATGTTTAAGAGCTTGTCGACTCGCTAAGGTCAGAGTCTACTATCTACGAAAGGCCAACATCATGAATAGAATTCGCTCGTCCGCTTCCATCCTCGGTTTTGTTCTCTCGGTTTCATCCGCCATCGCCGCACCCGGCGGGAAGCGGGCGCCCACCCCACGTGATGTCCAGGTCGACACCGTGAAGGAAGCGTACTGGAATCGCACGAACGAAGGAGAAATCGAAGTTGTCCAAAACCGCCAGTACTCGAAGAAAAATCGATTGTCTTTGGCGGTGGCGGGCGGAACGGTGAGCACGGATCCTTTCTTGAATGTGAAGAGCGTGGGAGGGGCCTTAGGCTTCCATTTTTCGGAAACTCTCGGGGTAAGCGCCGTTTACCGGAAATACGTGGTGAGTAATTCTAATTACCTCGACGAACTTCAGTCTGGGCTCATCACCGGGACGCCGTCGACGGCAAATACGAACCGACCGAATTCCTTCATGGGTGGAGAAATCGAATACAGCCCGCTTTACGGGAAGATTTCGCTCTCTGGGGCCAGCATCGTCCACTACGATGCCCATATTCTGCTCGGAGCTGGGATGACTGACACAGATTCGGGCAAGTATTTCACCCCGACGGTGGGTTTCGGACCTCAGTTCTATCTCGGGAATAGCGTCGCGATTCGGATGGATTACCGTTTGGCGGTTTTTAAAGAAACGATTCGGGAAACGGTTTTAACTTCTCGCCCAAATGCGGGAGAGCGCACGAACTATTCCCACCAAGTGAGCTTGGGATTGGTTCTTTTTCTCTAATGAGCGTATCGCCGTCACGGCGGTGCCTTTCATCTGATGTTGGTTAGGGTGGTTCAAATTTATGTTTAAACGCTCGTATTTATCCGCGCGATTTGCGCAAATTTCGATGTTGGCGGTTCTCGCCAGTAGCTCTCCGGTCATTTCTTCTGCTGGGGCCGCACAACCACAGGAAGACTCCGGAGCCTGCGCTCCGCTTTCCTCTCAGGAGAAAGGCGCAGCCGCGGGACATTATGCAATCGGCGCGCAGCTTGTGGCGGATGGACTTCCGCAGCTCGCTTATTTTTCGATGGACCGCGCGGTACGCGCGGAAAACAACGGAGCGGTTCGCGCGGACCGTAACGGCGCGGTTCGGGCATCTGGCACGGACCAAGCTCGGTTCGCTGCCCTCGACTGCATCGAAAACTTGCAATCAAACCACGCCACCCTCGATCTCCCAAACTACGATCAAGAATTACCCGCTCTGGTCTCCGCCGCGAAAAAATCTCCAGCGAACCAAGCCATCCTCGCGAGGTTTGCCTTTCGCTCCGTCGTTCAGAGAATCGGTGCGGGAAATCTAAAGTCCGCCAACTTTTCTGCACTCCAACCGGCATTGAAAATTTCTGCCTTAGGTTCTCAGGCAGCTGACGGCTTGACTGCGAGCGCTCAGGGTGAACACGCAAAGGCCGTGAAAAATTTGCGAGCAGCGCTTGCGAATCCATCCGTCGGTGATCTGAAGTCCCAGCAAGCTGGTCTTCGGCTCGCGCTCGCTCGCAGTCTTTACGCGCTTGGTGACGATGCGGCTGCGATCAGCGAGTATGAAAGGCTCTATCAAATCGGACTTCCGATGCAGGATGCCCTCATCGAAAGTGCATGGGCTCAGTTGCGCGCAAAAAATTACGTGAAGTCGATCGGCCTATCCTACGAACTCACGACCGGAAAACTTTCCCAATTTTTTGCTCCTGAAGCATTATCCATTCGTGCGATTAGCTTTCTTGAGAACTGTCGCTATTCCGAAACGCGGAAAGTGATCGAACAGTTCACCGCTACTTATACACCGATTTCCGCTTGGATTCGTGAAACGAAGAAAAGCGACCAGTCGCTTTATGAAACGGCGATTGCGCGTTCGGAGGGCGCTTTAGGGAAGGATTCAGTTCCCGAAAAGGTTTGGTCGGTGTGGACGGGTTCCGATGTTTTCACAGCAACTCAGAACGGAATTACCAAGGCTTTTGCCGAGAGTCGCCAGGCTGCAGAAACTTTAGAGGACTCGAAGTACTCAAAATCGAAAGCAAGGCTCACCGCGGACTTAAAACTTCTGGAGGCGGCACGGACTCGCGCAGCGGCGCGAATCGAAGAGCACCTTGAGCGGCTGAATGCATCGATGGGAATGCGGATCGATCGCGAAGTCGAACGCCTTAAGTTTGTTCGTATCGAAGCAAACCAAGGCGCCGGGCGAGATTTAATCTATCGGAACGCGAATCCGGAGATGGCGGAAATGGAAAAACGCCGAATCAAAGCCGACCGCGCGGAGAAATCTTACCGTGGAAAGCTCGATTGGGGAAAAGTAGAAGCGGAAGATCCGGCAACCGAAACGTGGATCGACGAAATTGGAAATTTTGAAGCGAAGTCCCTCGATCGTTGCAAAGCGAAAAAAGAATATCAAGATTCGAAAAAGTAAGTCGTTTAGACAGGACGGGTAGGGCTGTCCCCCAGTCCATACCCTTTTAAAAAGGCCCGCGCGGAAGGATCCACGCGGGCCTTTTCAATTCCTGACACAATTAAGGATGCAATTTTTCTCTGGCTGGATACCGTGAGGTATGCAAAATCGACGTGTCGCCGCTTGTCTGGTTTTATTGTTTTCGGCTTTTGTTGCTTCCAGCTCCTCGGCCGCGCTCATCGAAACCCATTTCAACCAAAACCCTGCGTTTCATTTCACGGAACCCTATTCACACCGAACTCGGGCAGGGGAGAATTTCGAAGACATCGTCATTCATCAAATTCGCGAAGCGAAAACGCAGGTTTGGGTGGCGGTTCATGAACTGATGCTCCCGCAGATCGCCGAAACGTTGGTCGCGGCTCAGTCGTCCGGGGTGCGTGTTCGGGTCATCATCGAGAATCAATATCACGTCGCATTCAGTCAGCTCACGCCTGAGCAAATCGCAAATTTAAACCCGTACTTGGTAGACAAGTACCATGAGTTTTTAGCGCTGGCCGATGCTTACGGAGACCGAGACGGGAAACCCAGTTTAGCGGAGCAAGCGAGGGCGGATGCGATCTTTATCCTGGAAGCGGCTCATGTTCCGTTGACGGATGATACGGCGGATGGAAGCAAGGGTGCAGAACTCATGCATCATAAGTTTATGACGATTGATGACGGTCGCGTGGTGGTTGCTTCAGCGAATTTCACGAGCAGTGATTTTTTCGGTGATTTCGCAAGTCCCCGAAGTCTTGGAAATCCAAATGGTTTAGTGGTGATTGAAAGTCCAGCATTGAACCGGCTCTTTCGAGAAGAATTCGATCAGATGTGGGGGGACTCGTCCCGTCGGCCGAGATTCGGAGTGAAGAAAGCGTATCGGCCAGCGATGACGGTGCATCTCGCCGACGGCACTCCGGTGACCGTCCAATTTTCTCCGTTTGGGAAAAAGGTTCCGGAGCCGGATACGACGAACGGACTGATTGCGGACGTGCTGAGCCATGCGAAATCACGAATCGATTTCTCTCTTTTTGTATTTTCTGAGCAAAGGATTTCGGACGTGCTCGAAAAGGTTCGGGAGCAAGGCGTGGACGTTCGCGGTTTGATTGAGCCAAGCTTTGCTTATCGCTACTACAGCGAGCTTCTCGACATGTTAGGACTGGTGCTTTTTGATCCGAAGTGCCGACTGGAGGCAGGAACCCATCCTTGGGCTCATCCCATTTCAAGCGTGGGAATCCCTGTCATTCCGGAGGGAGATAAGTTCCATCATAAATTTGCCGTGGTCGATGGACGTCGGGTGATCTTCGGCTCCCATAATTGGTCCGACGCCGCAAATCGGGGCAATGATGAAACATTGCTCGTGATTGATGACGAAAGAAGCGCCCAGGCTTTCGATCGTGAGTTCGAAAGGGCTTATCAGCATTCCGTACTAGGAGTGCCATCTTGGTTGAAAAAACGAGCGGATGAGGACGAAAAGCGTTGTCGGTCTGCTTCTCGAATCAGGTCTTAGGGAAATCGAGCATCATTTGTTCGATTTTTCCTAAGTCACTCTCGGTTAAATCCCAAACTTGTTTGGTTCCGATAAAGTTGGTGATCATACCGAAAAGTTTTTCAGGTAAAAACGGCACCACTTTTCCGGATTGATATTCGCGCTCTTTTTCGAAGTAGAGACCCATGAAGGTCTCATCGCGGAACCACGTCTGCTTGTTTGCTTTCTGAACTTCCGCGACGGCGTCGTCGCTTGGATCGCGTTGAAGAAATTCGAAGAAGAGGCCGGATGAGCGAATGCCGGGGAAATACCATTCGCCCGAAAAGACTTGGATCAAATTCTCATGTTCGTCTTTTAGAATAGGGGTGACGAACTGCACGCTGCGCTCGGCCGCATGTTTATGAAAGGCGAGGAGATCGGGAGTGCGAAGTGCGATGTGCTGCCAATGCGCAGCTTGGTTGTGGCTATCGAGCATTTGTCTGACGTGGGACGGTTCGTCTTTCGGTTCAGAGGGTTGGACGACAGCGATGATGGTGCTGAGTTCGCTTTTCTCGGTCGATTTCCACTGACCGATGCGAGTCGCAAACGTCATCGACGTTTCGGGATCAGCGCCTTTCGCGGGCCGGCGCTTTTCGTACAGAAGATCTTCGGGGGTAGTGCCAAAAACGATTCGGAAAAGCGCGTAGGCGACTGTATAAAGCTTCGGGTGCAGGAGAAGGGTCATGTGATCGACCGCGAAATTCATGAACTCTGGCTTTTTTTTCATCGTCTTTTCCTCAGGTGTGCCCTCATTTCTAGTGGGAAAGTGGAAGTTTCTCAAGACCCGAACGTCCTTTTGCTCGCTTCCCCGGAACACCCCCTGTTATTCTAGGGTAAACCTATGGAAAATTCGGGTCCTCCCCAAAACGCCCCCCTTGCGCCATCTCAGGCATTAGCTGAAGCGGCATTGCCGAGCCTGAAGACGGGGTCTCGGGGCGGCAGTGCGGCAGCCTTGGTGGCGGCGGGTATTCTGCTCTCTCGAATTTCGGGCTTAGTTCGCGACCGAGTTTTTGCGCATTACCTCGGAAACTCGCTGGCTGCTGGTGCTTTCAAAGCGGCGCTCCGCATTCCGAATTTTCTTCAAAACCTTTTTGGTGAGGGGGTTCTCTCCGCTTCTTTCATCCCAGTTTATTCAAGGCTGATGGCAAAGGGAGAGAATGCCACCGCGGCTCGAGTCGCGGGTGCAGTTTTGTCGATCCTTTTTTCGGTCACCACGGTGATCGTCGCATTCGGAGTGCTCCTCACGCCGAGCTTCGTGAATTTCGTCGCCCCTGGATTCGATGGGGAAGCGCGCCTGCTCACGATTCATCTGGTGCGAATTTTATTTCCGGGTGTCGGGATTTTGGTCCTTTCCGCATGGTGCTTAGGGATCTTAAACAGTCACCGTCAATTTTTTATCTCCTACGTCGCGCCGGTTTTTTGGAACGTCGCCATGATTGGAACCCTGATTTGGCAGGGGGGGCAGGGCCTTCGCGCAGAAAGCCTTGCGATCGCGCTGGCGTGGGGATCGGTCGTGGGATCGCTTCTTCAGCTCGGCGTCCAGGTTCCTTTCGTACTCCGGCATTCGGAGGGAATGCGGATGGGTTTCCAAACTTCGCTTGGACCGGTTCGTGAAGTTTTCAAGCATTTAGGTCCGGTGCTGGTCTCCCGCGGAGTCGTGCAAACGAGTGCGTACATTGATGGGATGATCGCGAGTTTTCTTGGCGTGGGGGCGGTCGCGAGTCTCGCCTATGCCCAGACGATCTATTTACTTCCGATCGGACTTTTCGGAATGTCGGTGGCCGCGGCCGAACTTCCCGCGATGTCGAGTGCGATGGGGGACGCCCTAGTCAGCGAAGAAGTGCGTTTTCGAAAGCTTCAAGATCGGCTGATCAAAGGTCGTAGACAGATCGCCTATTTCGTTATCCCGTCCGTGGTTGCCTTTTTGCTCATCGGAAAATACCTGGTCGCCGCGCTCTACCAAACCGGACGTTTCGGTGCGGATGACACTCTCTATGTTTGGTACATCCTCATGGGTTCGGTCGTTGGACTCCTTGCCGCAACCTGGGGAAGGCTTTATTCCTCGGCATTTTACGCGCTTCAAGACACAAAAACCCCGCTTCGATTTGCCATCATTCGGGTTCTCCTGACGGCTGCGCTCGGAGTCGCCTTTGCATTTCCACTTCGACCATTCATTCTGCCTTTTCTCTGCGACTTCTTAAGGCTCCCGCTTCCAACCATTCCGGGCATCCAGCTCGGAATCGGCGCAGTCGGACTGACTGCATCTGCGGGACTTGCGGGATGGATCGAATTTTTATTTTTGGAGCGTGCGCTCACACGGAGGATAGGGACGACGAAAATACCCAAAAAATTTCAACTCGAGATTTGGGCATCCGCTCTCATCGCGGGAGGAATCGCTCTTCTTTTTGCGGGTGGTCCGATGAGTCGACTTACGGGCAATGTTCCGGTGACGGTTTTCAGTTACGATGTACGACCGATCGTAGTGATTGGAGTGTACGGAATTTTCTTTCTCGGGTTCACCTTGTTTTTCAAAATTCCGGAGGCCCTTGCTTTCAGTGGCCGAGTCACTCGGCGGTTTCGAAAGTGAGTGAGTGGATGCACGACGCCCCTTACGTTCCGCTTTACGCTTTTCCTGGCACGGCGGAATGGGAATCGAAGCAGTTCGAGATTTCGGGCCGCGGCTCTTTAAACGGAAATGCGGAAGGGAGTTTTCTTGAATTGGAATATCGAGTGCGTGAACGAGTGGCCGGAGGACTCGATGCGGTGATCTTTCCGGAAGACTTGCGGCAGGGGGAGCGCCGTGACGGTCTTTGGCAGCACCTCTGCTTTGAAGCGTTTTTCTCGGGAGTGCCAGTTGACGAAAAAGCTCGTACCAAGCCTTCGAATGGGCAACCCTACTTCGAATGGAATGCCTCGTCTTCGGGAGACTGGAATCTCTACTCGTTCGAAAATTACCGGGAGGGTATGGCCGGGGTAGGGCTGGAATTAGATCCTGTGCTGACCTTTCACCGGAGAGAGGGAGAGTATTTCGCCCGTTGCCGCATCCCGGTACCCGCCATCATTGGGCGGAAGCTTCTCCTATCCCTAGCCGTGGTATTTGAGACCCGCCTCGGTCTGAGCTACTGGAGCACGGCCCACGAAGGGGAAGCCCCAGACTTTCATCTTGCCGCATCTCGTCAGATGATCGTCGGGGCATAGCCGGCTTAATTAAACATTGTTAAGCTTAATTTCAGAATTCAACTTGACGCGTTAAGTGTCTATGTTAAAGTTTAATCATACTTCTGCTTAGCGTGGCACGTTTGAGGAAAGGCGAGAAGGCAATGGGTTCGAAAGGACCACGGAGAATTGCTATGTCAGCCCACGCGCCAACCCCTGATGAGTCGATCGACGCTTCCAAGCGTTTCGAAATTTTTGGCGATTACATTCTTCTGAAGTTGCTTGCCGCAGGAGGAATGGCCGAAGTGTTTCTCGCGCGACCCTCGAATCCAAACGCGAACGGCCGCATAGTCGTTATTAAACGGATTTTGAAAAGCATCGCAAACGACCCGGTCTTCATTAAAATGTTTCGATCCGAAATCCGGGTCACGCTTGGATTTAATCATCCCCACACGATCCAATTGCATGATTTCGGCGAGATTGATTATCAGCCGTACATCGCGATGGAGTTTATCGAAGGGCAGAGTATACGTGAGATCATCACGAAATTTGCGGAAAGGGGAGAAACGATTCCGGTTTCGATGACCCTCGGACTTCTCGCCCAGGCTGCATCGGGGCTGAGTTATGCCCACCATTTCGAAAATACGACCACGGGTGAAGTGGTGAACGCGATTCACCGAGACATCTCACCGCATAATCTCATTGTATCTTACGATGGAAATTTGAAAGTAATCGATTTTGGGATCGCGAAAGCGAAGAACGAAATCAACGACAAAACTCGCGCTGGCCAGATCAAAGGCAAATCCGGATACCTTTCATTGGAGCAACTGCAAGAGAAAGAATTAGACGGAAGGTCCGATGTTTTTTCTCTCGGCATCGTCGCATGGGAAATGCTGACGTCCCGCCGGTTATTCTATCGTCCCGGAGACACCGATCTCCAAATGGTCCAACGTATTCAGAATTGTGAACAGCACATCGTGGCACCCTCTATTCTAAATCCTGAAATACCTGCGGAAGTGGATGAGGTGATTCTCCGTGCGTTAGAGAAACATCGTGAAAATCGATATCCTAGCGCAGAGGCTTTCCAAGACGCCCTTCGTAAAGTGATGCGGAAACTCTATCCCAACCACACTTATGCAGATTCTGCCCAAGTCCTTCGCACGCTTTTCGAGCGTGAGATCGCTTTTGATCGTCTGATGCTTCGTGATGCAAACGATGCGGCTCAGGAAGTTCTTGCTCTCGAACACGATGCGATGACTCGGGTAGCGGAGAAAGAGAAACAGACCGGTTCCATCACCGGTTTCAAACCTCTCCGCACGCGGCCGAAAGAGCTCCAAAGCGGTGTCGAAGCCAGAATGTCGAAGCTCGAGTTCGCACTGAAGCAGAAGGCTTCGACGCGGCACATGGTGATGCTCACGTTTTACGTCGTGTCGATCATCGGCATTAAGCTCGACGAAAAATATTCCCTGCTCGATCGGTTTTTAGCGCCCGCACAGGCGACAGAATTTGCCGTTTCGGAGCCAGCGGTGCCGCCACATGCTCTTCAGCCGAAAGCGAGTGCAATAGTGAAAGCAGCCGCTGCGCCGGTGACGACGGCAGTCCTCACGCCTCCGGCTGCGCTCCCCGTTGCGAAAGCGCCTGCATTGAGACATCCCGTGCAGGAGTATCCCCCTCGCCAAAATGAGAGTTACCACGCTCGCGAAAAGTCAGGGTCATTGGCGGCGATCACACCATACACCGTGACAGATACCCCGGCATTTAAGCGTCCGACGAAGAAGCCGCTCGTTTCTTCGGTTCACGGAAAAGGGAAGGCGAAGGTCACTTCGCGCGTGGCTCTAAAGTCGAAAAAACCCGCTCTGACGAGTCGGCAAATCGCTTCAGAAAAAACAAAAAAAGGCGAGACGGTACGACGCTAAACATGCGATGGGTGGCGAATGGAATCCCTCGTCGTCCCGCAGAGCCTCAGTAAGAAAGAAAAATACGAAGCGTTGCTTCTGCAGGTGGCTTCCCTTTTAAAGGGAGAGCGAGATCTTGTAGCAAATCTTGCAAATCTGTCAGCGGCCTTGAAAACCTCGATGGGTTTTTTTTGGGTCGGCTTTTACCTCGTTCGGAAGTCGCTGATGCAAAAGCCTCCTGGAGCGAAGTCCGGAAACTCGGGATCCGATTCGTCTCACGGAGAATTGGTGCTGGGCCCCTTTCAAGGTCCGGTAGCCTGCACTCGCATTCCCTATGGGAAAGGAGTCTGTGGAACCGCGTGGGCTCGAGGATCGGCCCTGATTGTACCCGACGTCGAAAAATTTTCGGGGCACATCGCGTGTAGCTCAGAAGCCAAGAGTGAAATCGTTTTGCCGTTTTACCTGCATCCCGAGTTACAAGGCCACTCCCGAGAAATCATGGGCGTTCTTGATGTTGATAGTGACCAATTGAACGCATTTGATGCCGTGGATGAGCTCTACCTGAATCAGATCCTCATGCTTCTTTACTAGACGAGACGTTCTTGATGACGCCGCTTTTCGCCGGGCGAATGTGGCAATCTGCGAGCGTCTATTTTGCAGATTGCACTGAAACCCGTTGAAAGGACCTTTCATGATCTCAAGAAACTCCGTTAAAATGATCCGCGTCGCGTCGTTAGTGGGAATCAGTGCTACGACCTCCCTGTTATCTGCTCATGCCGCCCCGAAACCGAACTCAGAAATGAAAGCGGTCCTTGACCAGCTTCAATCAAAGGGCGGCAAGCCGATTGAGTCATTAACCGCCGCGGAAGCGCGAAATCAGCCGACTCCAACGGACGCCGTAAAGTCTCTCCTCGAAGCCAAGAAGAAAGATGTGAATCCAGAACCCGTTGCTGAAGTGCGCGATATCCAAATCGATGGCGCAGCGGGAAAAATCTCCGCTCGTCTCTACAAACCTGAAGGAAAAGGCGCGTTGCCCGTGGTCGTTTATTTTCATGGCGGAGGTTTCGTGATTGCGACGAACGATGTCTACGATGCGACCCCGCGAGCGCTGGCGAATCTCACGCACTCCATTTTTCTCTCCGTCGAATACCGAAAGGCGCCGGAATCTAAGTTTCCCGCAGCCCACGAGGATGCGTTTGCCGCCTATCAATGGGTGTTAAAAAACGCGGCTAGCTTTGGAGGAGATCCCATGAAAGTCGCCGTTGCGGGAGAAAGTGCGGGTGCGAATCTCGCACTGAACACCGCGATCAAAGCTCGGGACATGAAAGTGCAACTACCCGTCCATGAACTCTTGGTGTATCCGGTCGCGAGCTCGGATATGAATTCTAAATCTTACGAGGAGAATTCAAACGCGAAGCCTTTAAATAGACCCATGATGTCTTGGTTTGTTAAAAATTATTTGAATAATCCAGGGGAAGCGAAAGATCCGCGCATCGACTTGGTGCATGCGAATTTAAAAGGCTTAGCCCCAGCGACGGTGATCACTGCCGAAATCGATCCTTTAAGAAGTGATGGAAAAGAACTTTCTGAAAAGCTGAAGGCAGCTGGTGTGAAAGTTCATTACGAAGATTATAAGGGAGTCACCCATGAATTCTTCGGTATGGCTGCGGTGTTAAAAGAAGCTAAAAAAGCTCAAACGGTCGCCGCAGATGATTTAAAAAAATCGTTCATTAAATAATTCCGAAAATCTGTCTTTTGAAATTCAGGTCTCTGTAAAAAAGTGAGTGGTGTCTCCTATTTTCCGAAACGCTGCTCATACTTTTCGTGTTTATCCGATGTTGATCGTGATCGACTTCGGTTCTGACTTGGACATTACTGAATGATTGAGATTTAATTCTGTTAACAACAAACGGAGAGATGAAATGAAAATATTTGCGATTCTCCCTTTGCTCCTCTCAGCTTTTGCTTTCGGGAGCACGATTCAGTGCCCTAAATTTTCTGGAATTTACAGCTGTATGATTGATGGAGAGGCGCATGAACTCCTATTCAAATCCTCTGATATTCAAAACGGTACGCGACGTTATGACTTAGATTCATCCGTAGTATTAGCTAGTGACCGCGGGGAATTGAATCAACCAGGGTTCGCTCAATGTCGTTTAGGGAGGCTTGAGCTTTTTGGTGGAGCAGGACATGCCTCAGACCACGACGTGTCCATTCGGAGAGCGTTATTTTCAGGTTCGCTGATTATCGAAGTGAAGGAAACGGATGAAACCTTCACGATCTTCCATTGTGAGAAAACGTGAGACATCAAGAATGAATGGAACTTTTCCCAATTGTTTAACGGTGCCTGAACTTTTCGGAGAATCAGGCCTCACTTATGAGTACCGGAATCATTTCACCCCGACCACATAGGCCAGCCAAACATCGCAGTGTTCTCCCGTTTCTACCGCATCGTAGCGTCCGGATTTTTCATCTCGTGGCCAGAGCACTTCGGTCCGCTTAAATCCCGCTTCGGATAATATTTCGCGGACTTCTCGGATTTGCCAGAGTCTCCAATGATATCGAAACTCGTCGTTCATCCACCTTCCATCCGGAAGTTTGAAGTGAATGGAGTAGTCGTTCGTGTTCGCGACGGAGTCGTATTGGTGTTGTTCCCAAGAATAGCGAATCTTTCCCACGCCCGGCACCGTGATTTTTTCTTCGGAAGAGCCGGGCTTGATAAATCCATCTCCACCTGCCATTTCTAAAAAGAAAGTCCCTCTTTTATTCAAAGACCGAAACGCAGCTTTCGCGTATTTCAAAAGAGTTTCGCGATCTAAAAAGATGAAGAACGAAAAGTTGTGGGCGCCGATCATATCGAACTTTTCTCGCGTTGGAACTAAAACGTCTTGCTGGATAAACGTCACTCTCGAACGTATTTCTGGCTTCAGTCGGCTGCGATGCATCCGTTCCCCGAAGTCTAGGGGTTCGGGATCTAGATCGAGCCCGACTGCGCGGTTGCTCTTTGATTTTTTCGCCCAGTCGCAAGAGATGCGTCCGGTGCCGCTGAAATCTTCGCGCATCGATGTGCCGATCTGTCCGGTGAATTTCTTATGGAAAAGCGGCATGTTCTTCACTTGCCATTCCGGGCTCTGGACCGTTGCTTCGTAAAGTTGGTATTTCAGGTCTGCGGCAAGGCCTCGATTTTCCATAGAGGAAAAGATGCCGGGAGAACCCTCTCAAATCCAGAATTATTTAGTGATGGGAAGCGGGGTGCGCAGTTCGGTTCAAAATAGACTGGAGATGAAGCTCTTCGAGCGCGATCGCCTTTTTAATTTCGGACTGAGAATAAAGTTTTCGGGTCATAGGGACGACTCGGTGTACGTTGTCCGAAGACTCCGATTCTGCGCGGGCTTTCATGCCCACCTGTTTAGAAGGGAGCAGTTCAGCGTTATTCTCGTCTAAGTGCTGGGGGAATTCTGACGATGCAGATGTACCCATATCGAGGTCTTCGATATCATCTAAAAGAACGTCATCGGAGTATTCGAAAGTGGGGGTTAATACAGCATGGACTTCGTCAACTCTTCTCATACTCATGAATAGTGCAACCGCTGCGCCATTCATTTACTTTGTTTTTGGGGAGGTTGTCCTCGGAAAAAACTGCCGACACATTTTTGCCCACCTTATTCCAGTTCTGGTTCAGGAAGACTCAGACCTCATTTGGCCGGTTGCGCCCGCCAGCGATCCATACCATTGTAGAAAATAGTCATGAAGATTTTTGATCGACTCTTTGGGAAAAATCTCCACCGCGACCTTCCGACGTTGCCGGGGGTCTACCGTTTCTTCGATGCCGAAGGAAAGCTGATCTACGTCGGAAAAGCGAAAAACTTAAAGCGGCGGTTGTCACAGTACCGAAATGCCAAACGATGCAAAGCTCACGCTAAGATGTGTAAAATTCGCGGCGAGGCGAAGCGTGTCGAATTTGAGGTTTGCAAAAATGAATTCGAGGCGCTCGCGCTAGAGGCTGCGATCATCCAAGATCACCGCCCGAAATGGAATGTTGCCGGGGCCTTTCACTTTCTCTATCCCATGATCGGGCTCTGTTCCCGCGACGGTTACCTCTACCTTTGTTACACGCTGAATCCCGATGCTTTCGAGCACTTTAAATTCCACGGTGCATTCCGCTCTCGGGAACGAACGCGGGATGGGTTCTTTGCGTTGACGGAACTCCTGCGGCTCATCGGGCACGCGATGCCAAAGGCGAAAATAGCGAAGACCGGCCTGGTGGGCACTGCGCGTGGCTACCTCTATGGGTTTCGTCAGATTTCGGAAGGTTGGCAAACCCGCCTGGAAGCGTTTTTGACCGGAGATGATTTCGGCGCCATTGAAGAACTCTCCCTCCAATTGCTCGATCGCCCGACCGCCGTGGCGAAGCGAAAAGAGACGGAAGAAAAGCTTCATGCGATTCGGAGATTTTGGCGGCATGAAATTCAAGCCTTGAAAAGCGCCCGTCTGGCGGCGAAATGGGAGGGTTACCCTGTTTCCCAAAGGGACCGTGATTTTGTTTTCATCGCGCTGCGGTCGAAGGGCGAGTTTGTTCCTACGCCGAGGGGCGCGCTGGAGACCCTGAAAGAAGATGTCTAGTTAAAGGAGACGTCTAAGCGAGCGCAGCCAGGGTGGGGGGCATCGCTCGGGTCTCTATACCGGTGCGTAACTCGAGTTCGCTCCTTGCGATCTTCATCGCCTCGATCAAGTTTCTAATCTGGTTGTCGGTGTGGTGAGCGTTCAGAATGATTCTCAGCCTACTCTTACCTTTGGCAACGGCAGGAAACTTTACCGGATCGACGTGAAACCCAAAATCACGAAGACGAGCGGCAAAACGGTCGCAATCCGTCTCGGATCCGATCACTACAGGAACGATCGGAGTTTCAGTCGAAACCAGTTCGAAATCTGCCGCTTGCATCATCGAGACGAACTTTCTCTGATTTGCCCAGAGGTTCGCTCTTCTTGCCGGCTCATCTTGTACCATTTCGATCGCTTCGGAAACAGCGTAAGCCTGGTCAGGCGGAAGGGTAGACGTAAATCCGTAGGCCGAAGAAGTGAGGCGAAGGATTTCGCAAATTCCGGCATCTGCAGCCACAAATCCCCCGATCGCCCCGTAGGCTTTACTCAGAGTTCCCATGTGGATTAATCGCTCACCATAGCAGCCGAAATGCTCTGAAATTCCGCCGCCATTTGCACCGAGCACGCCCGTGCCATGCGCGTCGTCGACGTATACAGTCGCGTCGTAAAGATCAGCAAGTTTCATCAAATCCGGAAGCGGAGCGATGTCTCCGTCTTGGCTGAATACTCCATCCGTAACGATGATTTTACAGTGAGCATCGCTTCTTTTTAAACTGCTCTCCAGGTGATTCAAATCCAAATGGCGATAAGAAACTCGGTCTGCTTCCGACATTCGAATGCCTTCGCGAATGCTGATGTGGTTCAGCTCATCGGTAAAATAAGCGTACTTCATCCGGGTTGAGGGCCGGAATCCATAAAAGCGGCAAATTTGCGGAGATTTCACGAGAGCGTTTAGGACTCCAAGGTTCGTCAGGTATCCAGTTGCGTAGAGAACGGCGTCTTGCTTCTTCTTCATTCGCGCAAGCTTCCGTTCGACTTCGCGGTAAATTTCGAGGTCGCCTCCTAGAAGTCGAGACTCACAATTTCCCACACCAAACTTCCGAAGTCCTTTTTCGGCCGCAGAAATCAGGCGCTCGCTGGTCGCAAGGGCGAGGTAATTATTCGTACTAAAAGAGACGAGCATGCGTCCTTCATGGCGAAAAGTCGGAGAGGGGAGAGACTCGACTAATAGGGTCTCGTGGCTCGCTTCGGGATTCGCACGCATCCAGGCTTCGATCTCGCGATATTCTTTCATAACTCTCCCTTTTCCTTTATGCATGAGAACACGAGTGGAGCTGCTGAAAGTGAAGCGAAGATAAAACTTTTTTTATTTTGAAAGATTTCTCATGGAACCCATCCTCATCGTCGAAGACGATCCGAAAATCGCAACCACCCTGATGAACCTTTTTCGGGGCGAAGGGTGGACGATTCAGATTGCGGATTCGACGGCTGCTTTAAACGACGTGATTCTCTCCCGGGGCAGTGATTTTTCGGTCATCTTGCTCGATCGACTTCTTCAGCAGTTCGACACGAAGGCCCTTTTGCCGGAAATGCGGAAGCGTTGGTCCCAGACGCCGATATTAGTCCTCTCCGCGATCAATACACCGCTCGAACGGGCGGAGTTGCTGAACCTAGGTGTGGATGACTACCTCGGTAAACCTTTCTTAAACCAAGAGCTGCTGGCGCGAGTGCGCGCGCTCAGTCGGCGAGCAAAGCGTCCGGAAGAAGTTTACCGACAACTGGGAAATACTTTATTGGATTTGAATCGATTTTCATTCAGCGTTGAAGGCCGCGAGGAATCGCTCCCTCAAAAAGAATTCCTGATTTTAAGACTTCTTTCTCGAGATTTAGGTCGGGTATTTGGGCGGGATGATTTGATGAGTCGAGTCTGGGGGGAGGCAACCTCCAGCGAGTCAAACGTCGTCGAAGCCACCATTACCCATCTTCGGCGGCGACTCGAGGTTTCGGGTTCGTCGATCAAGCTTAAGAACCTGAGAAATGTGGGCTATTTCGTTGAGATTTAGACTCTACACTTTCATCTTCTTGATCTTGCTCGTGGTCGCGGTTTGCTCTGCAGTTCTGGATAACTATTTTGTGAACCGCGAACGCCTCGCGTTTATCGACGGAGAGCTTGACGAAGTTGCCAGTCTTCTTCTGAACTCTCAGGTGATCGAAAGTGCAACCAACGACGTCGAAAGTGTGGAAAACCTCATTACGAGGGAGCTTGGTCTGTCCCGGCTTGGAAAATTTTTCGCTCTTCGAGATGCAACCGGTGAAACGGTTTTTCGCAGCACGAGCGCGCGGCTCTTTCCGAATTCTAATATTCCAAATAGTCCTGAGCGTCTTACCGTGACGGTGGGAGGAGACTCCGCGCGTATTTTGAATATACCGATTCGCCCATCGAAGACTAGAAAACAGGGGAGTCTTCAGGTCGGACTCATTATGAAAGAAGAGCTCCTCTTCACTCCCGCTTTTTCATCTCGAGACATGATCGAGGTCTTTAGTTTGGTTCTGATCGGAATGTTGCTCACGGCTGGAATGGTGAGAAAGTTTCTCCGTCCCCTGCGTGAACTGTCCGGGGAAGTTGCGGAGCTCGCTGCCCTTTCCGCATCGGCATCGCTCTTACCCCCCATTCGGGCCGGGAAATGGGCAAAGTCGGCAGAAGCCGGAGGAACGCGGGACGAATACCATTTACTCGTGAAGGGGCTCGATACATTGATTGATCGCGTAAACCGAGGGTATGAGGTGTCGCGAGTCTGGTCTTATCAGATGGCTCATGAGCTGAAAACTCCGATGGCCGTTCTGGCCGCCGAAGTGGCAAACGGCCGTGAAAATCGAGAAATTTCTCCCGGAGTTGCGGATGCGGTGGAGCGAGAGATCGAGGTTGCCTCCGAGACTGTATCTGCCTTTTTGCTTTGGGCAGAAATCGAATCGGGAGCCGCACGAAAAGACCTTCATGTCGTCAGTCTTCGGACGGTTTTAGAAGCGCTCGTAGAACGGACGAGTTTGCGGGGTCATCCCGGTGTGCTTCTTTCTATCGTTGCCGACGAAAAAGTGGCGGTGACACCCGCGTACCTCGAAATCGTTTTGAATAATTTGGTTTCAAACGCCTTGCTCTATTCCCCTGAAGACCGCCAGGTGCGCATCTGTTTAAACGGTAGCCAAATTCAGGTGTTTGACCGAGGCCCTGGATTCCCGACAGAGGTGCTGGGCCGATTAGGACAGCCATTTAACCGCGGGGGGGACGGGCCCACGCAAAGTCGAAACAGCTCTCGTCCTCGTCGATCTCATGGGCTAGGGCTTGCGACAGTCGTTGCCATTTCCCGGGTGTTCAATTGGCGAATCGATTTTGGTCGTGTGGGTGACGAAACGTGTGTGACTTTGGACTTAGAAGGGGATCGTCTGACTTAGCGCAGGAAAGTTGGCATTCTTTAGACCTTCTCGCTTTTATTCGTTTTTTAAAGAAAACTTCATCCGATTCCTCATCTCTTTTCTACAGATTTCCGAACTAAAAGTATGCAGCTCCCTCTGGGCCCTCTGAAAAATTTGCATCACTTTGATCGAAAAATAAGCCTGAGCTACGTGGCCATCGTGGGGGTGTTGATCAGCATTGGACTTGTGAATCAAAGCGGAATGAACAGGCTCGTATCAGCGATCAGCATTCGTCATAAAGTTAGGAACGCGTCTGAGGACGTGAGTCATCTCATGTCACTTTTGCAAGATGTGGAGACGGGCCAACGGGGTTACCTCTTAACCCGGAAAAAGTCCTACCTGCTTCCCTACCGCGAGGCGATCGGGCAAATCGAGCCCAGCTTGGAAAAGCTTCATTCATTTTTTTCAGGTGATCCGAACGGATTAGGCTCCTTGAATGCCTTTTCAAAATCCATCCGAACAAAAGTCGCCGACGTCTCGCTTACGATCGAACTCACTCAAGCAGGAAAATCTGCCCAGGCTTTAGCACTCATGAATACGGATCAAGGGCGCAACGAAATGACCGAGATTCGAAAATGGCACCAACAATTTAAATTCGCCCAAGCGGAGCGCATTCTCGCGCAGTCTGAACAAGTAGAAAAAATCATCGAAAGGAGCAATCTCCTGACGTTGATTGGGAGTTTAATTGGTGGAGTGATTGTTCTTATTTCCGCGTTTCTTTTGGAATGGCATGGCCGGAGGAGCCGGACGCTTCATGAAAAAATCGCGGCGAACAATGCTGAGCTTCGTGTGCAGAAGATTCAACTGTCAGATGTGGTAAAAGCGCAGTACGAATTAGCGACGGCGGATCTCGATCCGACTCGAATTATGGATTTGGTCCTTCGTCATGCCCAAGCCCTCACGCATGCTGAGGGGGCAGTGCTGGAACTGGTTGAGGGAAATGAGCTTCTTTATCACCTGGCTACTGGAGTCGCGAGTGAGTTTATAGGCTTGCGAATTTCCATTTCCGGAAGTCTATCTGGGCTGTGTCTCGAATCGAAAAAGGTGCTCGTTTGCTCCGACTCGGAGACCGATCCGCGAGCGAACGTCGTTGCCTGCCGAAAGATGGGCATTCGATCGATGATCGCATTGCCCATGTACCACCGCGAAGTGGCGATTGGAGTTTTAAAAGTTTTTTCCGCAGAAACAGATCATTTCGGAGATGAACAAGCCACGGCTATTACTCTGATCGGCGGCATTCTGTCTTCATCACTAGGGCAGGCGAGAGCATTCGAAGAGAAACAAAAAGCAATCACGGCACTGCACACGACGGAAAAAAAATTAATTGCCGCCAAAAACCAAGCTGAAACGGCAACACTTGCGAAGTCCATGTTGCTTGCAAATGTGAGTCATGAAGTGCGCACTCCGATCAACGGTATTCTAGGAATGGCGAGCATTTTGATCGATACGCCGCTAAGTGCTGAACAGAAAGATTACGCGAGAACCATTCTCCAATCGGGCGAAAGCTTGCTTGAGATTGTGAATGATATTTTAGATCTTTCAAAGACGGACGCCGGGAAGCTTCATCTTGAAGAAATCGACTTCGATGTGCTGAGCACTCTTCAAGACTTAGTCAGACCTTTCCGGGTCACCGCGGAAAAAAAGAGTGTCGAAATCGAGTTGCAGGTTGCGGAGCGGATTCCGAACTACGTGAAAGGGGATCCCGGTCGCCTCAGGCAGATCATCGCTAATCTGGTGAGTAATGCAGTGAAGTTTACAGATTCGGGGAAAGTTTCAATTCGGGTGAGCGAGGGCATGTCTGACCCTGGTCGCGTGCACCTTCGATTTGAAATTCAAGATTCCGGCGTAGGCATTAATCCCCAGACGATCGAAAAGCTCTTTCAACCTTTTGCGCAGGGGGATGTTTCTACGACGCGAAAGTATGGTGGGACGGGCCTTGGGCTGTCGATCTGTAAGAAGTTAGTCCAGCTCATGGGCGGGGAAATCGGCGTCGAGAGCACGCTCAAAAAAGGTTCCACATTTTGGTTTGAAGTGAACTTAAGGGCAAGCGAAGCGGCTCACTTATCCAGAGCTCAGGAGGAAGTAGAAGAATGTCTTCTATTTCCTCCCCATACACGAATTCTGGTGGCCGAGGACAACCCGATTAACCAAAAAGTAGCACTAAAGCAGTTAGAGAAGATCGGGTTGCAAGGGCATGCGGTCGCGAATGGACTTGAAGCCATTCAGGCGCTGCGGACAATCCCGTATCATTTGGTCCTGATGGATTGCCAAATGCCTGAAATGGATGGGTACGCAGCATCGACCTTAATCAAAGCCGATGCGGATCTCCGGAAAGTTCCAATCGTCGCGATGACTGCGAGTGCCATTCAAGGAGAGCGAGAGCGCTGCTTGGCTGCGGGCATGGACGACTATGTTACGAAACCCATCAAAATTTCTACGCTCCAGGCGGTTCTCGTGAGGTGGCTGATGCCGGAGCCAACCGGGGCAGTTCTAAACCCGAAAGTCCTTGAGGATCTCAGGTCACTGGATGTGCCGAACGGCCCCTCGCTTATTTCGGAACTCGGAGTTCTGTTTTTGGAATCGCTCAGCGGTAAGCTCGAGGAATTGCGTAAAGCGGCGAATGAGGGCGATAGCGACCGTCTTTCGAAAATCGCCCATCAAATGAAGTCAAGCGCCGGTAACTTAGGCGCATTCCATTTTTCGCATCTCTTCGAACAACTGGAGGAAACGACCTCAGCTGGAAAGTTGATGGATCTCGGTATGCAGATCGTGCGAATTGAAAGAGAATCGGAAATAGTCGTGAAGGCACTCCATGCGGAAATAGCTTCCTCTTCCGGACAGGTGGCGGAATGAAATCAAAAATGCTCATAGCGCACGTTTATTTAGAGACAGGACGTCGGCATGTCATCACTGCATGAAAAAGAGATTTTACTAATCGATGATGCGCCGGAGGCGAGGATGCTCGCGCGTAAGATTTTAGAGGTAGATGGTGCAATCGTTTCTGAAGCTTCCACAATCGATGACGGAATCAATCTTATCCGGAATAAAGTTCCTCACCTGATTTTAGTCGACCTTGAAATGCCGGTGAGAAGCGGATTTGAGTTTCTCACCGTTCGAGAAGGGGATGCACTTTTTAAAACCATCCCGACCATTGTTCTCAGCGGGAGGAAAGACCGAGAGTCGATTCAGAAAGTGATCGCGTTTGGTGCTAATGACTACATTTTGAAGCTTTTTCGAGCGATCCTCCTTCTGCAAAAGGTTCGAAAAGTCTTAATGCTGATTTCGTTCTATTCCCGAAAAATTGTCTCGGAAACGAAATTGGACGCCACATTTTCTATTTAGGGCGAAATCGTAAAAATGAGTGAAATCGGGTGTGTGGTGGAAAGTCCTGTAAAACTCGGACTAAACTCAGACATTCGTCTAAAAAGCACCTTCATGGACCAGCTCGGAGCGGGTGACCTCGTGATGCGCTCACTTGATAAGCCGTTAAAAATCATCGACGGGGGCAGTATTCGAGCGAGGTGAATTTCGTGGGAATTCAGCGAGACCAAGCCGCCGTAATTCGAAAGAAGCTTGGTTCAGGCCGATGAATGCACAGCCGGTGGTTTTGGCAGTCGAAGATGATCCAGAGTTCTTGAAGGCTTTGCAGGTGGTGCTTTCTCGTTTCGGACTCAAGGTCATCGGTGCAGCATCCGCCGAAGATTTTATGAAAGTCATGGATCAGCTCCGCCCAGATTTGTACCTTATCGACCTTCAATTGGGTACGGAGTGTGGCTTTGAGCTGATAAAAAAGCTCCGGAGCGATCTAAAAGTAATTGCCCCGGTCCTGGTGATTTCTGGAACCAAAGCGACTGAACAAATCGCGCATGCAATCGAACTGGGTGCGAACGATTACATCGTGAAGCCACTCGACCGGATTTTTCTTGCTTCGAAACTTTCTCGCTTTCTAGATGTCGAGCAGCTTGACGAACACACGTCTGAATACCGCAATCTTCCGTCTGGAAGAGTCGCCGCGAGAATCGAATTTAAAAGCCGAGTACTCGTGGT
This sequence comes from Oligoflexia bacterium, assembly GCA_014376785.1. Classification (GTDB taxonomy): domain Bacteria; phylum Bdellovibrionota; class UBA1018; order UBA1018; family UBA1018; genus JACMQW01. The sequence continues at coordinate 25,153 of JACMQW010000080.1, forward strand.
CGACGAACTCGGCGTGAAGCTCACCACTTCATCGCTTGTGCCGAAAGGTACGGTGTTAAAGCTTCGCTGTGAACCGCTCCGCCAAGCCGGCATTGAAAATGGAGAAGCGCTTGTCACCGTAGTTTCGACTGAGCTCGACCTGGAAACTCAGAGCTACCTGATCTATGTCGAGTTCGATGGAGTCGATTCAGAATTCATGCAATCCATTCGAAGGTGGTTAACCGAGAAGACGGTTTAATCATTCAGGTAAACGGATATATTCCGCTTCGCCCGAAACTTTCGGGAAATCCTGCGCGAGCCAGAGGTTTTTTGCCGCTTCGATTTTACTCTTAGGATGCGACTCGAAGTTCCAACACTGAGATCACCTGTCACTAAATTTCCCCGGGGTCTTATTAGCCCATCGATGCTCATAAAGTCACGATGCACGAGTACTCTCGTGAACGACGAATAAAAAAAGGCCCGAATCGCGTTTCAAGCGGTCCGGGCCTTGTTGAATCGCACTCTAACGCACAGGGTATTCAATCAATGTGAGTGAGGCGGTTCCAGAGGCGGTATTCCAGTCTTCCGAGAGGATCATCGCCTTGTAAATAAACAATAGATCTAGAGCCTAAAAGGGGCATTTAATTCAGATGAAAAACTCTTTATTTATAATCACTGCATTCTCGCGCCATCGACGGTGTCTTTTGCGTTCCGTGAAAGAAATGCGTAAGCAGGAAATCCAAGGGCAGCGATGAAAAGCGAAACAATCGCGTCCATCGGCGCTTGGCGGATCATTCCGTAACAGATAAATCCACAGCCTAAAATCGCAACCATCGGAACGAACGGATAGAGCGGAACACTGTACTCTCCTGACTTTGGTTTTCCGTAAATCCGGCGCAACTTAAAGATTCCAATAAACACGAGACCGTAGAAAAGGTACATGATGAACAGCGCCAGATCCGTGATGCGGTCAGGATTAAAGAGCACTATCATCACCGATGCGACCAATGCTTTTAAAATAATCGAATTTACAGGCGTGTGAAATTTTGGATGGAGAACCGCAAACTTTTCTCGAAAGGGAAAGATGCCTCGAAGGGCAATCGCGTACGGAATCCGGGTAAGGGTTAAAATGTTTCCGTTTAAACATCCAAAAATAGACACCAAGATTCCCAGACTGATGAGTTTACCGCCGATGTCTCCGAAGAGTTTCGTCGAAGCCACCGCAGCCGCTTTCTCGTTGAGTGAAGCGATCTCTGCTATGGGTAGGACGTGAAAGAGCGCAGTGTTCACGAGGAGGTAAGCAATCATGATCACGACTAATCCGAAAACGATCGCACGAGGAAGGTTTTTTGCGGGATTTTCGATTTCGTCTGCGATGTTTGCAACCTGCATCCAGCCGTCGTAGGCCCAAAGGCAGGCGAGAACAGCCGCTCCCATCCCAGCCCCAGCGGTGGCGTTTGTAAGAGAGACGTTAAAGATCGGATTTTCTCCCATGGCTAGACCTGCAACTCCAATCAGGAGAATCGGAATCAGCTTCAGGAGCGTGGTCGCGTCGGAGATGCGACCCGCAGTTCGCGTGCTGACGGCGACGATCGTGGCTAGCAAGTAGAGAGTGATTAATGCGACCGGTTTCGATCGAGAGTCAGGCCATGCGAAAAATTGCGTGAAGAGGGATCCGAAATACAATGCCAATGCGGACATGAGTCCGGGCCCATAAATCACGGCCTGAACCCAACCATTCACAAAGGCGAGTTTCTTTCCGTAGAGCTCCTCCATGTAGGTGTAAACACCTCCCGTTTTTGGGATGCGAAAAGCAATTTCAGCCACTGTCAGTCCACCGGCCAGTGAAAGGAGCCCGCCCAAGACCCAAGCGAGAAGCGCATGATTCGCATCTCCCGCCGCAGCGAGAACTCGACCCGGCTTTACAAACACGCCCGAGCCGATGGCACAGCCGATCACCAGAGAAACGGCGGTCCACACTTTTAATTTAACGGGAGTTTTATTCATTCGAAATTCTTTCGGCGAGGGTTACTGGGATTTGAAAAAGCGTTGGGACGGATTAAATCCGACATTCGTCGGCTCGATCTTATCCCAAAGTTCGCCCACGATTTTCCAATCGTAAGTATTTACCTTTTTCAGAAAAAGGGTCTTTTTACCGAGGTCGTTGATCGCACTCGAACGATAGTCCTGCTGAAAGTAAACCACTGCATATTCCGGTGAAGAAAGGACCGAGATAAAATCAAACAAGATCGACGGTTTGTCGGCGCGGGCAAAGACGGATTGTTTGTAGGCACGGTAAGCCGAATACCCTCCCCGGGTTTTATCGTGAAATTGAGGGTCGTATGCATCAATGTAACCCGTAAAGTCTTTCTCCTGCCAAGCCTTCATCCATTTCGATACGACGCTCAAGATGTCCTTCCGATTTTGCGCCCAGGTTCCCCTAGAAAGGAAAGAAGCGTCTTGCGTGATGATGATCGGAGTGTGTTCGACTTCGATGTACTGGGAGATCTCGTGAAGGTCTGCATTCTGGGCCACTACACAACCCCGGGAATCGAGTTCTTTCGAAATTCGGCTGTCATCGTCCGTCGAGTGAAGCCAGATTCCGCCGCCTTTTTTGCCTGCGCGTTCGTCGATTAAATTCGGATAATTGGTAGGAAAGGCACCTGCTCCATAGATCTTCGCTTGTCCGCCGAATTTTTTTTGCAAATCTTCCTGCGATAGAAATCCATTCAGATCATAGATTCCTTCCGGTGTTTTATGGTCACCGTCGCTCGACTTGTTTCCTTTAAATTTACCCGTCGCAATCGAATAGGTTTTTAAAAGCTTGGGAATTCCGGATTCGTTTTCGAAAACATGGAGCTTATGACTCTGTTTTTCGACGATCAGAATGTGGTGGGCGAATTTCGAATCCATTTGGAGGATGTTCGCGGGAAGGAAATCGGGGAGAGACGTCGCCGACTGCGGTTCCGTGAGAATCTCGTCGGCTCGAGCCAACGTCAGAGAGAAAAACCCTAAGCCGATCGCCACACACAGGGAAGTTCGTACGGTAGGATTCCACGCCAGACGCTGTCCCAGTTTAAACATTTTCACTCATCCACTCCTTTAGCCAAGACCCGGTTATTCATTAAGATTAATGGAGATCGTTCACCAGGAAAAGCCTTGAATCAGGGCGACGTTAATCTTGAACAGCAGATGGATGAACGATCCTGAAACGGCGATCTTCTGACAGGGAACACACATTCGGATGATGAAAGAATCAAAAGGCGGAGCAAGGTTTGCGCAAAAGCCATCTTTGATTGTGCTTATTTTGGGCGCATTGAGCACGGTCGGACCCTTCTCAATCGACATGTACCTGCCTACTTTCCCGGACATGGCGAGGGACTTGGGTACCGTCCCCGGCAGGATTGCCCTCTCGCTTTCGAGTTACTTTGTTGGAATGGCTATTGGGCAATTTTTTTACGGTCCGCTGTTAGATCGGTTCGGCAGGAAGCGCCCCCTCGCGGTGGGGCTACTGCTTTATAGCCTCGCTTCCTTTGCCTGCACGAGTGTTTACGCCGTTGAATCTTTGATTGCGCTCCGTTTTCTCCAGGCAATGGGTGGCTGCGCCGCCAGTGTCGCAGCCACGACGATGGTTCGTGATTTCTTTCCGGTGGAAGAGGGGCAAAGGTTTTTTCTCTCCTCATCTTGATTCTCGGAGTTTCGCCTCTCCTTGCCCCGACGGTTGGGGTTTTCCTCTCAGCGGTCTACGGTTGGAGGAGTGTGTTCGTTGCCCTGGCGACGATCGCTTCGGTGATTCTTCTTGTGGTCGTCAAGTATCTGCCCAAGGGGAGAGATCCGGATCCATCCCTTTTGATTCGGTTCCGACAGATCGCGAAGGGCTATTTTCTGGTGCTGACCCACCCTCAGTTTTTAACTTATGCTTTTTCTGATCGGTCCTCTTTTCGGAGGCTATGGGCTTTCAACCACGATCGGTCTGTTCTTTTTATTTCTGGCTTGCGTGGGGATTGCGGGTCCTAACGCATCCGGGCTTGCGCTTGCTCCATTCGAAGAAAATGCAGGAACTGCGAGCGCTCTGCTTGGTTTTCTTCAAACCGGAATCGGAGCTCTTGCTACGGCAGCCGTCGGTCTCTTTGATTCCCGGGAGATGTGGCCGACTGCGACGGTTTTGATGGTGACTTCTTTCTCTAGTTTACCAGCCTTGCTTTGGGGTTGTCTGGGCATGGCAAAAAGGGGCGAGCGGATTTTAACCGCAAGCTCGCCGAATTTGGGCGTTCATTAGGGTTTTCATGGAAGTCGCCCGGCAGTAAACTCGGGGCATGAATACTTACCCCTCGATTTCGGGAAAAGTCGCATTGGTTACGGGATCTTCTCGCGGGATCGGGAGGGAGCGAAGGTCGTCGTGAATTACGTGTCCCGCTCTGAGGAGGCGCTCGAAGTGGTCGGGGAAATCGAGCGCTCGGGTGCGCTGCGATCGCGGTGAAGGCCGACGTGAGTCTCGCCGCAGAGGTGACTCGGCTTTTCTCAGAAGTAAAACGTGCTTTTGGCGGACTCGATATCCTTGTGAACAATGCGGGAGTGATTCTTTATAAAACAATCGCGGAAACTTCGGATGAAGATTTCGACCGAATCTTTACTTTGAATGTAAAAGGGACTTTTCTGGCCTGTCGTGAAGCGGCTCGGATGCTTCGTTCAGGGGGACGAATCATAAACTTCTCATCGAGCACAACTGCGATCATGCTCCCCACATATGGGGTCTTCTGTGCAAAGAAGGGCGCGGTGGAACAGCTATCCCATATTCTGGCGAAAGAATTAGGCTCAAAAGAAATCACCGTAAACGTCGTTTCTCCTGGAGCCACCGATGCCGAACTTTTCACCACCGGTAAGAGAAAAGCGCAAATCGATAGGATGGCTGCAATGACCGCGTATGGGAGGCTCGGGCAGCCGGAAGACCTTTCTGATGTCGTCGTGTTTCTCGCAAGCAAAGAGGTCCGCTGGATTACCGGCCAAAATATCTGTGTGAACGGCGGAGTCATTTAAGCCTTTTTCAATCCCCCTCCGAGAAAAAATACTTCGCAGATTTCGAGGTCATCTCTGTTTTAAGTTGGTGGGGCAAAGATGACATCTGCCGAACCACGGTCGCTTCCGCTATTCTGAGAGGGTACCTCAAACTAGGACGTATGAACTTGGGAGGACCTATTTAGATGAGTAGTTTAAAGCATTCGATGGCCCAAAACGGCTACAATTCGGAAGAGTTGTACTGTCATAAAGCGAACCAAGAATTGATCGAGAAAATGCGGGAGAAAAAGAGGTCTCATCTGACCTTAGTGAGCTCCTCCTCCGATGATGAAAAAAATCAAACTTCCCAACGCCATGAGAAGTTCGCCGAAGACAGTGGCGGAAGCAGATTTAAAAAAGCGGCTTAGATTTCAACGCTTTTTAATTCATTAAATTAATTCGTTAAATTTTAGAGGCTCGGTTCCGAAAGGACCCGAGCCTCTTCCTTTTATTTCCGCTTCAGCCCGGCTGGAATGATTTGTTCCGCGATTCGGTCCAAACCCCATTGGGCGAGCAAGGCCATACAAGCGGCCGGAATGGCGCCCTCTAAGAGAGTGGGGATATCATTCAGCGCCAGGCCAGTCATAATCGGTGCGCCGTATCCGCCAGCCCCGATCAAAGCGGCCAGCGTGGCGGTTCCAATTCCGATGACGGCAGATGTCCGAATTCCGGTGAGGATGCTGGGAGAAGCGAGTGGGAGAAGTACCCGGCGAAGGATGTCTTTTTCAGCCAGACCGAGCCCTATCGCTGACTCCCGAAGTTTTGGATCCACCCCGTCTAGGCCCGAATAAGTGTTTAGAACAACGGGCAGGAGCCCATAGAGAAAAAGCGCAAAAATTGCGGGTTTCTCGCCGATACCGAAGAGGGGAATGAGAAAAGCAAGCAGCGCCAGCGAGGGGATGGTCTGAATCAGTGCACTCACATTCAAAATAATCCGACTGATACCGCGCTTGTAAAATGCGAGAACTCCCAAGGGAAGTCCGACTAGAATGGAACTTCCGAGTGAAATCAGCACCAGCCGCAGGTGTTCTAGAGTTCTGCGCCAGAGTGCGTGCGCCTTTTCCCAATTCGCCTTAGGCGCAGAGTTAGATCCCTTGAGAAAAAACTCAGCAACATCGTGGAAGGAGCGGTGATCCGTCTCGACCATCGCATTCAATGAGACCATTTCTTCAGCGGAAATCTTCCCTTCGAGTTGCTTAAGCCGCTTCCAGGCGGCGGCGTTTTTGGTAATCCAGTCGCGTCGTGCGAGGAATACGGCTTGGTAATTTGGAAAATATCCTAAGTCATCTTTCAAAACAAAAAGGTCCAAGCGCTTAATCGTGGCGTCTGTCGAATAAACGTCTGTGACATCGATCTCTCCGCGTTCGAGTGCTCGGTAGGCCAGACTGTGTTGCATCTCATGGATTTCGACGGGGTTAAGACTGTAACGGCGGGCGAGACCAGGATAACCATCTTGCCGATTCATGATTTCGTTCGTGAGGCCGAAACGCGCGGTCGGAATTCGGGCTAGATCCGAAAGAGAAATCAAGTGATTTTTTTCCGCGAACTCTCTTCGAACGGCTAACGCGTAAGTGTTATTGAACCCGAGCGAATCCGTCATCTCTAGACCTAAAGAACCGATTTTTTCCTGAATTTTACCGAGTTCACGGAGTGCGGGATTTTTCAGAAATGCTTCCGCGATCGTCCCGCTGTACTCGGGATAAAGCACAATTTCTCCACGGGTAATGGCTTCAAAAACGATCCCGGTAGCCCCGAGGCCAAATTTGCGGTCCACTCGAACGGAATTTTCTTCCAGAATTTGGGCGGCAATTTCCGCAAGAATATAACTTTCTGGGAAGGGCTTAGAGGCGACGACGGATTTCAGGTCATTCGCCAAGCAGGATGAACTTCCGAAAGAGGAAAGGAGTCCGATGAGCATCCAGAGGGTCATAGGTTCTCCAAAACTTCGCGTGGAGGTCTTTGAGCGTTCAAAAATTCGGTAACGAAAGGGGTAGCCGGACGCTTTGCGAGATCGGGGAAAGTTCCATGCTGAATCAAACGACCCTGATCAAAAAGAGAAATGGTATGCCCAAACGAGGCGGCTTCGCCCAGGTCGTGGGTGATGATGAGGACCGTTTTTTTCAACGTGTTAAAGATTCGTTTCATTTCGTTTTGAAGGTCGGCTCTCACAATCGGATCCAGTGCACCGAGCGGTTCATCGAGGAGAATGATTTTCGGGTCCAACATGAGAGCACGGACAATTCCGAGCCTCTGTTTCTGCCCCCCGCTCAGACTATTTGGAAATTTTGAAAAGAGGGAAAGATCGAGTTTCACCAGCCCGGCCAGTTCTTCTACTCGTTCGTTGATTCGACTTCGAGAATGTCCGAGAGTTTTCATCAGGAGAGAGACGTTATCGAATCCAGTGAGGTGCGGAAATAAGCCCGAGTCCTGCACGACGTAACCCATCTGGCGGACCAGTTCTTTTTGGGTTTGGGGGTTCATCGCCACCCCGTTCATTTTTACTTCTCCGGTGCTCGCGGGAATCAGTCCCATCAAAATTCGAAAGAGGGTCGACTTTCCGCAACCGCTCGACCCGAGAATCACGTGGGTCTGCTCTGCAGCCAGCTTTAAATCCAGCGGGAACAGAACGGTTTTTTCGCCGTAAGTTTTTGAAACGTTTTTGATATCGATCACGAACTGAAAGTATCACGGTCGTCTGGGCGAAAACTGCTGCTTTAAATTATTTTTCAGCCAGCGTTCTTCGATAGGAAAGTCGTCCACTTCCGCTTGAGTGATCCAACTGCGGTCCATTTTCCTTGCCGCCGTCATCTTTAGGATGCGCAGGGACCGGAGCGAAAAAGTTTCAAGCAGTGCTCGATCTCTCATTCGCCTGGTTTGGTAAAAGTCAGGCGAATGAGATCACCTTCTTCGGGTTGGAAATCATGCAAAAATTCTGCAGGAGCACCCTCCGTAAACCGCAGAAAAGCGTCGGCATGAGCACGAGTCAGAGTCAGTTCAAATTTCGCAGGTGGTCGGGAAGTCAGGAGCGAATGGGGGTATTCTGCCCTGTCCCCCCTTTCTGGCGGCAATTTACACAATGCACGCAAAATGGCCGAGTAAATTTTTTGGAGGGTTCCCCGATTTTTGAACGCGCCGAAGATGCGGTCGTCCTGCGCTTTCGGATCTTCGGTGAGCCGGATTCGTACCGAGGTTAAATTTCCTTCTTTGAACAGCCCGAGACCCAAGGAATGGTAAGATTCCAGTTTCGCGTTTGCAGAGTGATAGCGCGGGAGAAATTCACGAATGAGGGAGTTTTCAAGGAGGAGTGCACGGGTTTCATCCACTGATGAGATCGTTCGAACCCGCCGGGCGGTTTGAACGAGGTGCATGGTTTTTTTGCTCCCTCTCCCGGGTTTCAGATAGCGGTAGGAATTCACCCGTTTCCGGATGTTCTTTGATTTTCCGACGCAAATGAGTCACTCTTGTTGGTCAAAGAAGAGATAAACTCCCGCACCACTCGGCAACTCCCTCATTTGCTCGCGCGTGAGGATTTGCTTTAAAGGGTTTTCGTAAGGAATGAGCCAGAGCTGCTGGGAAGATCGAGGCGACGCCGCGTCTAAGGTCATCTCTGAAAATTCAGGCTTGAAAGCTCTTTAAGTGTCCGCTTTCGCAAGCGAAGCGGCAGCTGTCGCAGCGAGGGTATTTTTCACGAGGTCTCCCGCCAGAAAAGGAAGAAGTCCCATCACGAGCAGCGATTTAAGCGGCACAAAAAACGATAGACCGATCAATCCGAAGGTGAAGACGCAGGCACTTCCGCTCACGCAAGCAACGAACGCTCCGCGGAATGTCCGGGTGAGCCCGAGATCTCGAAATTTTCCGATCACCCAACTGGAGGCCGCCATGCCGACGAGGTAACCGGAGGTGGATCCGAGTAAGATTCCGCTCTGGAGAGAAGCGAAAACGGGAAGGCCGGCGGCACCTTCGATGAGGTAGAGGCCGAAACTTGCGAGCGATCTCCGACTTCCCAAAAGTAGAGCCAGCGTGGCCACACCGAAAGTCTGGCCGGTAATTGGTACGGGAGTGAATAGGAGAGGGATCCGCACCTGTGACAGCACCGCTAAGTAAAGGGAACCCGCTAATGCAATCGCCGCTTCGCGAGCAAAAGATTTCAAAAAGGGCTTAGTGAGTACGGGAGCTTGGAGTGCAGCGTTCATGGTGAAATTCCTCTGGAAACGAACCTAGCAGAAGAATCCGCTCGGTATCAACTTGCCTCCAGAAAAAAGCAGTCGTTTAATGCCAAAATGGTTGATCAACAAAGTGATTCACGAGCCGTTCCTCCAGACCTGGAGCGACTTTCGACGTTGCTCGACGCCCAATACCGGCTTCCAGGAGGGATCCGAGTGGGTTGGGATGGAGTGATCGGGATGATTCCGTTAGTCGGTAATTTCGCGACCACGATCGTCTCGGGTTACATCATTGCGCGTTCGGCTTCCGCTGGCGCATCAAACCCGGTTTTAGTTCGAATGGTTGCGAATGTGGTCATCGACGATGGCATTTCTTCCGTTCCAATCATCGGATGGATAGGAGACTTCTTTTGGAAATCCAATCTTAAAAATATCGAACTCCTCCGCAGGCATTCGGGAAACCCTGCAGAAACCTCTCAGCGGTCGATTGGCTTCCTCATCGCATTGTTCACTGGGTTAGCACTTTCGTCATTTTGCCTGGCAGCATTGGGAGTTTGGTTGATGTGGTTGGGCGTTCACTGGATTGCATCCCTCGGCTGGCATTGAATTTTCGCTCATTGCACAAAAAAAGAGCCAGATCGAAGTGATCTGGCTCTTTTTACGAATGAATCGCTTAAAGGCAGCAGTAGAAAGCTGCGGTTAAAGCTCTGCAGTTAAGCCATCGTTGCTTATGCTTTGCGAGCTTTTGCTTTCGCGCCGGAAGCGGCTTTGGTCAGGGTCGATTTTGCAGACTTAACTGCTTTCGTGGCAGTGGCTTTCGCGCCGCGAACAGACTTCGGTGCCATGAATTTTTTTGCTTCGCGAACGATCTTCGTTTCAGCGGCCACTAATTTTTTTCCGAAAGCGGACTTTTTGCCAGCAGACAGAACTTTTTTAGCAGATTTTGCGAGGGTTGACTGAGATTTCAGCCCTTTCGCCAAGGTTTTCACAGCCGCTTTTCCAGAAACAGAGCCAGCAGCAGTGGTTTTCTGAGCGCTGGTTTTCGAAGCGGCTTTGCCTTTAGCTGCAAGCTTGGACTTAGGAGATTTGTTTTTCATGAGAAGTCCGGCCGCGACGGCGATTCCGACTGCTGCAAGTCCGCCAACGGCTGCAGACTTTTTATTGTTGCTGAACGTTTGAGCGACTTTTTCGGCAACTTTTTTCGCTTGAGCAGTTGCTTTTTTTGCCGTGTTTTTAGCGGTATTTTTCAAAGAAGTTTCGTTCATCGTGTCGTTCATCATTTCAGTCGGGTTGTTCATAGAGTCGTCATCTTTCTGGTGTTCTGCCTTCATTTCGGCAGTCGTATGCGCAAAGTTTGGAGTAGTCGACTCCGGAAAAGTCTTCGCGTGGTTCTGAACGTACAACGGTTTGCTCTTCTTCGCTTTATTTTTAGTATAAGAGCGGGTTTTATCGATCACATTTTGGTGTTTCATGAATTCTCCTTAGAATGGGATGAGGTCTTCCGTGCCGTAAAGAACCGGTCCTGAACCTTTATATTGCCAGTATATTTCAAAATTTGGACCGCAATCTACAGTTATAATTGGGGCTGATTGGGACAACCTTTGAGATTCTATGCGGTTTTCCAATACGAAAATTTGAGGAGAACACCTCGGCACTATTCCTCTTTGACCATCAATTTTCCGGCAACATCGTAGATTTTAGTGAGCGAGTCCTCGAGGCCGCGTCTTGGCAGTGCAGTGGAAGATGCGCACCGTTGTCTGTTTTCAGAGGTGGCATCCAAAAGGTCGGCGAGTAATTTTCGGCACGCTTCGGGAGTGTTGCTTCTCGCATGATTCGAGAGGGTTTGAATTTGGGAAGTCAGCGAGCCGAGAGAGAAGCAAATCTCAGAATCGGGACTGCCGTCTTGAAGAGAGCCGATGATCATTCCTGCCTCCCCAGCAATCAGTTGGGAATGGGAGTCCAATTCGCATCGCTCCGCGTGTGCGTTCAACGAACCAAACGTGAAGACGAGAGAAACGAAAGCAAAGAGGGAAGAAAGATTACGCAAAGTTTGTTTTTTCATGAAAAGTCCTTCTAGGTGAGCGATTGAGGACTTACTAACGCACCGAGTCTATAAATGCAAACGCGTAATCGGTTTTTTCGTTTATACCCCTTTTACCCGCATAGAATAGGCCGGGGACTGAGAGAAAGTCCTCCGGCCTTACTCATTAAAAAGAAGATTCAGGCAGGGCCGGTGGGCTCTGACCAGACTCCTGGCTAGACTGCAGAAGTCTTGGTTAACGGTTTGATCTTGGAGCTTGCAGTGATCGGCAGGCGATGGGCGAAATACACCGCAATGAGGGCGTAAGCGCCATGAGTTGCGACTTCCGCACCGTAGAGGGGCATCAGTCCAAGCAGGGTTTGAGTCGCCGGGATCAGGCCGAGGGCAGCCAGAGGGCCCATGACGAAGAAAACCCACTTCGACCAAGTGATCGAGCCCATCAGACTTTTATCTCCGGATCTCGATACGATGATTTCTGCAAGTCCGAATGGAATCATTGCGACTTTATTCAGGATGTTCAGAGGAAAAATTCCGAGGAAGAGGTCATAGCTGGCGGTGAAGTTTAGGGAGGGGCAGTGCATCGGATCCGTGTGAAAAGGAAGGAGCCAAAGATGCCACTCCCATTGCAAGTAAAAGGGCGGCCGCCGCCGGCGGCGAAAATTCGCGGGGTCATAGTCGTTTCTCCTGCCGCAGGAAAAGCAAATTCAAAACCAGGTGGGGACGGTCAAATTGTCGCCCGCTAGGATGCGGCGCCGATGCGAAAAGGCCGATTTGGAAGGTGTTCCAAGTCGGCCTCTTTTTTAATTTTTCAGGTTCGAGGGGGTTCAGTTTTCCGCTCGAGCCAGAATGGCGATGTCATCAGAAGGCGCATCGTTTTTCCGCACGCAGTACTTTTCTTTTTCGGAGCAGGACTTTCCCTCGACATAGTCGTGGAGGGCTCTGACTTGGTTATCCAAGAAAGGGTAGAGGATCATGTACTTTGCAAACTTCCTCAGGTCTTTGTTGGCTGCTTCCGCAGAATATCCCATGTATTTCATTTGATAGTAGGCAGCCAATCGGCCTGTTCGGTGACACCCACAATGGCAACGGAATGCGATCTTCTTACCCATTGCTTGAGATTCCTTCACCCAAGAATCGAAGCCGTCCAGGAAATCTCCAGACATCGGAATCTTCGCCGTCTGCTGAGTGTTGTAAACAACTTTAAGTTGGGGACAGTATTTTTTGGCGAGGTCGGTATCGATTTGTCCGTCACCGCTTAAAACCATCATTTCAGTGATCCCAAGCTTGCAGAAATTTTGCATGTCGGCTGCGTTCGGTTCGCTCGTGCGGTAAATGGCGAAGCCTTTTTGGTCTTCTTGGATGAGGTGCATGTTCTGTTTCATGCGACCTAATGCGTGTGCGTCGTGGGATGTGAACTGGAGCGCGGCCAAAAATAGACCCGAAATGAGGGCGTGCAATTTCATGAAATTCCTCCGTGAATTTTGGAAACTTCTCTTCATGAGAAGTTGAAAACCGATCGGTAAGACGAGTAGCGACGAAAAACCAGGCGGACGTTTTTCTGATTCTACACGGAAGGTGTTTACTCACAAGCCCTGGATCGAGCGGCAACTAATGCCGAACGAAACCTTGACGGAAAACCAAACTTTGTTAGGATTTCATGCGGATCGAGCAAAAAAGAGGGAAGAATTTGCCGGCTTCATCAGGAAGAAGGCTCCATGGATATTGCAAAAACTAAAAAGGGAACGCTGAATCCTTTGATCCTGCGTTCCCTTTTTAATTTTTAGTTTTTAGTTTTTAAAATCTGAGTCGAGAACTTGATCGACTTCACTTATCCGAATTCCGAATCGGGTCACCGCGCAGAAAAGCGCTCTAGAGCTCCGAGTTCTTTCTTTCGGGATTCGTTTAAGTCGGACTGTTTGCGCTGTAATTTTTTTGTCCGTTTGGAACTCTGATCTTTCGGTTTATTCCGACGCCCTTCTTCTTCGAGCGGGCTCAAATGAGAGGTAAAGTTTTTTAAGTTTTCTGTCCCCGAAGATTCGGGGGCAGTGAGATTTCGATCGGCTTTTTGATTTGTGTTCATGGTTCCAACCTTCTGTGAGGAAAAGAGCCTCACGAGGTCTAAAGTTGCATTCGACGTGCCGGGCTCAGGGTTGAATAAGGAAGTTTTAGAATGAGACTTTTTTAAGAAAGCACGTCTTCAAAACCAGTGTGCTGCCATCCACACGGCATTCGATGAGGTCTTTCTCCCCGATGAGATGAATCTTTTTCACCAGTGTTCCTCGCTTCAAGTCGCTCGTACCGCCTTTCACTTTCAGGTCTTTGATCACTTGAACGCTATCGCCTTCAGTCAGCACGGCTCCATTGCTGTCCTTGACCACAGGGTCGCCATCAGCTTCGCTCTGATTGCCTTGGGTGAGACTCTTTAAGATTTCAGTAAGCCAGGCGCGCCCTTCGGTTTCATCGGCAAACCACCGATTCGCTTCACTCCCGAATTCTTCAACCGGAAAAGTTTCAGCAGCGACGATGAGGGTCGTCTCACGGATCAGGCTCGCCAAACGCTCAGCAGGTGCGCCTCGAGAGAAAGAAAGGGCGGTTTCAGGGTCGGAATCCCTCTTTCCTTCCGAAATAGAATGGTTCAAGAAACGAAGGAGTTCAGGCGCCTGGCTTAATTTCATCTTCCTTTCTTATGGCAAACCGTTCTGCTCTGGAAATGAATTTAAAGCGGCTAGATTTCTAAAAACGAGAGATGGCTCGTCTCAACCAATTTGGGCAGGAGGTTTTTTCTGCAGGTCGGTCCGACCATTCCCCGAGAAGTGCCGCTGCGACCCGACTTTTCGCATTTCCAGGGATGAGATGACCATCTGATGTTGCGATATCCAAACGAAAGCTCCTTCCCTGAGCAGCGGGAAGACGGAATTCCACCGAGTCTCCGACTTTCTTCGGGAAAGCAGATCCATGCATATGTCCGAGCGTGTAAATCACTCGAGAGCGAAGAAGATCGTCCAATTTAAAATCGAAACCAAGCAGGTTTCCGCGGTTTCCACCCGTGTCGATTCGCAGAATCGTCTCGAATTCCCCTGAACGTGCATCGAAAACGCGGCGGAGCGCGTATCCTTCGAAGGTGTTGGAAGCCTGATCTATGACCAGTTGGAAAGGGGAGGCATCCGGAAAATCGTGAACGTTTTCTTCGACCATCGAGTCGATGTACGTCTGGACTGCATTCACATCTTGCGATTTTTCGAAACGGTCCCAGACGCGTTCGCTCTCTCGAACAAACTCAGGGCTTCGCATGAGGTGGGGCCGTTTGCGATTTCTCACCACGGCGGCTTCTGCGAAGAACGCCTGAAGGGCTCTAGGACTGACGTGGTCACGAGCGCCGGCATTGCTCATTTCCGTCGTCGCATCGAAATACGCGTGCGCGAATGTTTGGCGAATTTTCTGATTTGGAATGAGCGTTCTGAGCCCGCGTTCGATGGCTTCGCGGCCGTCGGGGAGCGTCTTTGCGGCTTGAATCAGGATTTCATCCACGCGGTAAGTTCCGGTGTTTTTAGGCATCGCAATTTCATGGGGACGAAAGACGACGTCGACGTGGCGAGTTTCTTCGTTACCCGCGGTTGAGAGGCGATGAATTTCCGCTCCTAGGAGCTGAATCGAAGGTGAGTTTTCAAGGTGGTGAAGAATTTCTTTCGGAGCTCCCGCCAAAAAGACAAATTCTTGATGTAAATATTTTTCGTAATTTTGGTCGAACAATGCCGCCGCTTTTTCAAATGAAGGCAGATAGGGTTTGTATTTTTCGGGGAGGGTTTTTTCGTAATCGTCCACGATTTCTTTGAGGATGTCGCGCTTAGGGCCGTTCGTGTCGCCATTCGGCGCATTCACTTCGGGGGGGAGAATGGTCACGCGAGTAAATCCGTCCACGGCGCTTGCCGTTCCGAAGTCGGTGATTCCGCCATTTGCCATGATGTTTGACGGTGAATCCGCACCGACGTAAATCGACCGAACGTGGAGTTGGGCATAGGTGAGAGCGATACGACGAATGAATTCTCGAAGACCTATTCCGAAACGCTCCGGCTCGGATTTCCACCGAGCTCCGACGGGCGCGGGATAGAACTCATCGATATGGGCAACCATCGACTTCAGGCGCTCACGGTCGCGAGCTCGCTGTTCTTCACTTCCAGCGTGGATATTCGGATTACTGAGAGTGTGCGCTGGCCGGGCGAAGTCGAGCGAAAGCATCTCCGCCAATCCGTCTTGCCTTCCATCGGGCCATTTTACCGTGCGGCCATCCGCGAAAACGAATAGAATTCCGCTCGTTCCATAGGTAAGTTCTTCATCCAACACCGCGGCAATGGTTGGTTCGATGATGGCGTCCGGGCGGAAGAGGCCGCCATGTCCGTGGGCCATGTCGGTTTTTCCAACCATCTGTGTAACACCAACCCCTTTCAACGAGACTTTTCCTCGGCTTCCTCGACGTCCGTCTCCGAAATTACCATCCATTCCAAGCCCGCCGTATCCGCTTGAGTAAAGGGTCACGACTTTTTCTAAGAAAGTTCCGGGCGCGTCTTCGGGACGAGGAATGGCGGTGGCATAGAGCTGCGCTGCGGCTTCTCTGAACCGCGTTTGGCCGTCATAGGGAATGATGACCCCTGACGCGCGCAAACGTTTCCAATTCACATACACGGTTTGGGCATGCGCTAATGCTTTCGTCTCAAAGGCGACAAAAGTCTCGGGGGTGAGCTGGCCGCTTGCGAGCGTGGGCTTTCCTCTTCCGAGTTCCTCAAGCCCAATGGGAGCAACGGGTTCGTTCGGCGGAGTCGCATTCGAGGCCACGGGCAAAATACCCAGAAGCAATGTCAAACAAAGGAGTTTTCGCCCATGAAACCGAAAGAGATTTGTGATCATTCTGTTTCTCGTCGGAGATTTGGAACAAATCATTGAGCTTAATTAGCGGTCATTTGCTCCACTTCGACTCGATGTCGCTCAAAGAAGGATAAGTGGTGTAGCCTTCCGCCCCAGGTGCATAAAAGGTCTCTGGAATGGGCGTATTCAAATTCGCTCCGAGGCGGAAGCGTTCGACCAAATCAGGGTTCGCTATAAAGAGCTTACCGAATGCTACAGCATCGGCACCCTGCCGATCCAAGATTGTTTCCGCGCTTTCTTTCGTAAACTTTTCGTTTGCGATAAACGCTCCCTTAAAAAGTTTCTTCATTTCGGGTGCCAAGCTGTCTGGTCCTTCCGATTCGCGTGCGCAGAGAAAAGCGAGTTTTCGTTTTCCGAGTTCGGAAGCAACGTATCCGAAAGTTTTTAGAAGGTCGGAATCACCCATCGAGTGGGAGTCGCCGCGAGGAGCCAAGTGCATTCCCACAAAACCTGCGCCCCAAACCGATACGACCGCATCGGTCACTTCCAGCATGAGACGAGCACGGTTTTCTAACGACCCGCCGTAACGGTCAGTCCGGTGGTTGGAGCCGTCTTGTAGAAATTGGTCAAGCAGGTAGCCATTTGCTCCGTGAATTTCGACTCCATCAAATCCTGCCCGTTTCGCGTTCAGCGCTCCGGTACGGTATGCGGTGATCACGGCCTCGATTTCAGAAAGTTCGAGCGCGCGGGGAACCACGAAGGGCGTGAGGGGACGGAGAAGGCTCACATGTCCGCTGGGAGCAATCGCGCTGGGTGCTACCGGGAGTTCTCCGTCTAAAAAAATCGGATGCGAAATACGACCCACGTGCCAGAGCTGAAGGATGATTTTTCCGGCTTTCGCGTGCACGGCGCGGGTGATTTCTTGCCACCCTTCGACTTGTGCGTCGGACCAGATCCCGGGGGTGTTTGCGTAACCGACACCCATGGGTGTGACCGCCGTCGCTTCACTGATGATCAATCCCGCAGTGGAGCGCTCCGTGTAATATTTTCCCATCAGAGCATTCGGTGTTCTTCCGTCAGAACCGGACGCGCGACTTCGAGTGAGGGGGGCCATCACCACACGGTTTGAAAGAGAAAAAGCGCCGAGCTTCACGGGACTGAGGAGGGTGGACATGAAAATTCCGATCAAATTTGGGTTAAGCTCGTAACGTACCTTAACTTCCCAAGTCAGTCTATTGGCGCTCTCGAGGAAAAACCGCGGAGAGGTGATGGACTTTAGTTTTTTGAGAAAAAAATCGAAGAGAGAAAGTGCCAAACTCAAATGGAATTAGGATGAATGACTCTAAAAAAACGGTTCATCAAGACCTGATGGAACTCGCCGTTCGTTTGCTGAACGTACCCGCAGCCATGATCGCGCTGGTGAAAGACGACCGATTCGAAGTGAAGGCTAGTACTGGACTCATCTTGGAAACCTTTCCGAGGTCAGCTTCTGTCTGCGAAACGATCCGGACAAGCGACTATCTGGTTTCAGATTTAAGTCCGTTGATGGTTTGTGATGATGTGAGCGGCCCCTTTTTGCAGAGTGGTTATCCGGTAGTATCCGGTTTTCCGATTCGGATCGGCCCTCGAAGTATTGGAGTGGTCTGTTTCCTGAGTCAGGAGCGGAGAGAATTTACTGATTCAGAGCGAAACTCCGTGAGCGCACTGATGAGGCTGGTCACCAAAAGTTTCGAGACGAGCCTGGAAGAGCAAGAAAAAGAGCGATTTTTTTCCCTCGGCCTTGATTTGCTCTGTATTGCGGACATGCGGGGCTATTTTACGCGGGTGAATCCTGCTTTTGAAGATCTGCTAGGCTACACGAGTGAGGAACTTTGTTCGAGGCCCTTCACTGATTTTTTGCACCCTGATGACGTGGGGGTCACTGCCGAAAAAAGAGAATCTCATGCAGCCGGAAACTCAGTGCTTGATTTCGAAAATCGGTACCGCTGCAAAGACGGAACTTATCGCTGGTTGTCTTGGAAGGCGATTCCGATCGGCAACGTCATCTATGCGTCCGCGCGCGACGTGACCGAATTAAAGTCTGCGTTAGACGAGATTCACCGAATTGAACTCGAGCGCGACCGATTTTTTACCACTTCCTTAGACTTGCTTGCGGTTTCTGATAGCGGCGGTTTTTTCACTCGAGTAAATCCCGTCGTGAAAGACATCCTGGGCTACACACCCGAAGAATTTTGTTCAATTCCTTACCTCGATCTTGTTCACCCCGAAGATATCGAGCGGACGAACGCCGAAGTGCAGTCCCAAATGAAAGGAAGTTCGTCCCTCTCATTTGAGAATCGGTACCGTTGTAAAGACGGAACCTACCGATGGATGTCGTGGAAGTCGTCCCCGGTAGGAAACGTCATGTACGGATGTGGCCGCGATGTGACGGAAGAGCGCCAGTCGAGAGAAGAAATCGAAAAACTGAATCGAAACCTGATCACTGCGTCGAAATTAAAGTCCGAGTTTTTGGCCAACATGAGCCACGAAATTCGAACCCCCATTAATGGCGTACTCGGAATGGTCGGGCTGCTGCTCGACACTTCGCTCAGCGCGGATCAAACGGAGTATGCGCTTGCCGTGAAATCATCTGCCGATGGACTCTTGATCGTCATTAACGACATTCTCGATTTTTCTAAGGTCGAAGCCGGAAAACTAGATTTTGAGGAGTTGGACTTTAATCTCCCGAAGATTTTTAAAGAGATTCATCAGTCCTTCGCTTTCCAAGCCCGCGATAAAGGAATTTCTTTTCATTTAGAAATGGGTCCGGATTCGATGAGAGATGTGCGAGGCGATCCGGGTCGAATTCGACAGGTTATGAATAATCTGTTGAATAATGCCCTGAAATTTACGAAAAAAGGGGAAGTCAGCATTCGCGTGAGCTGCAAGCAGAGCGTTCACCCGGGGAGTTCCGAACTGAGAGTGGAAGTGGCCGATTCCGGAATTGGAATTCCTCTCGCATCAATCGATCGGCTTTTCGATCCTTTTTCGCAAGTAGATGCATCCACCACTCGGTGCTTTGGTGGAACGGGCCTTGGGCTCTCCATTTCGAAACGACTCGTCGAAAGAATGGGCGGAGAGATCGGAGTGGTGAGCCGAGAAGGGTCGGGATCAAAATTCTGGTTCACAATTCAACTCGGAACTGCAGTCGCGGAGGTCGTCCTCTCCGTGGAGTTTGAAAGATCCTTTCATGGGGTGTTTAGCCATCCGGTGCGAATTTTGGTTGCCGAGGACAATGCCGTGAATCAGAAAATTGCGGTGCGTACGCTTGAAAAAATGGGCCTTCGGGCGGATGCGGTAGCGAACGGGCTCGAAGCTTTAGCCGCATTGGACGCGATTCCCTACGATCTGATTTTAATGGATTGTCAGATGCCAGAAATGGATGGCTACGAAGCCACTCGCCAGATCCGATTGGACCCTCGGTTTCCGGAGGCCTTGCTCCCTATTGTTGCGATGACTGCGAATGCGATGAAGGGTGAGCGGGAAAAGTGTTTGCAGGTTGGCATGAATGATTACGTTTCGAAGCCGGCCAAGCGAGAAGAACTTTACACAGTCTTGAAGAGGTGGCTCGCGGAAAATAAGAACTCTCATGCCGCCTAGGTCTTACCGGCCACACTTCCCTGAGCCCATCAAATCCGTTTATACTGTTGGAATGGGGTTTTCCTTTCTACACGTGAGCACATGCCTCCCGACGGTTGGATATCTTTTCGGGGTATTCGCTTTGAGTGGCTGTGTCCAGTCGTCGAGCCTCATTCTGCGACTTTCTGATTCGACGGCATTCAGCCAGACTGCGGGTTGCCCGCTGCCTCATTCTTCCTCCGTCGCAAATATCCGTCGACGGCTTGCCTCGGACGCACTGGTTCCATCACCAAACTTTTGTGAACTCAGTGCAAATTACGAATGTTACTCTCGCGTCTTTTCTCCGATTGTTCAAAACAGTAAAACCCGAAAGAGCGAATGTGTGGATCTGGAATTCTTTGGGCAAAAAGTTTGTTTGGACGTGGCGGTTCAAAATTTCGATACCAGAGAGGCAAGTCGACTTTCCGATTCCGCTTCGGGAGCGTTCGAATCGGGCGGAGAGTTTAATCGCGCCGAATTTGTTTGCCACCAAACGGAACTTCGAGACCAAGACGCCTTTTTGGCTAAAGGCGAGGGTGACAAAATGAGCGAGGCGTTGACGAAGGCCCATGATGAATGCCTGGCGATTCTACCGAGGTTGAAATGAAGAATTTTATTCGGAAGCACTGGTGGGTAGGAGCCGGATTATTTTTCGTTGGTCACGTCCATGCGCATTCACGACTTTTGCTGAACGGAACCACACCACCCCGCAATGCGAGTTCAGGGCTGAAAGTGGGGCCTTGTGGAAATGTGCCTCGCACATCCAGTCCAACGGTACTGACGGCGGGGCAGACCCTGAAGGTGCAGTGGGAAGAGGTGATCGATCATCCTGGTTACTACCGGATCGCATTTTCACCCGCCGCGGATGCCGGATTTGATGCAAATATCCTTGCCGCAAGAATCGATGACCTTCCGAATGTGCACGCTTATGAAACGAATGTGACGGTGCCGAGCACCCCCTGTACGAATTGCACCCTCCAACTCATCCAATACATGACCGAAAATAATCCGCCGACGCTGTATTACTCGTGCGCCGATGTAGAGATTCGGGCAGCCGGATCACCGATGCCCAGCCCCACTCCGAGAGTCAGTTATTCGCCGGTGCCATTACCGACGGACTGTCATTAGACTGGGCAGAAATCGCCCGGTTCACTGAACGCGAAAAGGATTTAAAATCGACTAAATGGGTGCACCTAAGCTTTTTCAAGATGCGATACCGGAGTCCACGCTTTTCGAAGGTCCAAAGAAATGCGTGAAAGTACACATCGAAGCCGATGGTTCTGCGGCCGTCTCGATTTGGCGGACCGAGCCTGAAGGTCAGTTGACCGAGGTGCTCAGCGATTTTCGTTTGCCCGCAGAGAAAGCCCATTTGGCGTTTTTCTGGGCGCGCGCTTTAGCCGCCGATCCGCTGGATTAAATTTCCGACGCGCCCTCGGTAGCGTCTAAAATATTTTCGGCTGACCAGTTTGGGAGATCCGTCGTGTGCTCAAGCAAGAGACCGTCGAACTCGCAGCGAGCTCGCTTCCGCCGCTCCTGATTCGTTGAGCCTACGCCATCTGCCAGCTCGCGCCACTCGGGTGACAAAACCAAACGGCTTCGAAGTGCGGCAAGGAAGACGTCTAACCAAGCGGGCTGGTTATAGGTAAAGTTTAAAGCAAGGGCATCGCCGGCTGCTTCTGTGCAGTGCCAATAGCCGCGAGGCACAAAGAGCACCGAGCCTGGCTCGAGCGTGTAGGTCATGCTTCCTTCTGGCATTGCGGTAGGGAAGCTGACCGGTGCGTAGGTCGAAAGCTCAGGAGTGATCGGTTGGCCGATGGTGTGGCGTTCGGTGGGATTTTCTACGCTCTCATTCGAAGCGAGCCACCACTTTTTCGTTCCCTGGAGTTGGAGAACGAAATTGATGTTTTGGTCGAAATGCGGAGCAGTGCCTTTTCCGTCCGGCGTTGCGTAGACCATGCACCTTCCATAGGTAGCGGCCGGTAATCCGAGGTCGCTTCGGACCGCTTCCACTGCCGACCTCAGAAACGGAGATAATTTTTCAACGTTGTTAAAGAGTAGACCCATCCGGTTTTTGAAAAGTTTTTCTGCGTCCTCGGCTCTGACTTCGATGGAACTGGATTCGTCGGCGATATCCGGAAGGTGTGCTTGGATGAAGCCTGACCAGCAGCGAATCAGCGCTTCCCGAGACTGAAGAAAGGGGAGATCGAAAATTTCTCGAACCGATTCGTTTAGACCGTGCGTGATGAAAGGGGTTTTTGACCAGTTTCCTTCCAATAAATCATCCGGGTTACGAGGGCTAATGAGCGAGTGGAGGCCAAACGGTTTCATGCGTCTTTCTAACCGAATTCGCGGCTAAGTGGGAATGGATTTATGGGTCTATGGACGCTAGGGTGGGACGCTTAGGCCTGCTCAGCGTTCTAGGGCACTCAAAGGATGATGGCGATTCATGGGTTCTTTCGTTGTTTCTAAATTTGGCGGCACCAGTATGGGAAGCGCTTCCGCGATGGCGGCTTCCGCGGAAATCGTTTCGGCTGATCCTCGGGTTCGGTTTGTCTTAGTGAGTGCTACGAGCGGGACCACCCATCAACTTCTAAAAATCCATGAACTGCGGCGCGGTGGGAGCGTTTCCGAATGCCAGCAGTTCGCCGAAGAGATCGAGGAAAAGCACCGGGAGATCGCTGTCGAACTTGGCTGTAGTGAAAAAGCGATGGAGACACTCAAAGCGTTTCTTCTAGAGCTGAAGGCGCCGCTCATTTGTTCCGACTCTAACCAGTCTCTGGATCACTTGCTCTCAGTGGGTGAGCGGATGTCATCGCTTCTTTTCACCGAAGCGCTCCGAAAAAAGTCGGGCTCGAAAATCACCTGGATAGACGCTCGGAAATTTTTGATCACGGACGACCGGTTCGGAAAGGCGGAGCCCGATATCACGCTCACTCGTGCGAACTGTGACCCGCTTCGTGATCGCTTGGATTTAGTCAGGGATGCGGCCCCGGAAGTTTTCGTCAGCCAAGGATTTATCGGAGCCAGCTCCCAGGGAGCCACGACCACCTTAGGGCGCGGGGGGAGCGATTACAGCGCAGCCCTTTTCGCCGAGGCTCTCTCTGCAGACGGCGTCGAAATTTGGACCGATGTTCCGGGCATACTCACGATGGATCCTCGAGTGGTATTGAATGCTCGGATCATCGATGAAATGAGTTTTGCGGAAGCGGCCGAAATGGCGAACTTTGGTGCGAAAGTCCTTCATCCGGCCACCTTGGCTCCCGTGATGCGCGCAAATATCCCCGTGTGGGTGAAGTCGACTTTCAGGCCCGACCTTCCGGGAACTCGCATTTCTCCACAGGTCGAATCCGGCGCCCCGCTGATTCGGGCGATTGCCGTGCGCAAGCGGCAAACCCTCATCACGGTGAGTAGCCTTCGAATGTTGAACGCTCACGGATTTCTGGCAAAAATTTTCGAAGTTCTGGCGAGGTATCATTTGAGCGTGGATCTGGTCACCACCTCCGAGGTAAGCGTCGCACTCACCATCGACGAAGATGCGATGGGATCAGCTGGAAAATCTGTCAAGGAAAGTACGGAGATGTTAGCCGAGCTTCGAAGCTTTGCCGAAGTTCGACTCGAAGAGGACTTGTCCCTGATCGCCGTCATCGGAAACGGACTGAATTCGGCGCCCGGAGTAGCGGCCGAAATTTTTCACGCCATTCGAAGTCAGAACGTTCGGCTCATTTGTCATGGCGCCAGCGAGCATAACATCTGCTTTCTGGTTGCGTCGGAAGACGCGCTCACCATTGCGCGCCAGTTGCACGAGGTCTGCATCGAAAAGCCAAGGGTGGACGGATGATGGCGGATAATCTGGGATTGCCCACACTCTTCGCGCTCAAAGGCGCGTGGCAAGTATTGACCCTCTTTTTAATTCCGATTGGGGGGGGCATTCCTGCGGGAGTGCTCCTCGCCCAATCGAAAGGGATCGCTTGGCTTCCCACGACGTTTCTCTACCTCGTATCCGATGTGATCCTCGCCTGCATTTTTGAGCCGCTCATCCTCCTCGCCGCTGCCGGCTCGAAACGCTCTCCGTTGCTTGCGAAGATGAAAGAAGCGTTTCGGAAGTCGATCGAAAAAACGACCGAACTTTATGGGAGCAAGCTTGGACCTCTTGCCCTGATTGGCATCTCATTTGGAGTCGACCCTATGACGGGGCGGGCGGTGGCGATCGCCGCCGGACACGGTTTCGTGACTGGATGGATGTTCGCGATTGCGGGAGACATGCTTTATTTCGGAATCTTGATGGTTTCGACTCTCTGGCTTCACGAAGTTTTGGGCGACGGAACCGTGACGACGCTGATCATTCTCGCGCTCATGATGGGGGTTCCGGCGGTCATCAAGCGGGTGCGCGGAAAGCCTAACGCCCCGCTGCCGAAGGAATCGATTTAGCTTGTTCAGAAAAAACCTTCCAGATCGCGCGCGCGGTCGGTCCCATCGGGCGCTTTCTTGCTCGCAGAATGCAGAGATCGAGTCGAAGGGAAGGTGACAGCTCCTCGTCTAATGGGATGAGATCGTTCCCGGACTTGATTTCTAGAGTGGAAATGCGGCCCCACCCGATTCCCGCTTCGATATAACGGAGTTTGGTAAAGTGGTCGGGTACGTAGATGCGATGCCCACTCGAGGCTTTCAGTCGGGGAGATGCTGCTTCGTCTTTTTCAACCTCGGGATCTTTCGAACTCACCAGAAATTGAGCCGTTTTTCGGAGGAAAACGTCATCGAGGGATTTTTTGGGCGGCATGATCTTTTTAGAAATTGCAGCGGCGAGGGTTACTTTTTCGAGAACGATCTTTTCGATTTGGTCTTCATCATCCACGCAGGGCGCGAATGCCAGATCCAGTTTCCCATCGAGCAGCGGTTGGTAACTTCCCTTTAAAATGGATTTTTCGATGATCAGCCGGACAGAAATGAGCGGCCGCCCGCAATCCGAGATGCTTGCTTGGCTGCATTTAAAGTCGTTCGGGCTGCACTTAGAAAGATGGCACCGGCCTCAGTGAGTTTCGGTCGGTAGGCTGACCGATCAAAAATTAAAATTCCGAATTCTGCTTCCAGGTTTTTAATTGCGGCGCTCAAAGCGGGTTGGGAGCGTTTCAATTTCGCGGCGGCCGCCCGGAAGCTTCCGAGTTGGGCGATGAGATCGATCGCCTCGAGTTGGTCTAAGTTCATTGTTTGTAACCTAGAATGATTGAGCGATTAGTGCAAAAATAGAACGATGAAAAAACTTTCCATCCCTCGTCTGCTGAGTCCGATCCTGATTGAAGGTGCAGAAATTTTCAGTCCCGCCCCTTTGGGAGTGCAGTCCGTGCTCTTGGTGAATGGGAAGGTGATGGCGATTCGAGAAAAGATCGAGCGTGATTTCGTACTGTTGATCGCGGAAGGGATGGAAGTTGAACCCTGTTTCATCGATGCCCGCGGCCATCGATTGATTCCGGGAGTGGTGGATGCGCATGAGCACCTCACGGGAGGAAGTGGAGAGGATGGTTTCGCGACCCAAACTCCGGCGATTACCTTGGAAGAACTCATTCGGGGAGGAATCACCACCGTAGTCGGTTGCATCGGGGTGGACACTTACACCCAAAACCTTCCCCATTTACTCGGCCGAGTAAAAGCCCTTCGCGAGGAGGGGATTTCGGCCTGGATGTACACTGGTGGGTACGATGTCCCTCCTCAGACTCTGACCGGCGATGTGCGGACGGATCTTATTTTAGTGAGTGAAGTGATTGGAGCAGGGGAGACGGCTATTGCCGATCGGCGTTCCACCCAACCTTCCACAGGTGAGCTTGCGCGAATCGTGGCGGCGGCTCGTACGGGCGGATTGCTCACTCAGAAAGCCGGCATCACTCACTTTCACGTGGGAGACGAACCCCGGGGAATTTCCCAACTGAATGAACTCTTAGACCACTTCGATGTCTGTGCAGACTGCCTCTATCCGACTCATGTGGAGAGAAAACCTGCACTCTTGAAAGAATCTGCGAAGATCACCCACCGAGGAGTGGTGGTGGATATGGACGTCTGCGAGCAAGACCTGGAAGGAGATCTTTCGAAGTTCGTGGAAGAAGATGGACTCCTTACTCATCTCACTTTTTCGTCGGACGCCTCGATCATTTCTCCGCGCACTCTCTATGACCAAGTTCGGGGCTGCATTCTCAATCAGAGCTTGAAGAAAAAAACGCATTCCATAGAGACCCTGCTGTCACTTATTACGCTTAATCCCGCGCGTGTCTTAAAGATGCCGACAAAAGGTTGGATCGCAGTCGGGGCGGATGCGGATGTGCTCGTCGTGGATTCAAAGTTCGAAATTCGAGATGTGATTGCCTCCGGAAGGTTAGTTATGGCGGGGGGCGTAGTGAAGGTAACCCCTCGATATGATAGGTGGAGTAACCGTTTTGGGTCGAAAATCGAGCGGTGAGCCCTAGCGTAAATCCTAAATCTCCCCTAAGCTCATAAGATGAATCTTAGGACGAGATTGATCGTTTTCGGCGGCGGGGTTCTTCCAAAGACGGGAATGCAGACATTCTTCGAATGGACAGGCCGGCCTGCTGAATCGACCGTGCTGGTGATCGCTTGGGCCTCCGAAGAAGTTCGCAACACGGTAGCCTATTATCTCGAACTCTTTACGGGCGCAGGATTCAAGGTCGAAGTTTCTGCTTCAGCGCCGATCACTTACTCCGAGCGCATCGATTTTATCGAGCAACTTTCCCGAGCGGACGGTGTGTTTTTTACCGGAGGCGACCAGAATCGCACGGCGGCCGGATTTGATTTCAAAGATGTGAAGTTAGCTCTCCAAACCGCTTACACAAATGGGACGCCATTTGCGGGAACGAGCGCGGGGACTGCGATCATGTCGATGCTCATGTTCACCGGCAAAGACGACCCAGAAAAACTAGACGAAGAAAATTTACACCTTCGCGAAGGTCTGGGGTTTGTCCCTGGAGTGATTTTCGATCAACATTTTATCAAGCGCATGCGCCAGAACCGACTTTTTTCAGCGATCCTTCATCATCCGAATTTGATCGGTTTGGGGATTGATGAGGGGACAGGCCTCGAAATATTGGATGGAAAATATTGTAAGGTCGTTGGTCCCGAAAAAGTCATGCGGGTTGCGAAACAAGGGTCTAAGCGTTCTTTGGACGTAGAGATTTACCACGAGGGAGAATCTTTCGAACTTCTGCCCGCAAAATCTTCTTCAACGCAGCAGGCTTCTTAATTGCTTCTGGGATGATTTTCGCCTCGCGGAGGGACGTCCTACCTGAGGTAGGAATTCGCGTGAGTAAATTGAAGTGGTCACCGGCGCTGAGGAGATGGTTCTTTAAATTAAATAATGAGAGCGCACTGTTGTCGTCGCTATCGGAGATGTTCGAGTCATCGGACTCTCTCGCATCGGCGATGTAAACGCATCCCGAGCCGACGACTCGGAATGTTTCTCTTTTTTCGACGATGATCGCGGTGTTTTCGTCGATGCCGATTCCGAGGTACTTCGGATTATGCGCGAGCGCCCCGAGGAGTCTACCCCAGCGTCCGCGCTCCATGAAATGTTGGTCGATGATCACATCGTCTAAAAATCCGAGTCCGGGTGCCATGCGAAGCCCTCCGCCCACGCGGAAAGATCCTTCATTTCCAGCAATCAGCATGGTGTTGCTCATGACGGAGGCTCCGGCGGACGTGCCTGCGACAATTCCGCCTTCATGAAAAATTTTTCGAATTTTCATCTCCGCTAGCGTGCCGCCTAAATCGCTGGTGATCCGAAGCTGGTCTCCCCCAGTAAAGAAAACGGCGCCCGCACCCTCCAGCGCACCGAGCGATGCTTCTGAATTCGCTTCATGGCGTCCGCGAAAATTCAGATGAGAAATATTTTTAAGACCGAGGCGCGTGAAAGCATGAAAGTATTCCTGCCAGAGTTCTTCTCCGACCCGACTCGCGATCGTGGTCACACAAAGCTTTCGGTCTCCAATCAGACGCGCGAGTTCTTCGAGAACCCGCATGCTCCCTTTTCTGTCCTCATGTCCACCAATAATCATGAGCGTTCCAATTTCAAATTGGGGCGTCTTCTGGGTTCGGTAGGGGGTCGGTTTTTCTCTACTCACCCGAACTTTAGGTGGTTTCATGCTTGGCATCCTTCGCGGACACTTCGACTGGAATCGGTCGACCGACGAGTCCGGATAATTCTGACAGGTCTTTGATCGGCTTCGCGCCTACTTTTTCCAAAGTGCGCATCACGCGCGCGAGGTTATCATAGAAAAAGAAAATCACTTCCCCGGGCACCATTTCGCTCACCGCAAATTCAAGCGCGTCGGGTTCGTCTAACATCTGATACGTCTCAATTTCAGGCTTTTTTGCTTTCGCCGCTGCACAGAGCATGTCGGCCGTTTCCCTAGCCGGCCGGCCCCGAAGGTCGACGTCTTCACGGATAATAATCCGGTCAAAGAATTCAGCAGCCGCATGGCCCGACATTTTGATGATTTCATCCGTCCGGTCTCCGGGAGCGGAGATGATTCCGGTTAAACGAGTGGTGTTCCAATGTTTTGCCATATCACAGACCGAGCGTAGAGCGTCCGCATTATGACCGAAGTCGACGACGACGTATCCTTCCTTTACGCGAAAGAAATTAGCCCGACCCGCATTATCTAAAATGGGATTGAATGAACGAAGGCTGCGAATCACCTCGTTCTTGCTCATTCCCATTTCGCGCATAGCGGCCGCAGCCGCGAGAGCATTAGACACTTGGTACTTCGCTGTGCCTCCGATGGTGAAGGGTAGAGTTCGGGCTTCACAGATTTCGGTGGTGACGCCATTTTTTACTTCAAAAATCGAAGTCCCGTCATAGTAGAAACCGGTTCCGTTTTCGCTGAAGTGGTTTTGAAGCCGCGGATTCTCTTTGGACAGCGAGAAAAAGACTACGTTTTTATTTTCAGCGCGAACGCTCGCTTTTTCTGTCAAACTCGCGACATGGCTGTCGTCCGCATTTAAGATGAGAGTGCCCCCATCGCGGACGCTTTCCGCAACGAGCGATTTGATTCGTAAGATATCGTCCACGGATTCGATTCCATCTTGCCCGATGTGATCGGGTTGGACGTTCGTGATGACGGCCAAATCCGAAAAATCGAACCCAAGGCCGCGTTTCACAATTCCGCCTCGTGCGGTTTCGAGAACAGCCACATCGACCCAGGGGTCTTCCAGAATCATTTTTGCCGAGACCGGACCAGTCGTATCCCCGGATGAAATTTTGGTCTTACCCAGGTAAATTCCCGCAGAAGTGGTCATACCGACTTTCACAGAATTTTCGTGAAGTCCGTGAGCAATTAAACGAGTGACGGTCGTTTTTCCATTCGTGCCGGTAATCGTAATGATCGGAATGCGTCCCGTTTCGCCATTCGGGAAGAGGTGATCGATGATCGCAGATCCGACATCCCGAGATTTTCCGACGGTCGGATAATGGTGCATCCGAATCCCAGGTGCGGCGTTCACTTCGATGACACCACCGCGCTGACCAGCCAGAGGGCGTGCGATGTCTTCGATAATCAAATCGATCCCGCAAACATCGAGTGCGACGACTCTAGCCGCCCTCTCGCACATGACTTGAATGTCAGCGTGAACGAGGTCGGTGACATCGACCGCGGATCCGCCTTTAGAGAGGTTCGCTGTGTTCCGGAGCTGGATGCGTTCACCGGCCATCGGAACGGAGTCGAGTCTAATTTGGGCGCGCTCTAAATACTGCGCGGCCGCTCGGTCGATCGTGATCTTCGTCATCGGTTTCTCATGGCCCTCACCACGAAGGGGATTCCGATTTTCTTGATCGATCAGATTTTGGATCGATTGTTTTCCATCACCGATGACGTGCGCGGGTATTCGCTCGGCGGCGGCGACCAGTTTTCCCCCGATGACTAAAAGGCGGAAGTCTTTTCCAGTGTAAAACTGCTCGACCAGTACTTTTCTCGAAAATTCGCGAGCGACATCGAATGCCTCGGTGACCGCTTCTTCGCTTTTCAAATTCAGACAAACGCCGTTACCATGATTTCCGTCGAGCGGTTTCACAGTAACAGGGCCGCCGAGGTCGTTGAAAACTTCGAGCGCGCCTGCGAGGGTTGCGACACTTTCACCGCGCGGAACCGGTACGCCCATGCGACCGAGCAGTGCCTTCGTGAGGGATTTATCCTGCGCGATCGCGACCCCGATATGGGAAGTCAGGCCGGTGATGGTGGCCTGGAGGAGTTTTCGTTTTGAACCGTAACCGAATTCGATCAAGCTTCGATCATTCATTCGGCGCCAAGGAATTCCGCGTCTCACCGCCGCATCGATGACCGCTTGGGTGCTCGGACCGAATTTTTCAGCTTCGGCGATTTGCCTCGCCTCGTGAATGATCTCGTCGATGTTCACCTGTTTACCGTCTGCACAAGCGTCAATAACTTCGACAGCCTTTGTGAGGAGGTGCTTCATCCCCGGTTCAGATTGGTAGCGGACGATCACGTGGTAAACGCCGTGCGAGCCGCCGTAAATCGATTTTCCGAAACCCACTTTAATTCCGGATGGGTGACTGAGCTCCAAAGCGACGTGTTCGATCATGTGGGCGAAGTAGGTCCCACGGTTCAATCGCTCGATAAAGCCCCCTGGCCGGCCAGGCGAACAGCGATGCTCTTTCAAGCCCGGCAGAAGGGCCACCAGCCGGTCGACGAAACCCGGGAGAGACTTGCTAGAAGTCTCCGCTCTCTCTTGGAGGTCGATCGTCATCATGAGGACGGGGTGGTGGTGGTACGTATTTGGGCCGGAGAGGGTCCGGATATTCTTAATTTTCATCGTGATTCCAGATTAGCGAGATCCGTGCCACGTTAAATCGGTTTAAGATGAGGAGTTTTTGGGGAAAGGGATGGATCGTTTTTCCCCCTTTCGTTACGCTTCCGGAAAGATATGAAAAAAATCGATTCGCCTCAATCTAACCCTTCTGAAACCGATTCTCCTCTTTCTCGCCGTCATTTTATTTCGTGGGCGGGCGCGGGGACCGCAGCGATTGGAGCCGGTGTGCTCCTGGGGAAAACTCCCTCCGCATTGGCGAGTGGGGTCCGAGATCGCTCGCATGTGCCTAGCCATCCCGGTGTCCCGCCGGGATGGGCGAATGCTTTCCAACCTTCATCCACTTTGCCTGAATTTCCGGTGCGAGAAGCGCCGAAAATGGGTGAAAAAATTCACGAGTTCACGATCGAACTCGGAATATCGGTTCACGAAATCGTACCCGGAGTAAAAATCCACGCTTTCACTTATAACGGAACTTATCCAGGGCCAGAAATTCGCGTTCCGGAAGGCGACTGGATTCTCTGTCATTTTACGAATCGAACGCCGGAGATTCACACCATTCACTGGCATGGGATGATCTTGCCAAATGAAATGGATGGAATCCCTAACGGCACCCAGTGGGGGGTCGGCCCCGGCCAAACATTCAATTACCTTTTCCGCGCCCAACCTGCCGGAACTCATTTCTACCACTGTCACAACATGACGAATTTGCATGTTCAAGCCGGAATGTTCGGCGCATTGATTGTCGAGCCGAAAGAGGATTTAGTGAAGAAAGTTTTCTCTTACACCCGCGAGTACACTTTACTCCTGAGTGAAGTCGACACGGTGATGGTCGAGCGGCAAATGGAAGAAATGCTGAAAATGATGGGCACGATGGAGAAAATGAATGACGATCCGAAGCTCATGAAAGAAATGAACGGTCGGATGATGGGTTGGTTCATCGACAAAAAAGCATTTCTGAAAGCGGTAGAAGAGGGTTACGTTCCTCCGTACGTTTCTGCCCAGCGGGGTCGGAGCGTTGCACCGAATTTTAATTTTTTCCTTATCAACGGAAAATCCTACCCGATGACCGAAGAATTACACATTCGGTCCGGAGAAAATATCCGCGTGCGGTTGGTCGGCGCTGGAGCAAGCCCTCATTTCATGCACCTCCATGGCCATGATTTTTGGCACGTCTGTCAGGACGGAACGCCCCTTCAGTCCCCCGTTCGACTAAATACGATTCCCATTTTCCCAGGCACGACTTCTGACATTATCATCCAAGGTACGAATCCGGGTATGTGGCATTTTCATGATCACAGTGATCTCGCGAGCACGAATAATGGGGTCTTCCCGGGTGGGATGATGACGATGCTGATGTACGATGATGCCGAGGAAAAGGGTGTTCGTGTGCCAGAAATTGTGCAGGTGAGTTCGTGAGTCGTTTCATTCTGACGAGTTTTGCACTCACCGTTGCTTCCATGGGGTCGTCCTTTGCCAACCAAGCGCAGCCCGTTCCCGTGCCGGAGGACCAAAGCCTTTCTCCCCAGGTAAACATTTCCGGAGTGGGTGCCGCGACCTTTAATGTTGCCCACTCTTTAGCCTCAGGAGGAAAAACTCAGGCCGGAATGAATTTCAGCGATTCCGCTCTGGTGGTGGGTGCAGCCCAGCGGCTTTCCACGCTCAGTGGAATCGGAAGCATGGGACTGGGCCTGTTGACTCTAGACGACACCGTGAGTGGGAAAGCCAGCCAACTTTTTCTGCATCAGGCTTTCGTCGATTTTCAGGCGGAAAGATTCGAAGCGCTGATCGGAAGGAGTGATAATCCGACTGCCCACGTCGTCGATTTTCCCACGATTCGCGGAGACGATCTTGTGACTTTAACCAATCCGCTGGATCCGTATTCAAACGGTAAAAACAGCGAAGAGAATCGCTATTCGAATGTCACATCTGTCACGCTGAACCAAGGATTGCAGACGTTCGAAAACTTTCACGCTCAGCATTTGATCGATAGTGCGGGAATCGGTACTGAGCAGGGGATCAACTCG
Source organism: Oligoflexia bacterium (assembly GCA_014376785.1). GTDB lineage: Bacteria > Bdellovibrionota > UBA1018 > UBA1018 > UBA1018 > JACMQW01. Next base: position 57,756 of record JACMQW010000080.1, read on the forward strand.
TTCGGGGCAAGTTTCGAATACCTAGGTGTCCCGGGCATGGAGCCGTTTAGTCGCGTTCCATCCTTTGGGTTTGGATATGAGCATTTTACAACAAACTCCGGAGGCAAATCGGGTTTGAATCAAATTTACTTGGGTGGGGTGGTGAATTTGAACACCAGTGTGACGAATCGCTGGGATCTGAGATTTCAGGACGTCGTCGGGTTTGGCAGTGGGTTGTGGGCATTTCAGTCTGTGACGGATAGTTATCAGGCGGATTCAAACTCCCTTGCGGCCTCGCTCCGTTATCTTTCGAGTCCATTCGGTAGTCCTGGTTACCAACTTGCTCTCACCGCTGCCGGAAAAAATTATTTTAAAGTCGACCGATCTCGTTCTTACGGCGCGGCTCTCACAGGGGTGAAGCGCCTCGGACAGGGGTTTGATCTCGTTGCTCAGTACATGGGTCAGTATCGTGACCGGGCACTTGCGGTAGCGCAGTCATCCGGTATTGCTTATGAGCAGACATTCGAAGTGGGTTTCGTTTTTAATTTCGATACCACGCTGAACCTACACCTCTCCCCGCGTCGCTCGATTCTAAACCAGCAACACCAGTACGTTCCAAACTAAGGTGGGCGATGATGAGTAAAATCAGATGGATGTTTCAAATTTTGGTATTCGCGATTCTGACCGCTATTTCTTCTATTCAGTCCGCTCGAGCTGGAAATTTTGAAGGGATGAAGGAGATGCCGCTTGCGGTGCCGAGTAAAACCTACACCGTTCCATCAAAGGAAGCGGGAGAAAGTCTGGTGGAGGCTCGGGGATTCGGCGATCAAGAACCTTCGGTACGGATGATGAATTTAATGATGGTCGAAGGTTCTGGGTTCGAAGGAATGGACATGGCGGAAGGAATGGCGTCGAAAAAAACGCCAGTGGCGCCTCATTCCCATTCCGGATCCCTGGCTAAAACCCTGGCTAAATCCACGATTGAAATCACCAAGGCTCCAGCCCCTGCGAAAGTCGGATCGAATGTCTTCGAGTTCAGAATGAAGCCGGAAAATGCGGAACGTGCATCCTCGAAGCAGTCTCCCGTCCTTCAAGTTTCGATGACAACCATGGACATGGGGACCGACCGGCCGGAAATGGTTCAGATCTCTCCCGGAACTTACCGAGCGAAAGTATTATTTTCCATGGAAGGACCGTGGGAATTAAAAATCACGACGAAACAAGAATCGAAGAGTTTCGTCGTGGATGTGGTCAGAAAGAAATAGTGGCTCGACCCGTTCGATCTATTTACGCAATGACTTCATCGCGGTTCCCCATGAGATGACTTCATCTAAAAGACCATTCATCGATTTTTCGGCGCGAGCGGAAGGCTTGAATTTTCCGTCTTCGAAATCGGTGAACAAAGAGAATCCCACTTGAGAAGAGACGGTTGCGATCTTAACCGCGCTGAGCACGAGTCTGAGTTGCTCGATCGCTCTTGCGCCACTCATGCCGCCGTATCCGACCAGTCCGGCGGACTTGTTGTTCCACTCTTTATAAAGGTAATCGATCGCGTTTTTAAGCGCGCCTGACGTTCCGTGGTTGTATTCGGGCGTGACGAAAACGAAAGCGTCATAACCGGACATTTTCGCTGCCCAAGCTTTCGTGTGTGGCTTGGAATATTCATTAGCTGATGCGGGTACGGGCTCATCGAGGAGAGGCAGGTTAAAGTCCAGGAGATCGACCAAGTCATAGCGTGCATCGGTTCGCTTGCTTGACACTTCATGGACCCACTTCGCGACCGCTTCGCCTTTACGTTCCGGACGGGTGCTTCCAATGATCACTGCGACGTTTAACATCTGAGTTCCTTTCAGGGGGTGGGGTGGGATCTAGGCTTCTTTCTCTCATGGCATTTTCTAAATCCGAAGGTAGATTTGGAGGATGAAAAAATCTTTTGGAGTTCTAGTGTTTCTCGGTTGTGCACCTTTAATTTTCACTTCAATCGCATTCGCTCACATTCAAATCGAACCCTCGACGGCGGTCGCGGGAAGTTTTGGCAAATATTCATTTCGAGTTTTGCACGGGTGTGACGGATCGCCCACTACCAAGCTCACGATTCAAATCCCAGACGGGGTCATTTCGGTAAAACCCCAAGTTCATCCCGGTTGGGAGATTGCCCTCAAGTCAAAAAAAATGGGGAAGCCCGCGATGCTTCATGGAAAAGAAATCACCGATACAGTGAGTGAGGTGGTTTTTAGTGGCGGGAACCTGCCGGATGAGTTCATGGACGAATTTGCGATCGACGTGAAAGTTCCCGACACGGTCGGGATGAAGCTCTCTTTTCCAGTCATTCAAGAATGTAAAAAAGGATCGAATCGTTGGGTCGATCTAACGGATGAAGCAAAATCTCCGGCACCCGTTCTGACGTTAGGTGCGGCTAAAGCGATGAGCGGTCACGGTCATCACCACTGAACGCTTTTGTTGATTCATGCCTGAAACTAAAAAAGGACAGTCACCCGCTCGGTGGCTGGCCTTTTTTTAATCTCTAAACGATCATTTTTTCAGATCGAAACGGTCAAGCGACATGACTTTGTCCCACGCGGATCCGAAATCACGCGCGAACTTATCTTTCCCGTCATTGGATGCGTAGACTTCCGAGATCGCTCGAAGCTCCGAGTGTGAACCGAAAATCAAGTCCACAGGAGTTGCCGTCCATTTCACTTCGCCCGACTTTCGATCGAGTCCCTCGTAGATGAAATCCGATGTTTTCGACTTCTGCCACTTCGTCGACATATCGAGAAGGTTCACAAAGAAGTCGTTCGTCAGCGTTCCCGGTTTTGCGGTGAAAACCCCGTGCGCGGATCCATCGGCGTTCGCATTCAATGCACGCATTCCACCCACGAGCACCGTCATTTCAGGCACGGTCAACGTGAGCATGTTTGCTCGGTCGATCATGCTCTCAGTCGGTGAAAGGCGATTCTCAGCACTGTAGTAGTTTCGAAACGCGTCGGCTTTTGGCTCGAGGGCTTCAAACGTACTCGCGTCCGTCATTTCCTGAGTGGTGTCCATACGACCAGGCGTGAAGGCGACTTTCACCGCATGACCGCCGGCCTTCGCCGCTTGCTCGACCGCAGCCGTTCCACCGAGAACGATCAAGTCAGCCAGTGAAACTTTTTTTCCACCCTTGCTGAATCCCGTCCGGATCTCTTCAAGTTTGGAAATGACCTTGGCGATTTCCGCGGGATTGTTTACGGTCCAGTCTTTCTGAGGAGCGAGTCTGAGTCTGGCTCCGTTTGCTCCTCCGCGCATATCCGTATCACGGTAGGACGCGGCTGCGGCCCATGCGGTTCGGACAAGTTCGGGAGTCGTGAGTCCTGATTTCAGGATTCTTGATTTTAAACTCGAAATCTCTGCCGCGCCGATGAGCTTGTGATTCACAGCCGGGATCGGATCTTGCCAAATCAGATCTTCTTTCGGAATTTCAGATCCGAGGTAGCGAATTTTTGGTCCCATATCTCGGTGGGTGAGTTTGAACCATGCTTTTGCGAAGGCGAGTTCGAACGCAGCTGGATCTGCGAGGAAACGCTTCGTGATGGCTTGGTAACTCGGATCGGTTTTCAGCGCGATGTCGGTCGTGAACATGATCGGTGCGTGCTTCACGCTCGGATCATGGGCGTCCGGTACCGTGCCCGCTCCTTTTCCATCTTTTGGAATCCACTGAATGGCTCCGGCTGGACTCTTCGTTTTTACCCAGTCAAACGCATAGAGGTTCGTCAGGTATTGCATCGTGAAGTGAGTCGGATTCATCGTCCAAGCGCCCTCGAGACCGCTGGTCGTCGCGTCTTTCCCGACTCCGGTACCGCATTTGTTTTTCCAACCCATGCCTTGGTCTTCGACTGGCGCCGCGGCTGGTTCTTTGCCGATGCATTCTGCCGGAACTTTCGCTCCGTGTGCTTTTCCGAAAGTGTGTCCGCCAGCAATCAGCGCGACCGTTTCTTCGTCGTTCATGGCCATCCGGCCGAATGTTTCGCGAATGTCTTTCGCAGAAAGCATCGGATCGGGATTTCCGTTTGGTCCTTCAGGATTCACGTAAATCAGGCCCATTTGGACAGCGGCCAGCGGTTTCGCTAATTTGCGGTCACCCGTGTAGCGTTCGTCGCCCATGAATTTGCGTTCAGGTCCCCAGTAGACGAGATCTGCTTCCCAGTCATCGGTTCTTCCACCGGCGTAGCCGAAGGTTTTAAAGCCCATGGATTCGAGCGCGACGTTTCCGGTGAGCACCATCAAATCGGCCCACGACACTTTATCGCCGTATTTTTGTTTGATCGGCCAGAGGAGGCGACGCGCTTTATCGAGATTTGCATTATCGGGCCAGCTGTTCAGGGGCTCGAAGCGTTGCTGTCCACCACCAGCGCCTCCGCGACCATCGAGGGTGCGGTAGGTGCCGGCGCTATGCCAGGCCATACGGATGAAGAACGGTCCGTAGTTTCCGTAGTCGGACGGCCACCAAGCTTGGGACGTTTTCATCACCGCTTCGATGTCTTTTTTCAAAGCAGGAATGTTTACTTTTTTGAATTCTTTCGCGTAGTCGAATTTTTTATCGAGGGGGTTGGACTCAGCGGCGTGCTGGCGGAGGGGGGCGAGGTCGAGCCGCTCTGGCCACCAAAATTGGTTTGAGGTGTTTTTAAGGTCAGTGGTGATCTTAGCGGGCGGTGAATCGGCCGCTTGGCTGAGGGGGGACAGGGCAAGTGCGGCTAGCACCAAGCCTGATAATTTCAAATTGAACATGAATTCTTCTCCTGTGTATCGAGTTAGTCGTTGTAGCGATCGTTTCACAAACCTGGCCGATCGGCAAAATCGATAAAATCGATCTGTAGTTCATTAAAATCTATGAGAAGCTTTGAATTGATCTACTGCGCTAAAGCAGGTACAGGGACGGCATGAAGGGCAACAACCTCAGTTCTACGAACCGCACCGTTTTGAAAAAAGCGAATCGCCAATCCACTTTTGCGATGAACCAAGAAAGCTACCTTGCTTCGAAAGAACGACAGAAGTCGCTTCGCATGCAGGCAGAGAAAGCCGAACTTGAGCGTCGGAAGCGGGACGTATTGCCGGAGTTAATTGTACCTGTGACCGACTCCCAGCCTGGCGATAGTGGCGGCGAATCCCTTTCCTAATCCGACCGCCTACCTGGTTTGAGGATTTCTTCGCGCAACTTTTAGATAGACGATGCTACCCGCGATTGAAATTGCCCCTCCCAATAGGAGCGTGTGATTTATTCCAATGAGGTCCGTGAGTAGACCGGCTCGAAACCGGTCCGAAATTTACCGTCGCGCAGGGAGATTCACCGAGTCAGGCACTCGTTTCTCCATTCGCACCTCTGGTCTTCGGTGCCGACTTTTTAGGCGGAGTGGTTCGATCCTTTGCGGTTGACTCGAGCGGGTCTCTGGAGCCGGTGTCACGATTAAAAATCCCCGCGTCAGTCTATCCGGATCCGAAAACGCTACGACTACCGCTTGGCTTGGCGGCACATCCGCGTTTGCCAATCGTATACGCAGGCTTGCCGACGGCGAATAAAATTGCGGTTTACTCCTATGAACGTGCAGGTAAACTGAAGTTACAAAACGTGGTAGGAAATTCGGGCATGGTCGTTTGTTGGTTAACGACGAACCGCCGGGGAAGCCTCCTCTACGCTTCGAATACCGCAGACTCCACGATCACCGTTTACGAAATTGCTTCTGATCCTCGGGCTCAACGGGAACTCCAGAAACTTTCTCTGCGTTCTCACGGGGGAACGTACCAGCTGGCCCTGAGCCCAGATGAAAGAAACTTGGTAGTGGTATCCCAGCGTTTTGAATCTAAAATTCCACTTGGCGTAGGCTGGCAATGAAATTCACGTTGTGAATTTGGAGGCCAGGGATGGAAAGATGCGGGAAGCTTCCGAATCTCCTTTGGTACTGAAGCTCCCGATAGACACCCGCCCCCAAGGCGTCGTTGTTTTCTGATTTGAAACGGAAAGAGTGGGAATCGGCTAGTAAGAGTGCTTCCCGATTTCCACTCTTTTCCGAAAAGTCCAATAGACGATCGAACTGTAAGTGAGAAAGAGCGGAATACCAAACGCAGCAATTCCGAGCATGATTTTTAAAGTCTTCGGACTCGAAACAGAGTGCCAGACGGTCAACGCGAGAGCAGTACGAGGTTAGGCATAGTTTCTCAGCGGCCAATCTTCGGTGATAATTTTAGGTGAAGAAAGAGCAATGCCTTACCAACTTCTTCCCTGCATCAACCATCTACGAAGGTGTGATGGGTATGGCATCCAGCCTCGGAAGTTTATAAATCAAATCGCTTTGAGTGGTTCATCTCTTGGTAAGCAAGAGAAGGGAAAGGATTAAGTCAGGATTAAATGGGGTCAAGACCTCGACTAACCTGGTACACAACCTTGATTTTTTGGAATTCAACGACTGCGTCCATTGCTTTTATGGCGCTGTCATTTGCAGTCTGCTCACGGAGATTAACGAATAAAAGCGAACTGTGGCCATTTTGAAATTTTTGTCTCTCCGCTAGAGCCAATTTTTCCGAGAGTGTTCGGTCCAGTAGCAATATTTTTGCTCTATTGTGAGAAGCCGATAGAGCAGAACGAAGATTAAGAATGTCTTGTTTGACCTGATCGTTGAGATAATTTTTCGTCAGTCTCACTTGTTCCATGCGTGCTTGAGCTGCCATGAGGTTGCCTCTTGATTCACGATTTTCCAAAGGAAAGGTCAAAGTTAGCATTCCCCTCAGCTCCTTTTCGCCGTCCTTCGGCAGTCCTTTGTCGAAAGCGTACTCCAATTGCGCATCTAGTTTTGGTAGAGTTTGATTCTTCGATAATTCCATTTCGATATTTGCCGCTTCTTCTTGCTTCTCTAACGCCCCGATGTCTCCTCTCATCGCTAAAGCTTGTTCCGTGATAGCCGTTTTATTCTCTGAAACGGGGGTTTCATCGGAAATCGTAGCCCCGAGTTCAAACCCATTTCGAATTGACATCGAGGTTTGAGGGTTGCCCGATTCATCCCTATAGTAGAGCGCTAGCTCTAGGGCACTCTTCTGATACAACCTCTCGGCCTCAATTAGTTGGGCCTTTCTTTGTGCAATCATCCTTTCCACCTCAACGACCTCAATGAGTGCGGCACCACCTGCTTTAACCCTTTTTTTAATTTGAGATAGCCTCTCACCGGCGAGACCGTATAATTTGAATGTGGCTTCGAGTTTGAAATAGGATCCTATCCATTCCCAATAGCGATCCGATGCAATTCTTTTTATGTCTAATATTCTAAATTTTACGTTCTCTTTTTCAGAAGCTAAAAGAAGTTTTGAGGTTGAGGCACGGGTTCGTGCAGGGTCAGACAAAAAGTCCCTCAGGAGCGGTATTTTAAACCCGCCACGGTACTCACCTTCAGCTCCGGTGAGTGACTTACCTTCATAAGGTCTAAAGTTTCCGCGCCCCTGTCTCCAGCCCCCGTAGATCTCAAGCGGAGTACCCGGAATCTGTTTGATAAGAGATCCATCTAAAATTTTTTGATCGTATGTTTCAGCTAAGAATCCTGCCTGCAGTTGCAATCGAAAATCAAATGATCCACGGGCAGCCATCTCTCTCCCTTCGGCGATTTCGATCTGCTTTTCTGCGATTCTGGTCAGTGGAAAGTGAGTTTCAATAGATTTCAAAATTAATGGAAGATCCGCCACGTTCTTAGAATCTTTCAGTTCGATCGTTTCCCAAGGTAGGGCAGCCGGACCCGTCCGCTGTACGGGGTCTTCCAACTCCTGAGAGGCGGCAAATACCGCGGACGGATAACAGAGCGACAGTACGAGAAGCATTGATCCGTAGATCATTTTTTTTCTGCTTTCACTTTTTCTGGAGACTCAATCGATGGAGGGAATCCGTTGAGCTGCCGCCAAAGCTCAAACCCTAAAGTAACTCGGCCGAGCTGAATCCATCCCAGAGACCGGGTTCCTTGGCGAAGAAATCTGCTCTCTGGCCAACTGCTGCCTTCTACGGGTTCAATCACCACTCTAAATTTTCCAGTACTGGCGTCAGACGGATCAATAAACTTTATGACGCCCGGAAAAGTTCCGATGGCGATGGAAGGCCAACCGCTGAATTGGATTGCCGGCCATCCCTCGAATTGGATTCTGACCTTATCTCCCTGTCGCACGAGGGAAATATCATTGCCACTGATCCACAATTCAACCGCGCGAGACGGCGTTTCGGGAACAATCAAAGCGAGCATTTGACCAGCCTTAACAACTCTTCCCCCTTGACCAGCCAGTACCCTGAGAATGGTACCATTAACAGGAGCAGTGATTTTTTGAGTCAACTGCCTAGAAATCCTCACCTCTAATCTTGCCAGATCTGCGCTCGCATTCGCAGCGTCGACCAAGTATCGAGAGTATTCAACTTGCGCCTGCTCAAACTCGCGCTTCGAGCTGAGTCCTTCCTGGAATAAATTTTTCTGACGGTCAAGATTCAACTTCGTTGTGTCCACCGCAGATTCCGAAGCCTTTAATTTCTGGAAAAGTGCTTTTCGTTCCGTTTCAAGCCTCACTAAAATAGAAGGATCATTGTCAGAAAGCTCGACAATGGGATCTCCTACCTTCACGGTTGAGCCCTCGCGAACGAACCACTGCTTCACGGTTCCGTCCAGAGTGGCACTGATTTCTTGTTCCCGCTCGTTAGGATCGTAAGCGATCACTTTCCCGAATCCTGTCGCAGTTTGCTGCCAAGGCACAAGCATTGAGAATAAAAAGGCCAGTACCCACATTTGTGAAAGTCTTTTTCCAAATCGTTTTTGAGAAGGTTTGATAGCATCGAGTGCAAGAGCTCTAGATTTTTGATGTAGATTCCCGGCATTAGGTTTCATGATCCGCTCTTTCAACCGCATTTGTAATTTTTGATAGCTTATCGAGTGCGGCGGTCATGTCGAAAAATGATTCGAGATGTTTGTTCAATTTTTCAACCGATAAAAAAGCTGCCGAAAACACCAACTCAGCCGCTACGAGTTGCCCCAAACTCATTTGGTGTATGATGACGAAATAGGCTCCGAACCCCAATAGCAAAGCGTTCGAAACGATATGCAAAGTGGATAAAGCAATCATTTGGGAGATCAATGATTTAAAATGAATGAGGCGCACCTTGAGGTAATTTAAAGCGGCTTCGTCCGCAGCGTTGAAGAAAGTTTCTTTTGTATGTTGATTCGGCAATTCAAAAAGAAAATTTGCAGTGTCATGCTTGGCTTTCGACTCGTCGATTGCTGTGTTGATCAGGTGAGAGGCCGGAAATCCGACAACGGCGACCAATGCGACGATAATTAAAAAATCAAATGCCAAAAATAGTGGGTGATAGAACGCAAGAAGAATGAGCGCGAACAGGAGTTGTACGGCTACTCCCAAACCTTCCATCAAGAGCGAAGAAAGAGATTTTTGAACGATAAAGGTGTCATAATAGAGGTGACTGACTTTAATCTCATGGTCTTTAAAAACGGATTCAGCCGCAGAAAGTGTCATCCTTGAGTGAAACCGACGCTGTATTCTTTCTACTATTTTGCGTTGTATAACTCTAAGGAAGGCGGCTGCAATGAGGCCGATTGTCACTAAAACAATCACGCTGAGTGCTTGGCTTGTTAGCGCGGTGGAAAGTATCCGATTTACCAGAACTTGAACGCCCAGAGGGACAGTTAGCGTTAATAATCCATATGATAAAGACGCGGGAATAAGGATTCTAAGGTCGTCCGCTTCGACCGTGAAAAACCCCGCTACCATTTTCAGCGCTTCACGAAGTTGATAATTGTTTTACCGCCAGTCGCCATTGAAAACACCGCACTCGTTTTTCGCGAGCCCTTTTTAAACACGTTAACTTCCATTTTGGCTCATTTCAAAGCTTTTCATTTTCGTACTGTTGGGGCTCGATCTGAACGCCGGAACGCAAAGGAAGCGCGGGGGCGATCAATCGTTTTAAGCCTTTTAACTGACGGCCTTCTTGCGGGGGAGCACGTTCCGAAGAAAAGCGTTTCATCATCGAAATGATCGAACTAAATCATTGATAATCGGATTCGGAAATTTCTTCTGGCGAGTAATCGCGTAGAATCTCTGTTTTATACTTTTAAACTCGTGCACCACGACTAAGCTGCCGGTTGCGATATCATTCACAACTCCTAGAAGGGGAATAACCACGAGGCCTTTTCCAGTGAGCGCCAATATCCGCAGAAGTGCAATATCATCAAGTTCCCCTGCGATGTTCATCTGAATGTCGTTAGATTCGATATAGTGATCAAAATCTGATCGACTCTCCAAGCTGGACGAGGGCAGAAAAATGCGGTTGTGGCTTAAGATGTCTTCTACTTTGTCAGTTTTCTTTATCTTTAATGATTTCGAAGAAACCAAGCAGAGAGGGCTGTGCGTGAGGAGGTGGGTGTACAACTCAGATGATTCTTCTTCGGTTGCAGAGAAAGTAGAAAGGACGATATCTAAAGCATGGTCGCGTAAAAGTTTGATCAAGCGCTTCGAGTCACCGACCGTCACCGAAAACTGAACATCTTCTCTATCGAGAATGGGAGCTAAAAACTTAGCTTGGAGATTCCGAGACAAGCTGCCAAGCGCCCCAATTCGTATGTTTTGTTTCTTGAAACTTTGCCGATGTTTCATAAAGTCCATCAACTCGGTTCCGGCAGAGAATATCGTTTCAGCGAATTTCAAAGCCGTGCCTCCTGCTTCGGTGAGCTCGAAGCTTCGGGTTGTTCGAGTGATAAGCTTTTGACCAAAAGTTGCTTCAAGTTTGCTCACTTGTTCACTTACCGCTGACTGGGAAAGTCTCATTTTTTGGCTGGCCTTTGTGAAGCCTCCTTCTTTGCAAACCGTCCAAAAATAGTAGAGATGATGATAGTTCAGTGTTTCCATTAGAAGTTATCTATCGGTTTAATCGATTACTGACAAAACATTTATCTGTTTCATTTTCGTACCGATTCAAAATATTAAGAACGGATGAAAAAAAATTCAAATTCCACGCTTTTGATCTCCGCTCTGCATAGCGGTCTCTGGATTCTCTTTTCAGCCGCACTCTGTGTTCTCGGTTGGCATCTCGCTTACGGCGATGGGGCGATTGATCTTTTTTCACTGAATTTAACGGGTATCGCAGGTCATTTCGCGATTAAAATTGACACGATATCTTCACTGATGCTGGCAATGATTACGCTTCTTGGTGCGATCATTGGTAAATACTCGCTGCGATATCTCAATGGCGAAGAAAAACAGGCCTATTTCTACAAGTATCTGTTTTTTACGATTGTTTCAGTTTCGTTCTTAGTTCTTTCAAATAATCTCGTGATGTTTTTTGCGATGTGGCTTTCGTCTAGTCTAGGTTTACACAAACTTCTACTTTACAGTCCTGAACGTAAACAAGCGGTGGCAGCTGCGTGGAAGAAGTTTGTGGTCAGCCGTTTTGGCGATCTGTCCATCTTGTTGGCGATCATTCTCACCTACCGAACTTTCAACACCTTTGATTTTTCAGAGCTCTTTAAAGCCGCAAATTCTGTTGCGAGTCATTCACTCGAAGCTCGCTCGCTATCGATTATTGGTGTCTTATTTACTGTGGGGGCTGTTAGTAAGTCAGCGCAGTTTCCGTTTCATTTCTGGCTACCAGAGACAATGGAAACTCCCGCCCCCATTTCTGCACTGATGCACGCAGGAATTATTAATGCAGGCGGGTTTCTTATTATTAGGCTCAGCCCGATGCTCCAACATGCTGAACTTGCGCACGTCATCTTGACTCTTTTCGGTTCTGTAACCGCTGTCTTTGGTGCGCTGGCAATGATTACTCAAAACGACATTAAGAAGAAACTAGCATTTTCAACCATTAGCCAAATGGGCGTAATGATGGTGTCTTGCGGACTTGGAGCGTACTCATTAGCCCTATTTCATATCATCGCTCATAGCTTTTATAAAGCCCATGCGTTTTTGAGCACAGGCTTCCTTGTCGAGGAATCAAAGAAGGTTAAATTTAATCACTCGAAACCATCACTCTTGTTTTTAATTCTTGGTGCTACGTTTGGTTATTTGCTTGTCACTTTCGGCACTTTTTATGCTGGTTCTCAATATTTAGCTTATTTCACCTATGCTGCGATTCTAATGCTCGGTTTTGTTCAAAACATTGATTTCGGTGAACAGCCATTTTTTAAGATGGGCTTTAGATTTTTTTCTATATTGCTGGCTATCTTTATCTTCAGTTTGGGCATCTGTTTTGCTTTCGAATCATTTTTGCACGCGAAGCTAGTCGCCCTTACACCAATGACCTGGGGTGAGAATAGTAACTCTGCGGTACAAGCGATCACCTGTTTTGCTTCGTACACGATTTTTGCGATTGGTTTAGGACTGAGCGCTCTTTTAATTGATTCAAAAGGGCCGTTGGTTCAAAAGATTTATCTTTATTTCTGGAATGGTGGCTACTTTTCTCAACGAACGAGTTTTTTATTTAATCAGAATGTTTCCAAGAGTTATTCAACGAACTCATTTGAAGGTAAGGGACAAATTCATGAAACAGTTTAACGCGATTGAGCAGAGTCTTCAAATTTCAGCACCATCATGGCCGCTTCAAAACTCCGTGGCAGTGAATCCGTTTTGGTTCTTGCGGCATAAAACTTTCTTTAAAGTCATAACTGAATTGGAGCCGGTACTTCGGACCTCTCTGTACATGCCCTCTGCATACTATGAAGAGGCTCTGAATTCAGGAACGATCACTCATTCAGCGCTTGAGGAGTCGATGAGAATTAACTCCGATCTTTTTACAGAAAAATATTCTTCCATTGAAGATTTCATGAAGTCGGCAATGAGCGAGGGAAGTGCCAACCCAGGACATCAAACTTTAAGCGAATTTTTTTCAAACCATCGAGACTTTCGTGCGGCTATTATTATGGACTTGGGAAAGTATGCGTCAGCTTATCTGGACGAGAAGCAGGCAATCTCTGCTTTTCCTTGGACGTCCGACACTTTCTGGAACGCGTGGCTTAAGGCACAGAAATTAGATCGGAGTATGGAATTTTACGGGCTTAAGAATTTCAGGAAGTCGCTCGTTTCTCTGGAGGGTTTAGATGCAGAGGGCGCTATTCAGTTGATGCTGAAGAGTATGGGTATTGCAAACGAGCAGCGCCAAATTAACTACATGAAGAGTCTGCTTGCTTCAGTGCTCGGTTGGTCCAGTCAGTTTAAGTACGTCGAATGGCAAAAACAGCTTGGGTATTCTGTTTCTAGTAGTGCCGCACCTGTCGACCTTCTAGCCGTGAGAATGGCTTACGACTACGGGGTCTATAGTTTTCATTCTGATAGCAAGAAGGTTCTAGAAAATTTATGGTTGGATAAACCCAATAAAATTAAAAATTCGCCAAGGTATTTAAAGGTTTTACAATTCGCACTGGAGTTGAGTTTTCAAAAAAAACTTGCTTCGACATTGAAAAAAAATGCATCAAAAGATCAGAGCAACGCGATAGCGCAGATTTTATTTTGTATAGATGTACGCTCTGAAATGATCCGAAGAAATATCGAAGGCATAAACTCCGCAATCACGACCATTGGGTTTGCGGGTTTTTTTGGAGTTCCTTTTGATTATAAATCACCGGCGGAAAGTAAACCAAGCCACCGCTTACCTGTGTTGCTTTCTCCTGCATTTCAAGTCGAAGAAGTGGCAAAGCAAAATAATCAATCAACAGAATTTTCTTCGGTCGTTCAACAGGTTTCTAGTTATTTTCGAAATCTGCGAAAGAATCCGCTGTCGTCGTTCCTTTATGTCGAATTATTTGGCGCACTTTATATTGAGAAAGCGTTGAGACGTAGTTTCCTGTCAGTTGCAGAGAAGATAAAAGGCAAACAAATTCCCGTTCGCTTCAAGTCGCATGGCTATGAGCCAAGTCAATCTGCAGTAGTCAGCAGTAACGGCTCACCGTTTGATACGACTCAAAAGATCGAGCGAGCTGAGGCGGTGCTCAAGCACATGGGGTTGGTAAATTCGTTCGCGAAAATTGTGCTGATCTTAGGTCACGGAAGTGTAACCACCAATAATGCTTTTGGCTCGTCCTTAGATTGCGGAGCTTGTGGAGGTCACGCAGGCGATATCAATGCAAGATTTCTTGCGGATCTTCTCAATGAACCTGCGGTTAGAAAAGGGTTAGTTGAAAAGGGGATTGCAATTCCTTCCTCGACCCAATTTATTGCCGGAGTCCATGAGACCGTCAGCGATCAAATTTTTATTTTAGAGAATGAAAAAGTTAAACCTGAACTTCAATTTGAATTGAGTTCATTAGAGCGGGATTTAGAACTTGCATCTACAAAAGCCCGCAATGAACGATTGCTATCCAAGCCAGTCGCAATAGATCCAAATGCTGAGGTTCGTTCAAAGAATTGGTCAGAAGTACGTCCTGAGTGGGGGCTTGTCGGCAACGCTTGCTTTATTGTGGCACCGAGATCGCGAACAATTGGTCTAAATCTTGATAGCCGCTCATTTCTACATGACTACGATTGGAAGCTTGATCAAGCTCAAAAATATATGACCCTTGAGCTCATCATGACCGCACCCATGGTTGTTACGAACTGGATTAACCTACAATATTTTGCATCGACAGTGGCACCTACAGTTTTCGGATCTGGAAACAAGGTTCTTCATAACCTTGTAAATGAAACAGGAGTCTATGAGGGTAACGGTGGCGACTTGAGAGTTGGTCTACCTATCCAGTCGGTGCATGATGGCAAGAAGTTTGTACATGAGCCACTCCGTTTGAGTGTGTTTATCGAAGCGCCGCGCGATCAAATTGAATCTCTCATCACTAAGCATGAGGTAGTTAGGCAACTGGTGGATAACGAGTGGCTTCATCTCATCCACATTGATCCGGCAAGTCTTCAGTGCGAGCGGCGTACTGCTGGAGGCAAATATGTTCCGGTTTAGTTGATGTCTCCAAGGCCTCAGCTTGCGGGGCCTGTAAAGCAGCCGCATTCCCGCGCGATCGTCCACAGCCGTCGGTTTCCAAATCCGTTACTCAAGAAATTCATTTCAAAATGAGACGAGCTCGATGAATCAGGGCCAACCACGGATTCAACTTTTTTCTCCAGTTCTCTTTGTGTATGCATGTCGTTATGTACCGATTAGAGAGAGAAGACTTCGTTAAGGCGCCATACATCTCCCTCTGGGCCACCCTCGGTTTTCAGGCCGGGTTTATTAACGCATTTGGGTTTCTTGCCTGCGGGCGCTATGTCTCCCACATCACCGGATTTGGGACTCAAATTGGCTTAGCGCTCGCGGGTAGCAAGGGATGGCTCGCCATCGAATTGCTGGGCTTTCCGTTGTCTTTCATGGTGGGTTCGTTCACGAGCGGTTTTTTTACCAGTGCCCGTCTCGAACGTGGGGAGGTCCCCTGGTATGGCCCGATCACTCTCATTCTGCCCGGTATTCTCTTCACCCTCGCAGGTCTGGGAGTGGCCGGATTATTCGGTCCATTTGCAGAAGGACTGGTAGAAGCGAGAGATTTTTTCCTCCTTTTTCTGCTTTCATTTGCTTGCGGTATGCAAAATGGATGTTTTGCGACGCTTACGAAAGGACAGATCAGGACCACTCACTTAACTGGGATTAGCACGGATATCGGATCAGATTTTGCGCGCATGTGGTTTGGAAAGCTTTCCGAGTCAGAGTATGCCCTCACTCGGCGGACAAATATTTCTAGAATCGCCACATTCGCGGCTTTTGCTTCGGGATCTATTCTTTCAGTTCTTGTTTCTAACCGATTCGGGTACGCGGCACTGATCGTGCCTTTCTTGACCGCGAGCTTTGCTTACTTAGCGATTCGAAAGATTCACAACATTTTAGACATCCGATTTAAAACGGTGAATTCCCTGATGTTAGCTAAAAATACCAATTTAATGGAAATCGTCGCTGATTCTTTTTAATCATTGCGTGGAAGCTGGTCGCACCCCTAGTGAGGCTTTCAAACGGCTGGATCGTCACTCACTTTGGTTGTCCTTCGGTCAGGTTCCTGTTTTATCGATTACGGGCGTCGTCACTTTTTGCAGCACTTCGATCGACTCTGCATTTTTAAAAAGAAAGCCGAGGCTCTTTCCCTTTCCCGTCGCGACCATAATCGAAATCGGCGATCTCCCGAGTAGACAAATGGAGATGTTTCTTTCAGAATTTAGAACAGACGCCTAGTTCGGGGAAGTCCGGTGAGAATCCGGCGCTGTGCCGCAACGGTATGCGATTCATTCGTAAGCCCGATTGCCGACTGGGTTTAACTTCCGAGCAGGAGACTTCATGCGCAATTTGTGGGTTATTTTATCTCTTTTTATTGTTGTTCCTAGCGCGTTTTCGGACGCGTCTATTCCGGAAGTTAGCCGGCGGCAGTTCATTAGGTCGGGTGTTCTCTGTGCCTTTGCCACTCTGATCGATGTGAGCGCACATTCCCCGATTAAAAAAGCGATTCACCATGAGTGGTCGATTCACCCCCAGTTCGACATCGAAACTTTAGGGTTAGAGAGTTTCGGAAATTCGGTAAAAGAGCTTCTTCTTAAGCAAGGCTATGCTCCAGACGCTGAAACCGCTGAGCGGGTTCGATGGAATCTTCAGGCAAAAATCTGGAATCGACTGGAGCCCGCTTCGGAGCTCAGCGGGGTCATGCAGATCAGCAGTGTGGTAGCGGTTTGGTTAGGCCCAAATAGGTACCTTTATCTGAATCCTCATTTTCGAATTGAACCGATCGACTCGCCGAGCACTGATTCAATTGCTCGCACCATCGGGAAAATCCGCTACATCAGTGATACGAGTGATCTTCGAGTATTGACCTATTGGTTGGGTGAAGAACCTACGGACCGGTTGGTCCTCGTGACTTCAATTTAGCCGATCCTTTTCTACTGGATTCAGTGTAGGGTTAGGTTTTCGTTGTGTCTTAATACTGGATATTCCAGCGATATAAAAACGGTATAAATATTCCGGATTTTCGTGCCCTCGATCGTCGGTTAGAGTTCGAACTTAAATTTTAAAATGATCGCTTGTTGCGTATGATAAAGATCGTAAGTGATGACATTTGCTGAATTGATTTTCTTTATCGCGGTCGTTTTAATCCTCTATCGCCTGATGAGTCCACTTCAGCGCGTGATAGAGCTGCGGCTTCGAAAGTTTTTCAAATCCAAAAATAAAAAGAGTGATGCAGCCGTCATCGACATCACGGATTATTCCAAAAACAAAAATCGAAAAGAATAAGAGCGCAAATGAACCTCGACCCCAATTCCATTGATCCCGCAAAGGTTCTCAGTAAATTGATCCCAGGATTGATAGCCCTAGCGCTAGTCATTGCATTTTTTAGTTCCTATTCCGTTATCTCGCCTGGAAATACAGGAGTTATTTTTAACGTCTGGACAGGATCATTGAGGACGGTTCCGCAGGGGATGGCTTGGCGAATGCCGTGGGTGACGCAAGTGCAAAGTTATCCCACTGCGCTTCGAACTTATACGATGGTCAGAAAAAGTACCGAAGGTTCCATGTCCGGTGATGACAGTATCGATCTGCCGAGCAAAGAGGGGCAACACATCACCCAAGACATCTCCGTGACTTATAACACTTCAGAGGATCAGGCCGCCCAAGTTTTCAAAGCGTTTCGTGGCGCTGAGATCGAGGATATCGAGAATACATTCATTCGTCGAACCATCATTACGGTTGCCCAAAATACGGCCGGGCAAATGTCACTCTCAGAAATCATTTCCGCAAAAAGAAATGATCTTCAAGATAATATCCAAAAAAATCTATCGGTAGAAATAGAAAAAATGGGCTTCCATTTGGATAAAGTAAATCTTGGAGCGAGTCATCTTCCGGCTTCGTTGGAGACTCAAATGCAGCAAAAGATGGCCGCTCAACAGCAGGCGCAACAAGCCGAATATGAGCTTCAGAAACAGCAAATGCTTGCGAAAGCCGAGGTCGCTAAATCTGAAGGGGAGGCCCAAGCCATACTCGTCCGTGCAAAGGCTCAGGCCGAAGCGAATCGTCTCCTCCAATCCACACTCAGTGCAAACCTCGTTCAAAGTAAGGCGATTGATAAGTGGAATGGCGTGCTTCCGCAAGTCTCAGGTGGCAATACGCCGTTCATCGATCTGCGTGGAGTGAAAGCGTCGAAAGAGTAGGCGCTGACTGATCCGCTTTCCAAACGGCTCTCTTTTTTTTAGAATTGTTACGAATGAGGTGTTCTCATTTCTGAGTCCTTTTGATGAGGTGATAATTGGCGACAAACGATCCCCAGTGGTTGAAAAATCTCTCTCGGCGTTTCCAATTTTTGGCGGTGCCTCACATTGCGATCTTACTCGTCACGCTGCAAATTTTCGGATTTTTACTCGTTCTATCTGATCCCGTTTGGTTCGAGCGTCTGATCCTTTTGCCGGAGCGAGTGACGAATGGAGAAGTCTGGCGTCTGGTTACTTTTCTTGCCATTCCGCTTACGTCCAGCCCGATTTGGATGGTCTTCGCGCTGCTATTCTTAAATTCCGTCTTGAGTTCGATTGAATCAGAGTGGGGTGCATTCAAAACTACGCTTTATGTTTTAACCTCTATTCTAGTAACGGTTTCGTTTTCATTTATTTTTAGATACCCGGTCATCCAAGTGACTGATTTCACTTCGACGCTATTTTTAGCCGCAGCGGCCCTCTTTCCGGAATATGAGATGAGAGTCTACTTTCTTTTTCCGGTTAAAATGAAATATTTGGGATGGCTCGCTTTGGCGTTTGTGGGGCTTCGGCTGCTACAAGGATCTTGGATCGACCGATTTTTCATTCTGGCGATTTACTCAAACTATTTGTTGTTCTTTGGACCATCTGCCTTTTCCCAGTTCAGAAATTGGAAAAGGCGTCGAGAATACCGAAAGAATTTCCGATAAATTAAAGAGCTGAGGTTTTTTTGCCCACATCGCGAAGCTCCCACTCTGCTTCAGTGAAGGTTTTGTAAATAAAAGTATAGTTCGGAAAAATTTCCGGAAGTTTTTCTTTCAAGAGAGCGTCGATCATTGCGAATCGATCGATGCGTCTTTTCTCCTCAAATTCATTGGAAGAAATGTCGATCTTAATCGTGTCCGGGTTCCATTGGGAAACTTTTACAAATTCCAATGGCATCGACCGGATGGCTTCTTCAATTTTTTGACAGACTTCGTTTTGTCCCATGGGAGAGTCATATCTTATTTCGGAGTTAGAGTCTGAAAAAGTCATTCGGTCGACCCCTTCAAAAGAAAAACGGCTGATGAAATATGAATGGATTCATCCGCCATGTGAAAGAATTGAAGCAAACTTTGGATTCAGGTCGATTTAGCCGGGTGAAAATTCGCCTTGCTCCATGCCAGACCAGTAGTGAATGTGGGAAACTTTCGCGCTGATGAGCATGATTCCTTTGGTGTCTAAACCATCTGGAAACTAAATATTAAGGCTAGGTACCCAATGTTTTTCCATCTCATCACGTTTGGTAATCAGGGTGGTTTTTGCTTCCACCGAGGCAAAGACATTTTTCTTTAAAATACCTGTGTTGTTGAACTGAAGGCTAATCTTCGAGTTTTTCTTGATTGCTTTGACCTTTTTAGAACTGCCGTAGGTAAAGAAATACGAAGTGCCATCGTAATATACGTCTCAAGTATTACTCATCGGGCGGCTTTGAGTACGACCTCGCGGGTCAGAAGTGGTGAGCTGACGATAGTCGATGCCTTTCATGAATTTCGAGATTGTTTTCAAACTTGCTTTTGGCATAGAGGCTCCTTTTGTTGAGGTTGTCGGCATTTTTCCCCGTATAAGGGAGTCGTCTATTGTTTCCCACTCTGAAGTGCAGGATGCATGTTCGGTGCAGAGAGGAGTGGCGGCGAGTAATCGACCACGGAATAGTGACTCACAGGCCCGCGTTGGTAAAAATCGGTAAAATCACGCAACGGTAAATTTTGTAGGCAAGTTAAGATTCGAATGCGGGGGGATTGCAGCTCAAGCGGCCGCCATTCCTCTCTGCCAGACCTTTCGGGATACTTAGTCCATTCCTAGTTCCTTTTCCCGATGACTTAGCTGCGAAAAAAGGCCGCATGATTTTTTTCTGGAGAAATCGACAAGTCCCCCGCAGGGTTCCCACCGTTCGGTCAACGCTTAGATCGCTTTTCAAGTCTTTATTGGTTCGTTGGCCGCGGCGGTTCAAGCACTCAGTGCCTCTCCAGTGCTCCTAGTGCTGGTTTTGGGGTAATTTTCACGGCCAGGTTTCTGCATGTTAGGATTCAGAATACTCCAACCCCGAAAGGCTTTCCTATGTCCGCTCGTATTTTATTTATCGATAGTGATCACGCAAAAATTTTTAAACTGAATGCGGATAAGATTGACACGCATGCCATGAAGAAACACGACGCCCAACATCAGGTTGGCGGAGGCGGTAAAGAAGATGAACAAGAAAAACATTTTTTTCATGACGTGGCGAAAGAGTTAGCCGGAACCACCGAGCTCTTAGTTGTGGGACCCGGATTGGCGAAAATCCGTTTTAAAACTCACCTCGAGACTCACCACCATCAAGACCTCTGCAAAGCGGTTGTGGGAATGGAGGCAATCGATCATCCGACCGATCCCCAGATCATGGCAGTCGGGAAAAAATTTTTTAAAACCTATAACCTTTTTCACTGATTCTATCCCCTGATGCGGCCTCCACTTTTTCTGTGGGAGCCGCACTTTTATTAAGTCTGGAGAGGATGAAATTATTTCTCATCGCCTCCAATATTTCGGTTTAATTTTGAACACCGCTCCTTTTCCTCTAGAATGTCCTAATGAAAATTACATTAGACCTTGGGGCATTGCAGAAAGCGGGAAAGATTACGGTCGCGGAAAAGGAGCGGCTGTTTGCGCTTTCGAAAGAAAGCGAAGGCTCTCACGCTCTTTCGATTCTCTTTATTTTCGCCTCTATCGCTGTTGCGATGGGACTGCTTGGATTGAATTCCGAGTTGTTTATACATGTGTTGAAGAGTCTTTACGGTTTTTTGGGTGATACCGGACTGCAACTTTTTATCATCGCCCTGCTTTTAGTCGGGGGCACCTCATCGAATAGTGGCTTCCTGATAGGATTGGCCCCTTTTGTGATGCTGGGTTTGCTCGGTGGTTCGACATTTTACTCTCACGCTTCTTATTTCGTGGCAATTCAGCAGCCGGCGTTGACCGTTCTCTTGTTTTCGTGTTTGGCCTTGGCGGGGCTCTGGCTCTCGCATCGGGTTAATTTCGCTCGCGAGAGGTTGGCGCTGGTTTTCGCCCGGGTCTGCATGATCATCGTAAATATGGGGCTCTGGGTGGGTTCCTTATCGGGAAGCGAAGCCGGAAAGGGATACCGAGTGCTCCCTGAAACTTTCTCAGTTATTTGGGCTATCGCACTCTTAGGGGTCGGGATTTGGGGAGCGAGATCTGGCCGGAGGTTTGTCGTAAATACCTGCGCAGTCTTCGGCTCCATTCATTTCTACACCCAGTGGTTCGAGCGTTTAGGCGCATCGCCTGGCTCGCTCCTCTCTGCGGGCGTTCTTGCACTTGGGATTCTCTCTGCTTTGAAGTCCTATAATCGCAAGCCGGATCGTTAAGACCGCTTCGACCGAACGGATATGACCGGCGTTGGAGCTGCGAGGATTACATCGCGCAGCGTTCTTCCGAAAAAGGCGCCCGCGAGCAAGGAGTGTCCGTGGGTTCCCATGATGATCAGCGATGGCTTCGATCGCTTTACTTCCATTAATACGGCGTCGGTCGAGGACCGAGTTTTTGAGTCGAGCAACGCAGTTGCTTCAATTCCCATTTTTCGAGCAAGTTTCGTTTTAAGCGCGAGCTGCTTCATCGCGAGAGCTTTCGTTTCCGCAATGTATTCATAAATGGCAGGTGAGAGCTGGGGGGCCGAAAAAGCCGTTTGAAGGACCGGATGAAGTGCGTCGTGCATACAGTGAAAGAACTCGACCCGAGCGCCAAGGAGGAGCGCGAGCCTCATTGCATATTTCTCCGCTGGAATACTGTTCGCGGTAAGCGAAGTCGGAATGAGAAGGCTGATTTTTTTGTCGCCCAAGAAATCGGCTGAATTTCCGACAGCGGAAGGCCCGATGATCATTACAGGAATTTTTGACAATCGAATAAGGCTCTCGGACACGCTCCCGAGAAAAATTCGTCGAATACCGCGGCGTCCGTGCGTCCCGACTGAGATCATTTCGTAGATGTCGATTTGATTCGCCAGGTTTAAAAGTTCATCTACAGGATCCCCCGATATGAAGCTGGCTTTTGAAAAAGCGCTCAGCGATTTTTCTAAGGTTTTTAATCGGACAAGCCGATCGCGCAGCGACGAACGGATCTCAGACTGAGCCCTTCGGGTTAAGTCGGGAAAATCGGTTAGACCTGCAATATGTACGAGGTCGATTTTACGTTTTAATCTTATCGCTAATTGGTCGGAGAATTTCCGGACAGCGTCGCCTCTTTTTTCGCCGCTGTTGTCGATGGCGTTTTCTTCCGCAATCAGAATTAATTTTTCGTCTTTCTTTTTCAATTTCAACTCTGGACGGCTATTTATTCTTCGTTTCCTGGCATTCATCTCTGTTTGATTTGCAGTGGGCGTGCCGACTGGAGGACCTCTAGTGTGTGATTCATTCGCGCTCGGTCCCTGCGAATCAAGACTTGGGAAATAATGTCTCTCGTTTGGGAGCTTCTGGCTCATTCAGTTGCCACTGCTGTCGATCGATCGAATTCGGAGGATTCTCTCATTCTTGCGCGGGAAGAGGGGATTATTTCCACCACTCGCTCATTATGCAAATGATTCCTCGCGAATGCGAGTTAGCTCCTGATTTTTAATCTGGATTCGATTCTAAAGAAAAACCGATTTGAGCGCCGTGAACAAAAGTGCTGAAAAATAAGCTCTGCCGAGCAGAGGAACGGTGGCGATTTCCGCGGCGACGGCCAGGTAATTCGGGAGTGAGAAAAAACGGTGAAGGCCATGACTCACCAGTTGCTGGCCACGAAACGAAAGGCGGTGGGTACCCATGCCTCTCCCCGCAAGCGCATTGATTTATAACGCGATCATCGCTCTCTTTTATTAGCGCGGTGGCCAGCTGTGCACTTGCTCTCGGATGCTGAGTAAATTTCGTGCTCCAAGACGCATTTCATGAAGTCTTTGGACCGCAATGAGAAATAAAAGTGCATAAAAATCATTTCCAGACGCGGAAGAGAGCAAGCTCGGAGTTGAACGCACGAGTCCCTGGGCGCCCAGTTGCCACGAGCATCATGCCATGTGCGGGCAGGACACCTTTCAGCGCGTTTTTCAGACCAAGGTCTTTAATTACCAATACCCCTTGTGGGCTCAGGTATTCTCCACAAACGGTTCGAATGGAGCCGAACCCGCTCCGGTCACTGTCATCTCTGAAATTGTTTATTAAGTCGGTTCCATTCAGAAATGATCACTAAGGGACATGAAAGTGTCATCTGACTTCTAGGGGTTGGTTATTCTTCACCGGAATTTCTTGAGTAGGCGAAGCCTTCGCGCGAAACTGAGCGAATGTACCTCTTCATTGCGTTTGTCCCGACCGTTTTGTTAATCACGCTTTTTAGTTTCCTGATTCTAGCAAGTCGCCGGAGATTCCATTCACTCTGCCGGGAGCTCGGAGCACGGTCGCAATTTCTTGGCGGTGCAGTTCTGCGCCTGGGAAATCACTCCTTCTCGATCGAATCGTTATCGACCCAAAACACTCATTCTGGTTTTGGTGGTTCTTATTTGGTCTCTCGTTCCCAAGTGGTGGCGAACCAAAGATTACGAGCAGGAAATATCGAAGCAGCATCGATTCTCTTCGCCCTTGGACTTCCGAAGAACGCGCGGATAGAAAAAGGAGAGAAGGGGGATTTTTTTCTTCACTCTGCTTCTACCCCTATTTCTGAAAAGAATTATAATCTGCTGAGTGATCAAATGCTGGATGAGTGGCGAACATCTCGCGATTTGCGGAGTGCTTTCGCGATTTTATTTTCTGATTCGAAATCGTACTTAAAAATAGGACCACGAATCGAAATAAGTCGATCGGGTTTCTCTAGGCCTTGGGTATTGGAGTATGGTCCACTCCCTTGGTCTATACTTGCAGAGCCTCGACTCGTTTTGCCTTACATCGAATCACTAAACAGTTTTTTAGAAGCAGTGGAGAAAAACGGACGGATCAAAGATTGAAGTCAGTGTCGAAAGGCAAAGTATCCCCATTAATCGTCGCTTCGAGCACATCTGCCAGGTATTCCCCGGCGACGTTGCTCAGGTGGAGGCCGTCTGGAAGTAAGTCGCGAAGCGTGCAAAGTCCGCCCTGGATGATTAAAAATCCATCACGTAGGTAGCGCCGATGCAGCCGATCGAAGGGCATTACAAATACGGACGGATTCTGAGATGCTTCGGCATGGATTGCCGTATTCAGTTCCTTTCGGCTAGGTTGGCGATCCGAGATTAGCTCGGGAATTTCTCTTAGGATCAGCGGAATGCCGAGACTACCGGTCCAGCTACTTAGCCGAGTGAGCGCAGCAAGACTCCGCGATGGATTCCTAAGGAATGAATCCCAAAAAAAGAAGTCCACGGCGATGACCACGCTCCGATCGTTGAGGTCATTTCCTTGAATCTGCTTGATCAATTCGTACCCGGGCTGACCGCCTCTGGCGATCGTTCGGACGTTTGCCTGAAACGCCAGTCGCTGAGAAAGTTTTTTCCCAGGGCTCAGCGAGTTTTTATCCGCACTGACACTGGCACCCGTAATGACCGGACGCTCGAATAGGGACGCGATGTCTTTAGTTGGTCTATGGGGCAATTCGCAAAGTTCCGATTTCACTTCAGGTGCGAATTGCAATGCCGAGGCCGAGGTTAGCATGGGATCAATTGGGCGGCGGTATCTCCCGGCTTCAACTGAGTGAACGTTGCTGGGAGTCGCTTTTTTCAAAACTGTAAACGATCGGATTAGAGGAATATAACGGATAATTTTTTGGAGCGTGGCAGGTCCGTCGTTTTCAACGAGATCAGCCTATCGATTCGAAGCGATCAGTTCGAGACAGTGGGAAATATACGTCTCGAGTGCAGGGGAAAATTCCTCTAGTTCCGATACGACCGTATTCGCATAACAGCGAGTGGGTTCTACGAACTGGTCATGCATCGGTTTAACTTGGCGTTCAAATTGTGCCTTCACGCCCTCGGCGATTCTTCCCCGTTCACGAACGTCGCGCTCGAGTCGGCGCTGAAAGCGGAGAGGCTCTGGAGTGTCGAAATAAATGAGATCGTCGAAATGGTTTCGCACTTTCTCGGGATGAAAAATAAGAATTCCATCAACGAGGATGATTGCTTTCGGCACGAGGGGGAGTGTCTGCGCTACGCGGCGATGGGTTGCGAAATCATAAATCGGAATCTCGATCGGGAAACCGCTTTTCAGCGCGGCAAGTTGTTTTGCGAGCAAGTCGAAGTCCAACGCATCGGGATGATCGAAGTTGACGTTCCCTCCATCGAAGTCGAACCGGGCGGACTGATCGATGTAATAATTATCTTGAAAAATGATTTCGCAATGTTCTTTCGGCAGTCGGGCCGCCAGTTCACGGGCGAAGGTTGTCTTTCCCGAGCCGCTTCCGCCTGCGATGCCAATGATTCGAACTTGTGTTTGCATTCCTATTTAGTTTGAAAAAGTCGATCGCCTGCATCCCCGAGGCCCGGCACGAGGTAGCCCTCCTCATTCATCTCGCGCTCAATCGCAAGTGTGTAGATTTCTACATCAGGGTGGGTTTCCTGCAGACGAACGGAAGCGGCTTCACTGACCAGGAAGCTCAGCACGATGATTCCTTTTACTTCATGGCTTTTCAGTCGCTCAATCGCCGCGATGATCGTGTCACCGCTCGCAATGAGCGGATCGCAGAGAATAGCGACTCTTCCGCGGATATCGAGAGGCATCTTAAAGTAGTACTCGACTGTGCTACGGACGAATTTATCCCGGTAAATGCCGATAAATCCGGCCGGCGCGAAAGGAATCATCGAGAGGACGGCGTCGAGCATGCCATTACCCGCGCGCATGATCGAGACAACGACCGGAGCGCGCACGATGCGATCGACTTTCGTTTTCGAGATCGGAGTTTCGACCTCGGTCTGGTCGATATCTTTCCAGTTTCGAAGCGCCTCGTAAGCGAGGCAGCGGGAAATTTCTTTCGTGATCTCACGAAACTCGTGCGAGAGCGTGGTCTTGCTGCGTAAATAGCCCAGCTTATGTCGGAGAAGCGGGTGGTCGATGACGTGAAGATTCGGAGAGTTCATGGATTTTCTTTCGGGATTCGGTTTCTTCAGAGAACGCTGTCGGCCGGTCTTAAATAAAGGATTTAAAATACAGTTCCGTCGCTCTTCAGCTTTAAAGGAGGGGACCCGTCTGCTCGCAGTTCGCGAGCGGCAGCGCGACCTGCCCACCAGGTTCCGCCTTCGAGGACCTTTGCGAGCGGAAAATCAGATTCTGCGATGCCCAGTTGTGAGCGGACTCGTTCGGCGATCCGGTCGAGGCATACGATGGTTAATGCCCGCCACTCGACGATGAGTTCGGAATCAGGCGTGTGTTCGCGCGTGAGGAGGCCAGGGTCTTTGAGAGTGATCAGCTCGCGGTCGAGGAGTAATCCGCCGTTTCGGTATTCGGGTAGCCCGGTCATTTCATAGACACCCGTGATCTTTAATCCTGCCTCTTCGATTGGCTCGATCAGAGAGTAGGTCAACCACTGGGATAACTTATGAAACGGAATGAGGGAACTCGGGCTCTCAAGCGGACCAAGTAGGGAATGCCGCCAACAATCGCCGAGGTTCACCCCTTCAAGACTGGTCCGGCCGGGCCAGATCGGTCCGAGGCCATCGAGAACCGCCCGAAGGAGGCGCACCGCTGCCACCTCGGAGCCGAGCGTGCGAAGGTAATCGAATAACCCTCCCGGACGGGCTCCCGGAAAAATCGTGGGCGCTGATTCGATCGCGGAACCTAACGAGCGCAGTAATTCCAGACGGCCCTCGACGCCGACCAGTGGATTCTCTGCCGTCACTTGAAATGCGCTTTCAAGTTTTTCGCGGGTGAGTGCTTTTAGTCCGCGCGCGGTCACCCGGAGTGGGTGAGCCGGATCATGCGAAAAAGTCCCATCCATGAACATCCAGAAGCTCGCGATACCGAGTCCTTCCGAACGCGAGAAAGTTTTCCCGGATGCCGCTTCGAGATACTTCCATCCTTCTCCTGCGCCCGCATCCAGAAGAACCGAAGAGATCACGAGATCGATTTTCGTACGGCCCTGTTCTTCGCGCGGGAGAGCTTGAATTTTCTCTTCGAGGTAGGTCTGGACGCGGTCGATGCCACCGGCGCGGAAATGGCCCCAACGTGAATGGAATGGGATTTTCAAATCGGGATAATTCTTTCGAATCGTCGCGACGACAAAGTCTACGACGGAGTCGAGCTTATCCGGGTGGTATTCGAAGTGCGTTTTACCTGCTACCGTCGCCTCGAAAAGTTTTGTCGAACGATCGCGGATGGCTTTCGGTGACAGGAGATAATCGAGATCATTCTTCAATTTTGCGTCCTTTCACGGCTGCCAATTCTTCTTTCGATTTCGGCTTTTCCATCGTGAAATAACCGGCGGCTTTCTTCGCTTCCATTTCGACTTGCGCGTCTGCCGGTACCAGTTCGTCAGGAATCTGAACACGATTTACGACCTGAATGCCGGAGCCGACGATGGCGTCGTACTTCATATTGCTCATCGAGTGGAGGTGATCGATTTTTTGGATCCCAAAAAAGTGGAGGTGATCAGGCATCGTTTCCTGGAAGCGAGCATCTTCGACCCCCGCCACGCATTCAGTGCGGTGGAAGTAGGTCGCTGCCGAATCGCCGCCTTTTTGTCTTTTGCGGGCATTGTAGACGAGAAACTTCGTCACTTCGCCGAGCGCGCGACCTTCTTTTCGGAAGTAAATGACGATTCCGACGCCGCCGCGCTGGGCGGTGCGAGCCGCATCCTCGATTCCCCACATGAGGTAAGGGCGGCATGTGCAGATGTCAGAACCAAACACGTCGGAGCCATTGCATTCGTCGTGCACGCGGCAGGTGAGTTCAATTTTTGGATTCGCAAGTGACTGGGGATCTCCGAAAATGTAGGCCGTTGCATGACCGATGGGAGGGAGCCAGACTTTTAGGTCCGGCCTCGTGATGAGCTCTGGAAACATTCCGCCCATTTCTTGGAAGAGAACGCGTCGAAATTCACCTTCTTCGACTCCGAGCCGCTTCGCGATTCCCGGCAAATACCACACGGGTTCGATTGCAACCTTCGTGATTTTAATGTCTCGGCTCGCGAGCACAATCTCGCCATCGATTTTTAAGCGACCGGCATCGATCGCTTGGTGGATTTCCGGAATTTGGAGGCGCGCTTGGGTTACCGCAATCGAAGGGCGAATGTCGTAGCCCTGTTTATAGAGATCACCGAAATGTCCGCTTGGATCCAGTCCCCATGGGTCGATCGCAACCATCTTGTCGGGAGAATACCAGCTCTCGTAAGGTCCGATCTGGACTGGGCTCTCGGTATTCTCTAAATCCGGTCGATGTTGCGGGCGAAACTCTCCGCCCGCAATCGAGAGGGCGCGATAAACGGTGTAGGAACCGCTATGGGTGCCGATGGCATTCCGGTGCTTCGGATCGGTGACGGAGGCGACGACGGCCCCGCGCTTGAGCGGATCACGTTCTCCCCAGTGGATGGGAAGACTTTCTTTATAGCGAAGGTTCTGGTGAGTCGCGAGGATGATGTGATGGAGAGAAGGAGCGGAAGTTTTAGTCATTAGGACATCCAATTTGAGTCGGCTTGTTTTTCCCACTTTTGGGTCACTTTTTTTACATTGCTCCAGAAGTCGAGGCTGTGCTCACCGGTGATATCACCGTGGCCATACTTCGAGTCGTGAATACCGCCGAACGAAAAGGGTTCGCGAGGGACGGGCACTCCGATATTGACGCCCACCATTCCGGTCGTTGCTTCACGAATGACTCGCTCTGCATGCACACCGCTCGAAGTGAAGACTGAGCATGCATTTCCGTAAGCGCTCGAGTTCTCGATTTTCATCGCCTCGGTGATATCCGCGCAGCGAATGATCGAAAGGATCGGTCCGAAAAGTTCAGTGGTGGCTGCTTCGGATCCGGGCTTTACGTTGTCTAAGATCGTCGGACCGATCCAGTTTCCCGCCTCACACCCGGCCGGAGCTTTCGCCTTGCGCCCGTCGAGTAAAATTTTTGCACCTTCTATTTCCGCGCGATCAATGGCCGAACGGAGGACTTCGACTTGGGACTTCGTAATGATTGCGCCCATGTCTTTTCCCAAAGTGAGGGAAGCGGCACGCTGGACCGTTTTTTCAATCAACGGATCGATGACTTTCGCGTCGCCGACTGCGAGCAGCACGGAAGCCGCCATGCAGCGTTGGCCGGCGCATCCGGTGAATGAATCCGAAATGCCGGCGCCGCTGATTTCGGGATTCGCGTCAGGCAGAAGCACGATGTGATTTTTTGCGCCACCGAGGGCAAGCACGCGTTTTCCTTTTTCTGTGCCACGCAAGTAGACCTGCTTCGCAACTGAAGAAGAGCCGACGAATCCAATCGCAGCGATACTCGGATGATCGATGATGGCTTCGACCGTTTCCCGCCCGCCTTGGAGAACGGTGAAAACGCCATCCGGAATGCCCGCTTCTTTTAATGCCGCGGCGATTCGCATCGAGGTGAGCGGCGTTTTCTCAGAGGGTTTCCAAACGTAGGCATTTCCTAAGGCAAGAGAAATGGGGATCGTCCACATCGGGACCATTGCCGGAAAGTTAAACGGGGTAATGTTCGCGACCACGCCGAGCGGTTCGCGGCGGTATTCGCAAGTGACACCACGAGAAACTTCAAGTTTTCCTCCGGTGTCGATGTTTTGGAGCGAAAGCGCGTATTCGAGGACTTCCAAGCCCTTCATCAAACCGGCCAGTCCTTCGCTGTAAGTTTTTCCGGATTCCGACGCTTTCAGATGTGCAATTTCTTCATGGTCGCGCATGAGGCTTTCCCTGAAAGCGAATAGAACTCGCGTGCGTTCTTTAATCGGGGTTGCTCCCCAGACTTTCTGAGCTTTCACGGCGAAATCCATGGCGGCGGAAACATCCTTCGCGGTAGAAGCATGGCACTCTCCGATTGATTTTCCGTTATAAGGGCTGTGGATTTCCCAGCGCTCGCCAGAGCCTTGCACCCAGTTCCCGTTGACGAAGTTAAGACAGCGGATCGTTTGGTTCGGAATACGTACGGTAATCATCGGAGAAAAGTGCGATTTCTTCGCGCGAGAGTCAAGCTTTACGCGGGGTTAGACAGAGTTTTCGGTTTTATAACGAGGTTCGTAAAGAAATGCGCAAATGGATGATTTGCCGAAACATTCGAACGATTTTGTTTCTGTAGAAATGGCGTGAAAGGAGACTCGCGGTCCGGCGCGTTTAAAATAAAAGTCCGTCACCTCGCATAAAAGGACGATGAGAGGGTTTTCCGAAAAAATCTCGCGCAGACGATACCCTGACTTTCCTTTTGGATTTCCTTTGCTAACTTTCTTCCGCATGAGCGCAAAAAATTTAGTTCTGGCACTTGGAGTTGGTTTTTTCCTGAATTCTTTTTCGGCTTTCGCCTTTCCGGCACCCGGAAATTACGATTCTTATGTTTTGGCGATTTCTTACCAAAACGATTTTTGTGTCGCCAAGCCGGAAAAACCGGAGTGCCGCGCCGGTGGTGGACATTTCGGAATGGCTCTTCATGGGCTTTGGCCAAACCAGGTGAACGATTTCGATCATGGCTATCAGTACTGCAGTCTAGTCGACGCCGATCAGGTCGGTTCGGACTGGTGCGCAGCGGCTCTCGATATTTCGGGAGCCATGGGAGCAGCGGTGCGAGATCAGCTTGCGCGCGTGATGCCGGGTACCCGTTCCTGTCTTTATAACCATGAGTGGTATGCGCATGGAACTTGTGCGGGCGGAAGCGTTGCCACTTATTTTTCTCAGGCGTCGACGCTCGCTGCGCGGTTCATCGCCCTTCCGAACTTTAAAGCCCTCATCTCGAATGCAGCGGGAAAAGCCGTGACTCGCGAACTTCTGATGTCGACTCTCGCCCAAGACCTCGGACCTGGGTCAGTGAATGCGGCAGTCTTTCTTTGTCGGAAAGATACGAGATCTCGTCGCGCGTTTTTCGCGGAAGTGGACCTCACACTCGACCGCGGCCGCGTGATGCAGTTTCCAGAGCCGGGAAGTCTCGGACGGAGTTCTCCGGTTCAGGGGGCAAATGGAAAACCGAAGCCTGACATGGGAACTTGCCCGGCGAATGGAATCATCATTACTCCGCCTCGCTGAATCGAAACCAACGCCAGGGTTTTTGAGATTTATTTCCTTCGAAATGGAATGCCATCGGTCTTCGTGAGGGCATCTCTTACAAGACGCGAGGAATCAGCGCTTTCACTTCTTGTTGAAAGATTAAATATTCTTCGCCAAATTGGGAGATAAGGATTTTCTCTTCTTTCCTTATTTTTAGGACGTAGGCGATTCCCATCAGCAGGACCGCATAAATTCCGCGTTCTTTCCCTAGGCAAACTGCGCTCCCGAATGCTGCGACTAGAAACCCGGTGTAGATCGGATGACGAGCAAATCGATAGGGCCCCGTGCGAATCAGTCGGTGTCCTTCTTTCAGTGTAATGATTCCGCTCCAATATTTTCCGAGATGTTTTCGGGCCAAAACGGCGAGGAGCAGGCCTGAGGCCGTGATCAATGTGCCGAGGATTTCCCAAAATGCGGTTCGTAAAATCGGATCGTTTAAATGCAGGAAATTCCATTTCCCACCGAATAGAAAAGAGAATGCGATCGCGATCGGTACGACGTGCTGGAGTCGTGCGAGTGTGCTTTCGCTGCTCTTGGTTTCATTCACTTTTCTTGAGAGGATGAGCCAGTAGGTTCCCCAATGTAGCCAAAGCGCCAAATTCAATTTTAGCCAGTTGAAGTTGTGGAGGAGCAATACGTGGTCCAAGTTATTCATAAGTGGTGGGCAGCTAGATCAAGTCAGGGTACCATTGCTCGAAGTTTGAATGTGCAAAATCTAAAGCCGAGACGGGAGGACAAATGGAGTTATCCCACGCCCCACGATTTAAGGTAAAGCCCAGCGACGTTAAGTTCATGAGCCGCTCGAAATCAAAACAGACTTTGCAGAAATGACCTTCCGAAAGTCGTCGGTAATACGGGACCAATCTAAGAGATCGACTTTATAAGGAAGAGAGGATTGAGAAAGGTCCGATTCCAGTTGCGACCATTTCGAAAGATCGAGGGGCACATCGGCTTTTAGACAGACGTCGAGATCCGACGTTTCTTTAAATTTGTCTCCCACGCGAGAACCGAAGAAAGAGATGGTCACGTTCGGAAAGTAGGCCGAGATGACCGAGGTTAGGTAATCGCCCTCTTGCTGGGTCCATCCTTTTTTCACGCTTTTAGCTTCTTCTCGAGTTCAGAAATCATCTCATCACAAAGGGCGGGAAGCTGAATGGCATCCCGATACACTTCTTCGGCCGTATCGGCGTT
The DNA here is from genome assembly GCA_014376785.1 of Oligoflexia bacterium. Classification (GTDB taxonomy): domain Bacteria; phylum Bdellovibrionota; class UBA1018; order UBA1018; family UBA1018; genus JACMQW01. Next base: position 90,325 of record JACMQW010000080.1, read on the forward strand.
ATAGGTATGTGAAGTCAGGTTTCTCGATTTATGAAAAGAGAACCACTGATCGATGTGAGTAATGAGTTTGAGCTGGTGCGCTTCGCGCAAGATTCCTTTAACGCTGTCGTCGGAAAGGGGAGCATTCGATTCAAGAAAGCGTTTTAAATTTTTCCAGGATAGTTCGAATGTGTATTCGAACCTTTGAATGACTGAGTCGCGGGTAAATTCGTTCAAAGGTTGCCCGATCGCCAGTTTCAAACTGCCGAGCGCTTTTTTTAAAGGGGCGAGTGATTGCTCATTCATCATTCTATCTTTACAAATAACGACAAAAAAAAAAGCCCACTTCCGAAGAAATGGACTTTTTAATTTACATTGGTTGCGAGGAAAGGAACTGAACCTGGACGGTCGGCCGCGAACAATCGGCGGGCCGGGGTAGGATGCTCTCTAGAAAAGGTTGCTACTCGAAAATAAATTTCAGTAAAGACGAGAGGTTAGCCTGGAAAGTTAGTTGGGCCGATGTGAGGTCGAGGTTTAGCTGATTGAGGATGACGCGCATTATTGCGGCTGAAGCTATGTGTTAATAAATTCGGAATGGATTATCTGGCTCTACAGAACCTCAAGGCCAATGTCGGTTGAGATTTCGCATTCGGAGGCGAGTTTCGCGTATGAAGCGGTAAGGGACCGAGTAAAAATTCTTCTCCACCTGAATATGACAATCGGGATGAACTTTCGCCGTCCGGTACTCGGCCGTCTCAAACGCCACGGCGGGTAAGGGCTTAAGGAGGGGCTTTTCAGTGGCGAAGCGCTCCGCACGCGTGACGCCGTAATCCTTCATCACCTCATTGTTCAGGCGTTTTAAATATTCCCGGAAGCAAACATTCAGCTCACCGAGCGAATAAAATACTCGGTTCCGGGTCTCAGCAAAAAACTGCCGCTGGATCACCCCGATATTCCCTTCGATTGAGGGCTTATCCCGCGGTGTCCGCGGACGAGCGGGTAAAACCGCAAATTCCATGTGGTTTGCGTAGTCGATATAAACGGGATTCACGTCCGGGTCGTAAATATGAGCCTGTGATACGCCGCTCTTTAAGTTGTCGACAACAAGGTACGGAAGTACGCCAGCAAAAAAATAATGCATTCGGTCCTGGCTTGCGATGAATTCCTCCCGTTTCTGGGTGACCGAGAACTCACCGAAGGTGTAATCGCTAAACGAACTCACGCCCGCAGATAAATGCGTCTTCTTCGTTGCCCCCGTTTTCCTATCCGTGACCCCGATCCCGTCGCAGTAGTCGATCTCGACCCGCTGCCCGGGTTTATGCTGGAAGCGAATCCGTGCTCGCTCGGCAGGGTCAGTGGGGATACTCCGCTTCAGTTCACGCCAGAACCGGAGGTAATCATCCCCGGCCGGCGCGTGCTCCGCATGGAGGCACCTTATCGTCGCGTAACGATGCCCGAGCTCTTCTCGAACCTTCTCCCAGTCGATACTCGAGGACCAATCAGCTTCGCAGGATTCGGACGAACTCTTTCCAGGTACGACGAGCGAAGGTCCCGCCTGGTCTGTCCGAACTACGCCCTTCACCGTATTTTTCGAGATCCCGAGAATCTGGGCGATCCGTTTCTTCCCGATCCCTTTTTTATAGAGGACTAAAATCTGAGCTTTCACCTGATGACTTTTCCTATCTCCCACCATCGACGCGTTCTCCTTTGTCGATGATGAGCGTAGGTCAAAACAGCCCGGAATACCTGACCAGACCCCTGGGGTCATTTCGTGAAAACGACGGGGTCAGCTTGGTGAAAACCCTGGGGTCAATTCAGGTGAAAAGAGGTGGGGTCAGCTTACTGAAAACGTAGGGGTCAGCTCGCGTGAAATCGGCCATCAGGTTCTGACAGTACTGAAGACGCGTCCGCTATGCGGCAATTAATAGATCGATGTCTAGCACGCAGAGATACTCGCCATTGTGTAAGACGAAACCGAGAATCGGAACGTTTTTGAGATACGGGATCGACTGGGTTTTTATTTTTCCTTGGATCATGCACGTGACATCTGACACCCGAAGCGCGATCGGATCACCCTCTTTATTTTTCACGATGAGGCGAATGGCTTGTTCCGACGGGAGGGGTTGGGACAGAAGTTTTTGTCCCAAGTCGATTTCGGAGAGGATTTCATCCGCGTTCGATCGATAAAGTCCATATCTTTGGTCTTTTAATCCGGACCGAGCTTGGTTCTCGACCGAACACATCTGATATGAGGGAATGGAGAAAAGTCTCTTTCCTCCTTCATGGTGAATTTCGAAAACCAGAAACTGCTCAACCGCATTCACCGCCGCTGTACAACGAACCCGGAGTTCAGAGCCTTTGCCGGGATCCTGTTTGGACTCGAGGCGAAGAGCCAGCGCGTTCCACGTAGAGGGGTCGATCGTGATTTGCGTTTTCCCTAAACCGTCGTCTTTGATCGAGAAGTAGAGATAGTTTTGCTCCTTCCATACCGTGCATTCCAGGTTCAAGTGCTCCGACTTTTCGGCGTTCGTTCGTTCTTCTCCGTTTTTTTCGGACGAGCGATAGAGGACCTCATCGAGCCAAAGATTGGCCGTAGCACGAAAGCATTCCGCTACATCGGAGGGAACGTTTTCCTCGCCGAGCTGATTGTTCGCTGAAACTACGACTTTCAGTTGAAACCCGGTGAGTTTCGAGACCGCCATGAGTTCGATGCTATCGAGTAGGTCACCGGCGGGAATGCCCGAGGTTCGGCTGAACTGTAGCGCTGCTTCATTCGTGAAATCATTGAGCTGTCGTCGGAGGTTGTCTCCCGATGAAATGTCGTTCGAGCGTGACCCCTTCAACGAATACATTTTCTCAATGATGCTCCGTAATTGACGAGCGGATCGGGAAGTGGTTTCGATAAGCTTTCGGCTCAGATCCACTTTCTGCTTCACTGCTGGAATCGGATCGGCGGCGAGCTTATAAAGCCAGTATATCGTTTCCGCGTCGAGGTGCTTCTCGATCTGACCGAACATGTAAGAGAGCGCGCCGCCGCGGGCCATCAGCTCAGGGCTTGCCTCGCCTTGGAGCATGGCCTGATACTGCATCTGAGCGTTATAGCGGGCCCATTCTAGTCTCCATGCGAGCCAAGTTGAGGGAAGAAGTTTTAGTACCTCGGACTCATCTCCCTCCGGGGAAACATCAGTCATTGTGGACAAGAGGCTCCCTGCTAAGCCCGCGACCCAGGTTCTTACGCGGTCCTTAGCTTCATCGGAAAGGCTCGGCATTTCGTCGAGCATCGCCGAAAGGAGGATGCGAAAGGTGTCACTGTCTAATTGTTCCTTCAATACAGGTAAAATCGGTCCTGAAAACATAAATCACAATACGCCTTGCAGCGCCTCCTTGAATGTTTTTCCCGAGCGGTGTTCCGCTATTTCCCGTAAGGCAGCGTCGATGACTCGGGTTTGAACTCGGGCCATTCCTCCAAGTCGTTTTTCCAAAAATTCGACGATTCGCATCTTTATCTCTTGAGGCTCACGAAGCGGACCATCCGTGAGGAGCAGCACTTCAGCTCCTTCACTCTTGTGGACGATAATCGCGTGTTGAATTCCAAACCCTCGCTCGATTTCGGATTCCACAAGTTCACGCGCAGTCCAGGTTCCGTCCCGCAGCTTTAATCGGTTTCCAGTGCGTCCCAGGATGCGAATCTCTCCACTAACGGACTCTATTTCGCAGAGGTCTCCAGTCTTTAGAAAATGGTCGCTGGTGAGCTGATGCGCGCGCTCATCCCAAAATCCAATCGAAGGAGAGTGCACCTCAAGCTCCGAGTCTGCATTCGTGCGAATCACAGTTCCTGGCAGCACTCGGCCATCGAGTAGAATCCCCGGACCGCATTCGGTCATCCCATATCCTTCGATCAAATTCCGAAAATGCCCGCGGGCGTGTTCGAGGGTTTTTTCGCCGACCAATCCGCCGCCCACGTGGATGTTCAGTGCTTGATACTCAGAGAGCGGCCTAGAAAGCAAAAAATCAAGTTGTCTCGGGACCAGAGCCAGCCATTCGGGTCGATCGCGTTGAATAGTCTCGCGAACTCGGGCGAAAGAGGGCGGCTTTCTTAGCGTGCCGTAAATGACGAGATCTTGCTTGGCAAAAAGTCCAAGCAGCAGATCTAGGACAAGGCCAAAGGCGTGATGCCAAGGTAAAATACAGAGACGCGTGCTCTCGGATGCTGGGCGAAGGACTTCCAAGTGCGAATCAATCTGATACAAGATTGCCTCCGCACTGAGAACGACAGATTTCGGTCCATGTCCCGAAGTGCCGCTGGTCTGAAGAAGCAGAATCGGATTCGCGAGTTCGCCCTTCACATTCGGAGAGGAAATCGGCTGCCCTGTTCGGGCCTCCCATGCACGAGACTGCGACGCCGGCAAAAAGACGCTCGGTTTCGCACCGGAGTCTCCAATCATATGGACCGATCCCTGGTCCAACAGTTCCATCGGCCGCGGCCACAAGATGTGATGGCCGATCCCACAGGCAACGAGGTCGATTACGAATTCGATGCCACGGGCCTCGGATCGCACAAAATCTCCGGCTCGAAATCCTAACCGGCGCCACTGATGGCGTCGTTCCAGAGCAAGATTCCAAAGCGCTGCCGCGCTCAGGATTGTCTCTTCCCCGTCCTCGTTCCAACGGAGGACGGGATAAGCGTTTCCGCGCAGGAGACCTTTCAACCGCGTGGCCAAATCATGCGGATTCGAATGCATTCCAACTCTCCAGGTTTAGGGTCTTGGGAACCGATCCCGTGGCACGTAAAGTAGCGGCTCTCTGGGCTATAAAACGAGAAGCGCGAGTGATTTCTGCTGCCGTCTGAATCATCTGATCAAGCGAGATCAAAGCGGCCATCGCCGCGGGGACAACGTCCTGGTTATTGCTTTCGCAGCTGAAACTCAGGTTTCTCGAGGGCACACCGTGCGCCCGGACGCTCTGCAAAAGGGAAGAAATCAGTTGATGGATGCCCTTGACGTGTCCCGCGCCAGGGTGCACGAGGTTGGGTGGCAGACCATGACTGAGTTCGCTATCCACGAGGAGCAGGCACTGACGGTCGAGGAGCTCACTTGCACGTGCAACGGAATCAGCGATGAGGTCCGCCGCTGTTGAAAGTCCAACCGCGTAAAAGTGGCCGCCATGCCAGAAAGAGCCTTGGGTAAAGACCGGGTTGTCTGCCACGCTTAAAGCTTCCGAAACGATTCGCTCCCCGGCGGATTCAAGGTTCCAGCGACAAATGCCAAGCACTTGCGGAGCGCAGCGTATAGAATATCGCTCCTGTAGAAGCGGGAATTGAATCGGAATGGCCCCTTCGCCCGTCCAACCCACTATTCGCTTCATATGAGCCTGCGCATCGAGGATTTCCTCTCCCACCCTGCGCGGATAAGGTCTTGCCGGATTGATCCCCAGTCCGCGAGATTCGAATGGTTCGGTGACCCCACCGAGGGCAATCGCACTCAATGCCGTAGTTTCGACTGCGGATGTCACGATTCTACGCGCACGCGAAAAGAGTTCCACGGCAAACGCGCTCATCATGGAATTGGTGTTCACAAGGCCGATGACGTCCCGAGGTCCTCGAGGAAGTGTTTCTTTAAAGAGAGGCGCGATGGCATGAGCCATCGGGATCAGGTCTCCGCTTGCGCCTAGACTTCCATGTCGAGGAACCGTTGGAAGGTCCGATCGATTCGAAAGTTCACAGAGTGATCGAAAAGTTTCCGGATGAACCCCCGAGTAACCTTGGGCGGTCTTCCAAGCTTGAATCCGAAGCCCTCGTCGCACAATTTGCGGAGAAAGCGCCTCTCCAACGCCTACGCATAGATAGTCCAAAAGCTCTCTCTGCGTTGTTCGCCAGTCCGATGGATCTTTTTTCGTCGTGACGTCCGCTCCGTATCCGGTGTGCACGCCGTAGACACGACTCGGATGCGAGTGCAGGAAACTCATACAAGACTCAAACGAAACGCGAACCCGCTCAAAGTCCGACCGACTAGACTCGAACACCAGGTCTTGGAGACCGAGGCGTTCGAGCCAAGCAATCGATTCAGCAGCGAGGTCGTCTGTTCGAGACGGGCTTTCAAGTGAAGCAGCTCGATCGTCTCGCTGAGGGAGTGTCATCCGCTTTCCTTCCCGTTCGATTCGGCGTCTGTAAAGAGTGCCGCCTCCATGATAGCGGCGCCGATGCTGCGTGCTTTTGCCTTTTTGGCCCTCAGTTCGGTGTGGATCGCACGAAGCTGCGCCTCAAGCTCCATCTTTTCATCGGTAAGCGCGATGACCTGGCTTTCCAGGCTCGAGATCGAGTCTGCGATGCTGTCCAGATCCGCCGGAAGCGATTGCCGTTCCTGATACATGGAGACGAGTTGGGCCTCGAGGCTTTCGATCATCTCCGCCATCTGAGAAGTGTCGCCGGCAGACTGCTTTTCCTCATAAAGCGAAACGAGCTGGGCCTCAAGACTGTGGACCATTTCCCGGAGCTGTTCTTCTCTCATAGTTTTCCTCGGGTCGTTTGATAAGCCATAATGGAAGCCTCATTTCTTCTGGACGAAAATCCAATTCGTCTTTGAAGCTTTATCGTGAACCAGGTGAATGGCAACGTTCGTCGGTTTCATCTTGTAGGTGAAGGTGTAGTTGAACATCGAGTTCAATTCGCCCGCTTCGACCCCGGCTTTAAATTTGCCGAAGAAGAGTTTGTTGTTTGTGCATGGGGCGATATCCGTGAAAAAGTTTTTTCCTTCGGCGGAATTCACCGCTACACCCGCAAGGTCGGATTCATAGCGATTGTACAGTTGGATCTTACCGGCAGTGTCGACTTTAACAACGCCGTAAGGAACGGTATCGACATCCGATCGGGTTAAGTTTCCAAGTTTCGACATAATTTCAGGACCTACGAAGCTCATAATTTTCTCCTGTTGCATTTAGTTTCAGGCCACATTTGAGGTGACCTTTTGGGTGATGGGATCGTCTCCGACGGGGACCGACAGTGGTATGGCTTTCAGTTCTTCGAGAGAGTCACACAAAATGAGGAGGTGACCGAGAAGGCGCTCGGTATCCTGCTCGCTCTCGTGCGTCGCTAATCGTGAACACCGAAGCGAGCCTTCGGTCGTTCGGTGGAGATCGTGCAGCCGGGAAAGCAGGCCCGTGAAGTCTGGACGTTCGCCCGATCTCAAGCAAAGCTCGGCTAAAGTTTCACCATACTCCGAGCTGTCGCGATCCGAGTGAATCTGCGAGGCGCGATTCGATCTCGACTCTTTCCACTGGGTGAGGATCCATTCGAGATCCCGGAGCCAAGCGCGGTAGTCGAAGAAGCTGAGGGTTGTCTTTTGTCCCGAGTTCGGTTCAAGGGGTTCCTGCGCCACGCCAGCGACTTCAGCGGTTTGAGTCTTGGTGGGTGGCCCTGCCGAATGCGCAGAATTGGCTTCAGGACTCAGTGCAGGGCTCCGGGACTCTCGTTGTCGTGGCCGTAGAAGCAGGCCGATTGTGAAACAAAGGGCTCCCGTAGAAAGGATTGCAGTCCAGATTTCCCAGGTAGTACTTCGGGCGGAGTTAAGGAAATAGTGCACAAAAGGAGACGAGGAAGAAGGAACTTTTTGCGAAGCGGAAGCACTGTCCAATTTTTTTAGCGATTCGCGAATGCTGGAGAGAATTGACTGGCCTTCAAGGGTAATCTCGTTGGAGAGCCGGTAGCGCATTTCGAGTCCGGGAGAATGCAGCCGTATACCGGCACTAACAACGGCCGCAAAACGCCTCTCTAATAGTCCGTTCGTTTTTGCGAGGTCGCGCGCCATGCGGAAACGCAGTACTTCTCTCAGAGTAAGGACCTCCGCGACTGAGTTTTTGTATTCTTTCCAGGGGTTTCTTAACCCGTCACCGAGCTCACCGGCCAGACCGTCGAGTTCATTGAGTCGGTTTTTCAAGACTCCGGTCAGGCGTTGGGCCTCTCCCGTACTGCGACTGAGTTCGAAGGGATCTATCGGCGTACGGGTCGGGTCGCGCGCCATCGCCTTCAAGAGATCGGAGTGAAATTGGTCCAAATCCTTCCATCGATAAGCAGTGGAAGAAATCTCAACCGTCTGTTTCTGAAAAACTGTATCGAAACTGGTTAATGCCTGGTGAAGATCCTCACATGCCTGGAATACGTGCGCCTCATCGGCCCCGGCTAGAACGGGACAAAGGACGATCGAAATGAGAAGAACTGCGGCAGGTATGGTAGCACCCCGTCTTGAATCCATACCTTATCATCGGCAAACTATAGAAAGTTATGAGAGTTTAGTTCACCTCGCCTTTAACATCGGAGAGGCGAAGTGGGAGGAGGCCAAAGCACGACTCCTCGGATGCAATAGTCAGAACCATGACGGAAGATTTCAAGAAAGATGTCGCATTTTTATTTCAAGCCGCTTTCTGTCTTAACTTTTCCTGATCTAGATTTTTCTCTTTTCCTGGGTTGTGGTGTAGCCCCCATTTAACATCGGAGAAGCGTCCGGTCCAATTGGGGGCTACACCAACGATGGTCATTACGTCCAATTTAAAGATGAGAACCGCAAAGGCCGTAAGTTTAACCTATTCGGGATCAAAGGTTCAGAGTTTGTACATATCCCCAGACTCGGAAGAAATATTGCGGGCGAATTTAGAATGCACGAAGGACTTTCTCGATTCAATCGAGTCCTACGGTTGCAAAAGAGGACGCTCGGCATTTGAGGATAGAAGCGCATGCCTTCTGTATAGATCTGTCTCTTGCGAAATTGTCCTTCAATTCTTAGACAGGTTCCAATCCAGTAAGGCGAATTCGCGGTTCTCCACTGGAATGATCAAAGACTATATTAGTGGACTGTCGAAGTTCGGCGAACTTTCTGCATGGTCGGTGGCAGTTATGTCCTCGAAAAGCGGTACTCTTTTGGATCTGGGAAATGGGCGGTCGACTTTTATGGTTGATCGCTCGTTCGTAAAGATGGCGAAATCGGAAGTCGATCCAACCGCCAAGCATCTTAAAACTGTAACCGCCCCGCGCGACGAGATGATCGACCTAGATGATTTACTTGCCCATCTCAACGCGCGCAACACAGATGACCTATTTGAAAAAACGCCCGGCCTGTCCGATGTATCGTACCGTTTGAAGACTAGGCCAAAGGAAAGAGGGTTGGTGCTGCTTTATCCAATTAATCCTAACATAGAACTTACGGAAGCTGACCATATGGCCCTGAGCAGTGAGCCGTCACAAACAGTAATTTTAAAGGCCGTCGCGCCAGTTATTGGCGTGGCTTTTGTGTTCCCCGAAACACAAAACTCGAAGAGTAAATATAAATACCTCGTTAATAAAACCATCTAGAGTGATCCGATCCACTTAAGAAAGTTCGCCGCAGTAGACGGTATCTATGCGCGATCAATGTGGATTGGTCCAAGAGAAGCCGGAATCCAGAACCCAGTGGTGCTTTGGCCAGCGACAATTCGTTCCCGCCTACGAATAACGACTGTTTAGCGAAAGCGTTTCGCCTCGCCATAAAATACAGAGACCGGTTTCCAGTCGATCCGCAAAACATCCCGAGACGCCTTCTCGACTCGCGCAAGGCACGACTTTGACCTGCAGTCGTGAAAGGTCGCGAGACTGATACCGAGCTGAGTCAGCGCCGCAACGGCCATAAGACGGATGAGCAATGAATACATAGAAATTCCTCCTCAGGAATGAGTTGTCCCTGTTTAGGGCGACCAGTTCGAGTGTCTTGAGCACTACTTGGTGGACAGAAAAGTGAAAACTGCGCGAAGAGAGCCGAAAACGGCTCTCTTCGCGAGTAGTAAGAAGTAGCAACGGAGTAGCAAAAAAGAAGCATCACCACGAAATTTCGGGACATTTCGTGAAAGATTGCGGGTCAGACTGCCGGTCGCTTTTGAATGATATTAAGTACTTAGACTAAAACGAAAAACGCCGCTTGTTGTTACAAGCGGCGTTTTCCTATTCGATTTTTGGTTGCGAGGGCTGGATTTGAACCAACGACCTTTGGGTTATGAGCCCAACGAGCTACCGGGCTGCTCCACCTCGCGCCATTCACCTTTGCAGGGAGTAACTGTCTTAGAGCTTTCGACCTGATTCTGTCAAACCTAAATCAGAACCCGCGCCTAAAATCAGTGATAACGCGTTGCTCGGCCTCGTTATTCGTACGTCCCCCACTCAGCGTCTCGTGGATAAAACCCTAACTTCGGATATCCTTTGCAGGCTGCGCTCACCCCCAGCAGAAATCCGGTCGAGGTCGACCATGAAATCCGGATAGATCGGAAACTCACCGTAACTCCTTCGAAAGAACGCCGTGCGGTCTGGGTTCACGTGCGTGAGGTCCTCGCTGAGCACGCTGAAATCCGGTAGCTGCTCTTATCCCGCGCGAATCGTGAAAACTACCGGCGCTTCGATATTCTGGTCGAACGCAGTCACCTGGAAAGCCTCCGGGCCGGACCTGAAACTTTCAAGCCGTACTGCGTCGTTCGCCCGGAGCGGCGTGATCGACTGGATTAATCATGCGTGCGCCGTGACGCCAGCGATCTGGAGCATCGCGTACGAGAGAGAGCCGTACTCATCCAACATTTCCCACATGCGCTAAAAATCTCGGAATTGGTTTTTATTCTCTCGGTAGAATGTGTGCCGAAGGGGACTGGTCGTTCGCGCGATGCCTTTCGCGATATCGCGTTTCTGCCAATCCCCTAAAGCAGCGACCGTCTCATCCGGAAAATACGACGTGAAGGCTCCAAGGGATGCGAAACCAGGGATGCGGACGACGGTCTCCATTCGCGCAAGCTGCGAGAGAATCTCCTTCGCCTGTGAGCTCGTGGGTTTCCGCGCTTCCGTTGAAAAGTAAGCAAGATACAGCGCCGACCGAGCCATTCGATATTGCCACCAGCAGAGGTTGGAATGGAAAAGCCCTTCATCGTACGCAATCGCCCAATTCACCACCGCGTGGTCTCTCGAGATCGACGCGATTTTTTTCTTCCGTCCCTCGAGGCTGGTAACCGCCCGGCAGTGAGCGGATTTTTCTCGGTCGGGTTGCGAAGCGAAACTGCTCGGGACTGAATGAATAATCGAAAAAAGCGAAAGCGCTAAAACGACCGCAAATTGCCCGCCGTCCGCCCCATCAGCGCAGGAAAAAAAGTGTGAACGCGCAGTGGAGAACAAATTCCGCATCGGTGCAAACAAAGCAGCAGCCATGCCACCCATACCCTCATCGTCATTCGACTCAGACTGGCTCACCGTCGAACCTTTAGTCGGCTGTCGAATCTCTGCCGAGCCCCGTCGACACCCCAGAAATTCAGGCGTACGATTCCGGCATGCCACCCGAAATGCAAAGCATCGAGCTGATCGAGATTCACCCGAAACATTCCCGAGCGATCCGTTGGTTTCACTGGGTGCATTTTCCTCTGCTTACGCTGCTGATTTACAGCGGCATCCTGATTTACTGGGCGAACGACTCCTACATTCCGATCCCCGACTGGTTAGCAAAATCACTCCACTTGAACTTTCGACTCGCAAACGGCCTGGCTTGGCACTTTTTTCTGATGTGGCTCTTCACCCTGAATGGAGTCGCTTACTTCATCTACCTCGCGGTCACCGGTGAATGGAAAGACCTCTTTCCAAATCGTGAATCTTTTCGGGAAGCCATCCAGGTCGCGATGCATGACCTCCGGCTGCGAAAATCAGCACCTCCGGTAACCGGAAAATTTAACGGGGCCCAACGCATCGCCTACACCTCCATCATCTTTGCGGGTTTCGGATCGGTGCTCACCGGAATCGCCATCTACAAACCCGTCCAAGTCGGATGGCTCACTCGCTTACTCGGTGGGTATGAAGCGGCCCGTTTGGAGCACTTCATTCTCATGGTCATCTTCGTTCTCTTCTTTTTCGTTCACATCGCCCAAGTCATTCGCGCCGGGTGGAATCCTTTCCGAGCGATGATCACCGGTTACGAGGCTTCATGAAAATTTCGCGCTCTGATTTCAAATACCGAACTCGGAATTCCTTTTTAGTTGGAAGTCTTTTCGCTGCACTCGTCGTGAGTGGATTTGCCTGGGTGAATTTCGGCCCCGACGCCAACGGAGCTCCGAAGTTTCTTCGTCGCATTTTCTCTGTGAACGAAAAAGTTTTTCGATCCTTCTATTCGGATCGTCGAGCCTCGGTCGCTAAAACCCCGCCACCGATTGGAAAAATGCCTCGTGCGAATGGGGAAGTCGGTCTGGATGACGAAGTCACCGCCCAGGGCTACGAAATTAACGTACAAGGCGACGGACTTTCGCGAAGTTTCCGGCTAGATGACATCCTGAAACTCCCGAAAGTTTCGAGCACGACCGATTTTCGCTGCATCGAGGGGTGGAGCGAAATTTTAAATTACCAAGGCGCCCGCTTTTCTGAATTCATGGATCGCTTCGCGCTCGGAAGAAGGCCGGACGGAACTCTTTATGAATACGTCGGCTTAGAAACTCCGGACGGAGAATACTACGTCTCGATCGACATGGCCTCGATGCGCCACCCGCAAACCGTCCTGACTTACGAAATGAATGGAGCGGCCTTGTCTCCTGAAAATGGATTTCCGCTTCGCCTGATCATCCCGGTGAAATACGGGATTAAGAATTTGAAACGGATCGGTAAGATCGTCTTTTCAGACCAGAAACCGCACGATTACTGGGAGGAGCGAGGTTATGACTGGTACTCCGGTTTATGATTCTGTAACCCACGACGTTCCCGTCATCGTAAAAGGAGGGATGGAAACTCCTTCCACCGCGGGTTCGGTGAAGATCATCACCTGGTCTAAAAAAGAGCGGACTCGGCGCGCGCTTAAAATGTTGGGCGCTTGCTGGGCAGTCGGCTTGTTCTGCGTGATCCTTCCGGTCATCCATTTCGTTTTGGTGCCGGGACTTTTTATCGCGGGAATTGTCTTTTTTTCAAACCTGATTTCTCAGGAGACATTAGTTCTCGGAGGAAAAGGGGAGTGCCCGGAGTGCCATCAGTCGTTCGCCATTTCGCGGGGTAAAGACCGCTTCCCCATGGCGGAGGTTTGCGAATCGTGCCGCGCGAATCTGAGTATCGACAAACCTGAGAGCGTGAGACCCTAAAGCCATGAGAGATGAAAACCAAAGTTCTCCGATTCGCATCGCCGCACTTCTTTACGGAGTCGGAGCGGGCGTCCTCCTGCTTGCGCTGGCGGTGCTTGTTTTTTTGCCCGTCGAGTGGAGTGGCGCAAAAACTCGAATGCTTCTTTGGAAGGCTGGCGCTCGGCCCGTTCTCTGGGAAAAGCACCGCGGATTCACCCAAGACCGCTGCGGCGGTGCCACACCCGATCAGTGCGTTTGTGTTTGGTTATTTCACGGCCTCGGGGATTCGATTTCCACGTGGCGTGATTTGATCATCGATCGAAAATCTCTGGGCTCCCGGCCGACTCGACTTTACGCAATCGACCTTCCCGCCCACGGCGGATCGCTCAAACGAAAAAATCAGGAAGAGTACCGGGTTCGGGTGATCGCCCACGAGATCGACCGCGAAATCGAAAAGACGGAAGTTTGCACGCGGAACGTGATCATCGGAAATAGTTTCGGCGGATGGGTCGGTACTCGCATCGCGCTCGAAGACCCGACTCGATTTGAAAAGCTCATTCTTCTTTCTCCCGCCGGAATGGATAAAATCCAGCCGCCGCGTGAAACGGACCTTGATCGGTTATTCGATGAGCCTACGGTCGAGGCTTTGAAAGATTTCCAAAAACGAGCCTATTTCAAGCCTCGCGAACTTCCGGATTCGGCGTGGAAGAGCGCCGTGAACCGAGTGCGGGATAGCGATGCCGGCGAAATTCGTAAGGCGCAAATGCCGGAAGATTCCCTCGATTCGGACCTCTCGAAGTTAAAGGTTCCGTCGTTGCTCGTTTGGGGCGATGCCGACCGAATTCTCGCCCGGCCGGAAATGGACGCTTTCCTCGCAAAAAGTCCGTCGACAAAATTCGAAGTGATTCACGATTGCGGTCACCTTCCGCAAAAGGAATGCAGCGGAAAACTTTTTCCGCTGCTCGTCCGAGAACTTTCCGGGCTCCATTAAATCCTCATGGCCTGAGCTCCCACATTAAACTCTGATGGCTAAGGTAAATAAAAGAGGTGCCTCGGAAAACCGAGACACCTCTTTTTTCATTCAATCATTGCCTAAAGCTTCTGCGTTTTTCGAAGCAGCCGCCTCAGCCAATCTCGGTCCTTAAGCAGTCCCGCGACGGGTTTGCAGAGATTCCGTGGTGAGGGTGCGTTCGGCTTCGCCGCCCATGCCGCCAGCGAAGAACGCTGCGATCGCTCCGGAGACGATGGCCGTGAAGAGCATCCAGCCCGCGAACTTCATCGCACGAGCAGCTGCGATTCCCGCTTCAGTCGCTGCGTTCTTCGCATCTTGCTCAAGCTTGGTTACTTTCGCACGAGCTTGATTTTTCGTTTGTCCAGTTTGGTAAGCGTAATAATCGACAGCGCCGTCCGTGTCACCGCGAACGATGCGGCGGCCGAGTCCGCGAGCCACGACTTCTGGCGGAGATTTCAGGTTCGTATCGCCGACGATGTCTTCGGCCATATCATTCACGCGAGGATCCATGGCGGCAGCGCCGATGGCGTCGCCGGCTGCACCGACCGCCATGCCTGCACCTTTACCGACGGTAGCGACTGCGGAGCCGAATTGGGCGAGTATGAACATAAAGAAGATCGCGGCGACGACGAGACCTTGGGTACGTCCTGCTTCCAGCGACTGATGAGCGCGGGAACGTCCGGCGATGTATCCGCCGGCGGCGAGAGAGATCACGAGGTTTGCGACGATCCAAATGACTGCGCCGATGCCGAGGCCCTTCATCGTGTCGGGTCCTTGGATCACGCCCTGGAGATTAGCTCCTCCGAAAGCAAGTCCGAGTGCCATCAGTCCGGAATAGGCAAGAACGGAAACGAATGCGCCGGCAATGATACTTTTGTAGCAAAGGCCATCGCGGTGGATGTGATGACCTTCGGTCGTGTAAGCGTAATTCGTATTGCTAGGAGTCGTGTAAGCGGTGGTCGTATTCACCGAGGTCGTATTCGTAGGTGTGGCCATTTCAATGTCTCCGTTATTCTTAGAGCGAGAATTTCCCTCGATCATTCATTTTAATTTGTTCAGAATTCTTCAACGTATTCAGCAAGCACCATGCCGGGAGTTGTCGGGCATTCCTCATGGCGCGAAGTGCCGCGGCTCGCGCTTGAGTTTAAGGAAGCTTAAAATAAAAAAGGCCGAAGGAAATTTCCCTTCGGCCCTCTCAAATTTTTACGAGATGATTTCTCCGCGAATTAGCGCTCTTTCCGCTTCACGCGAGTAATCGAACGACCGGCTCCGCCGGGTCCGCCGCGAGAAGTCGGGCGCGAAGATCCGCGCGGCGAACGAGAGTCGCTACGTGGTCCCCGAGAATCCGATCGTCCTTCACCACGAGAAGCAAACCGCGGCTTATCGCGAGATCCGAAACGCGAAGCGCCCGCGCCGCCGCGAGGGTCAGAGCGGCCCGCGCCGCCGCGAGAATCAGGTCGAGCTCCGCCGCGAGAATCAGGTCGAGCTCCGCCGCGAGAATCAGGTCGAGCTCCGCCGCGAGAATCTGACCTAGGCCCGCGGGCATCGCGGGAAGATCCTCCACGCGGGCTTCGAGAATCACTGCGTGGTCCGCGGCTGTCGGAGCGAGGTCCGCGCGAATCCGAACGCCCTTCGCCGCGGGGTGCGCGGGAGTCTGCGCCTTCTCTCGGTCCGCGGGCTTCGTAACCTTTTCCGGCTCCGATGCTCGTGCGCTTTTTAAACTTCGGCATATCCACTGACGCAGAGTAGGTCTTTTTCTTTGCAGACGGTTCGTCACCAGTTGCGCGAACAACAATTCGATCGTCTTTACCGAGAGAGCTTGCGCCGAGGCCTTTTTTCAGACCTTTTGTGTCCCCATCACCATCTTCCAGCGGCTTCACGCGGAATCC
>JACMQW010000081.1 GCA_014376785.1 Oligoflexia bacterium
ATTCTGATCGAGGTCCATCACCAAGTACCCGATGTCATTATCGGTCGAAAGGACTTGGCCACGAATGTTTGCATGGAGGTCGGACACGATTTTATTAATGTCACGCAAAACGCCGGGAACGTTCCGGTGGACGTTCAAAATGCGGTGAGCCCCCGGCACGATCATCGGATCGATGCGAGGAAAATTTACCGCGGAAGGAGTTGCGCCTTCATTCATAAACCGAATTAAGGAACCCGCGACTTCGATTCCGATATTCGCTTGCGCTTCTTCGGTCGATCCACCGATGTGCGGAGTGAGAATCACGTTCGCCAAACCTTGAAGTTCAGATACGAATTTTTGATCGTTGCCCGAAGGCTCTTCTGGGAAAACATCAACTGCCGCGCCGCCGAGTTTTCCTTCTTTTAGAATCGCGGCCAAAGCGGCGATGTCGACCACTGTCCCGCGCGACGCATTGATCAGGTAAGCACCCTTCTTCATTTTTCGAAGCTGGGGAGCAGAGATCATATTCTTCGTTGCGGTGGTTTCGGGCACATGTAGAGTCACGAAATCAGATTGGGACAAAAGGTCATCCAACATCGGCACCGAACGCGTATTCCCAATCGAGAGTTTCGATGCGATATCGTAAGTTAAAACTCGCATTCCCATACTCTCAGCAAGCACGCCCACCTGACCGCCGATGTGGCCATAACCCACGATACCCAGGGTTTTTCCACGCACCTCATAGCACTGATTTGCAACTTTCTTCCAAGTTCCCTCGTGCACCTCTTTTGAGCGGTCGGCCAATTGGCGCGCGAGCACGATGATTTCAGCGATCACCATTTCAGCCACGCTGCGCGTGTTGCTAAACGGCGCATTGAATACCGGTACGCCTCGGCGGTTTGCCGATGCAAGGTCGACTTGGTTTGTGCCGATACAAAAACAACCGATCGACAAAAGGTGTTTCCCGGCAGCAATAACTGGATCCGTGATTTGAGTCTTACTCCGAATTCCCAAGACATGGACCTGACTGATTTTTTCGATCAGTTCGCTTTCAGAAAGCGAGCTTTTCAGACTTTCGACTTGAAAACCCTCGCCGGTAAAAAGGTCGGAAGCGTTCGGATGAATGTTCTCTAAGAGGAGGACTTTAATCTTATCTTTAGGATAGGAGGTCGGGGCGTTCGGATTCGCGAGGGTCATGGTCAAAAACTCTCATGACTCGGCCCCACCGTCCGCATAAAACGGAATTGAACTTAAAAAACGTTCGGACGAACGTTTCAGTTTTCGCGCCACGGCAATTCTGATAAATCCGACCTATGCGGACTCAGACCTTTCGTTTTTCTTCCCTGCTGGTTTTACTTTTCACCTCGACCTCCGGGATGGCCGGAATTCCGCCCTCGCTGAGCGGAGCTGATATCGGACAGAAGAGCGAGGAGTCGTCGTTGGTGAAAAAAGATTTAAAGGATGCGAAAGCTACGGTGGTGGTTTTTTTATCAGCAAAATGTCCTTGTTCAGCAAGTCATGAATCGTCTCTTCGCTCTCTCGCAACGGAATATGGCGCAAAAGGATTCCAATTCATCGGCATCCACTCGAATCGGGATGAAACGGCCGAGTTCGCGAAAGCTCACTTTCAATCTCTCCACCTTCCCTTCCCCGTCATCGAAGATGGTCAAGCGAACGAAACTCCTCCTCTAGCTACCGCCTACGGAGCGCTGAAAACCCCGCACGCGTTTGTGGTCTCCCCCTCGGGCGAAATCCTTTATTCGGGTGGAGTGGACGACAGCAAGGATGCCACCCGTGCAACCAAACTTTTTCTAAAAGACGCCTTAATTGCCGTAGCAACCGGTAAGAAACCCGAAGTTACCGAGTCCAGAACGCTCGGATGCGTGATCCAGCGCACTCCGAGATAACAACAGGTTTTCGACACTTTTCCTTTAATTTTCACCCAATCTCCACAATGAGGCTCCCCATTAAAACCAGACTGTTCAAATCATTCGCCAGCGCTTTGTCATTCTTTTCCTTCCTTATTCTTACTGCGTGCATCGAGTCTCCGATTCTTCACCACGCGGACGCGGACACGGTGACTCCCCAAGCCCAAACAGAAGCGGATTGCCCCCTTCATTTTCCGACGGCCGGGCTCTGCGCCAGCATCACTTGGGACCAAATGCAGACCGAAGACGAACCCGGTTCTTTCAAGTTGAAATTTTGGGATGCGAAAACCGCAACCTCGGACGGACCCTACTTGACTCCCGAGAATGCCGTCTTCACCCGACTGATGATGCCATCGATGGGTCATGGCTCCTCTCCCGTGAAAACCGAACAACTTCAGGCAGCGGATGGAAGTTTAGTCGCCGGAGTCTATCATGCCACGGGCGTTTATTTTTCGATGCCGGGTCACTGGGAAATCTGGATCCAACTCCGGCGTGACCGGGGTGTGCTTGAGCAAGCGAAGGTCGACATCACAATCTAGATGTTGTCTTTCATAGCGATCCCACTGAAGCTCGGATGCAGGCGCAAGGTGTTTTTGCTTCTCGTGTTTTCATGGGTTTCCGCAACCGACGCGAATGCGGCGCCCTGCTGCTCCGGGAGCTCTGCCATCCCGGCAATGATCACCGGCGACGACCGCGCCCAAATTTCGGCATCTTTCTCACATGCGACCGTGATCGGAGACGCTTTTGAAGGCGGGCTCCCTCAGTTTCGTTCCAGTGACCAATCGGAAACGACGAATTTTTTCCGCCTCGATGGGGCTCGTCTCATCTCGGACCGCATGCAAGTGGGAGCAGGCCTCTCACTCCTCAGTCGGCAGTTCAGCACTCCCAGTTCGCATGCTGGGAAATCTCTCCCAGGCGATTTGATTTTGAACTTCGCTTATGAGGCGCTTCCGGAATGGGAGTATTCGGAATGGAAGCCACGCGGTCATGTGTTTATTGCCACGACCATTCCCACCGGGAGATCCATTTATGAGGCGAATGAACCGGGCCTCATCGATTCGACCGGAAAAGGATTCTTTCGCATCGCGATGGGAGCCATTTTAACGAAACGCTGGGATTTGTGGGACGCGAGTTTCATCACAGAAATTCACCGATCCCTTCCCAGGACTTTTCCTCCGACCGCGTCTGACCCCGATCCCCTTCGAGTCGACGCAGGTTTCGGCGGAAGTTTCGCGCTCGGCATGGGCTACAGCCCGGGAGGAGGAAATTTTCGTTTCGGAATTCGGCTGCAGCCAAGCTTTAACCAACCGAAAGAACGCACCACTCTCACGGGGGTGACGAAATCGAGTCGCTCCCAAGTGATCGACACTTCTCTCGAGGCCAGTTACCTCTTATCCGACCAAGGCGGAGGAACTTGGACCGGATTCGGAAATTTCAATGACCAGACCCTGATCGGACCCGCGGTCAGCTCTACCTTAAACCGTACAATCGCCTTGGGAATTCAACACCGGTGGGATCGCTAGGAGTTTTTTCCATTTCGGAAGCTCTCTCTCGGCGTTAGCGTAAATGAAAACCTTTTCCTGGAGAACACCATGCTTCGTCAGCTTCGACAAACTTCGCTCAAGTCACATTTCCTGGGGGTGACCCTCGCTTCGCTTGCGACAAGCGGAACTAGTATCGCCGCTCCGAAAGAAATTCATTCGCTAGACAACACCGGCAAGAATTTTACCTACCGGGAAGGGACCACCGACCTAGAAGGCTATTTGGTGCTTCCGAAAAAGCTGACGAAGAAAACTCCAGCGGTCGTCCTCGTCCATGACTGGATGGGAGTCGGCAGTGATGTGAAACGCCGAGCGCGCATGATCGCCAACCTCGGCTACATTGCGTTCGCAGCCGATATTTATGGAAAAACGACCCGCCCGAAGAACAGCGACGAAGCGGCCGAGTATGCGACGAAGTTTCGCGGAGGCGACCGGGCCCTCTTTCGGAAAAGAATTCTTTCCGCCATCGACACGGCATCGAAGATTCCCAATGTCGATGCGTCTCGAATCGCGATTCTCGGTTACTGCTTTGGAGGTACCGGGGCAATGGAAGCGGCAAGACTGAAAGCTCCCGTTGTTGCGGCCATTAGTTTTCATGGCGGACTCTCACAGGGCACGCAAAAAGAAGAGAAAGAAATCACTGCGAAAGTCATTGCTTTCCATGGTGCGGAAGATCCCCTTGTCGATGCGAATGAGGTGAAGGGTTTTCAAGAGGAAATGCGAGCGGCCAAAGCGAACTGGGAGTTTGTGACCTACAGTGGAGCAGTCCACGCGTTCACAAACCCAGAAGTCCCTTATAAGCAGGGTGCTCCTTTTGGTTACAATGCCCAAGCGGACGCTCGCTCATGGACTGCGATGACGAATTTCTTAGCGGAAGTCTTCACGAAATAATCTCATTAAAAATATTCGCGTGATCACTCGACTCAGACAATTTCTGGAGACACTCCAAAGCTTCTCGAACCGCAGTTGGTACGTGCCTCTCATGGGCGCGCTGATTTTTTTCGGAATGCTGGTTCCGTTCGTACCCAGCGATGCGGTGGTGATCACGACCTTTTTCTTAAAAAGACGGCGCTGGTTTTTGATCGCCGTCTTTTTTGCTTTTTGCGCAGCCAGTTCGGCTACGCTGCTTGCCCACTTGCTTTCGGTTTATGGTGAGACCCTTCTGAGTCAAGTGAGCCAGGATGGATTCACGCGCAGTGGAACTTGGCTAGATACGAAAGTCCTGATCCAGAATTATGGCGCCGGAGCGCTTGGCATTCTTTCCCTCTCGCCGATCCCCCAGCAACCGGGAATCATCGCGGCGGGACTTGCTCACCTCGAACTTCCGAAAATTTTCGCGGCTTTCATGCTTGCCAGGACTCTGAAATATTCAGCTTACCGATTTTTCCTCGTGGGTCTGCCCGCCCGAATTAAGAAAGCGCACGAATCCGGTGGGTCTCGCCGACGATCCAAAGTAAGTCACCCGCCTCCAGTTTGAAGTCAGCCGTAGGATTCACGATCCGAGAACCTGCCCTCTCGATTCCTACCACCAGCCCATTTGCTTTTTCGCGAATCCCCGAAGCACGGATGCTTTGGCCGAGAAAATGCGAATCCGCGGCCAATGCGTAAGACTGGAGCGAATAGGAATCGGCCGTCGTCGCATCGATCGACGAGGCGGCAACTTCGATAAATTCACGAAATGCCTGAAATTGGTCTTCCGTGCCGATGACGTGCAGTCGGTCCTTCGGATAGATCCGCTCGCTTCCCGCCGGCGCCGCCATCCTTCTTTCGCCTCTTTCAATCAAGGTCACTGTCACTCCGTAACGCTCGCGAACTTGAAGCTCAATGAGAGTTTTACCCACCGCCAGAGAATCATAAGAAACTTCAAAAACGGCGATGTGCGAATCCCAAATCGTATCTCCGGCAAGCGCACCGACCTCCGGATTTAACGACCCGGCCCCAGAATCACTGCCTAGACTATCCTGCGAAGCAGTGTCTTCTTCTGATAACGAAAGTAGAAATCTCTGCACGAAACGCTCGTAGACACTTTCGACTCGATCAGAAAACAAGAGGACTACACCGACCGCAAGCGCTCCCAGCGCAAAAACCGAGAACCGAAGGAGAAAAAATCTTGTAAACAAAAAACTGGCGAGCAGGAAAAAGACAACTGCCCGGAAAATCATGAACAGAACTAAGATCGGACGGAGGGTTCGATTCACCCAATACTTCTGAACTTTACCTCTCCGGAGTCCACCCTTCGCAACTCCCCAGAAAAAGGGCGCGGCTAGAAGGAGCGCAAGTAGTAAAGCGCCGGACCGAACTTCCAAGCTCGATCCAAATTTATTGAAAATCCAGTCCTTCACTCCGTATTGAAAACCAATTGCAATCGCACCAATCAACGCCGAATTTACGAAGACAACCGCGAGCTGCTTTCGAATCATCCTTCGCCAGTCACTGATATGACCACTCCGCTGAACAGAAGCGCTGTAGCGGTCGAGCCCCTCCCGCCAGCGCCGCGGCAAAGATTGGTCGACCCAGGCTGCGATCGATTTGGACCGCTTCACTGCATGGGGCGTCGTCAGTGCGGTGATCGTGGCCAACATCACGATGAGCGAGTGCGAATCTTTCTTTAAAACTCCAAGCGAAATCCCCAGCGCCGCCATGATGAAACTAAATTCGCCGATTTGCGCCATCGAAACCCCCGAACGAACTGCAGGCTTCAGCGGTTTGCCCGAGACGAGGGTTCCGACGGTCACAAAAAAAGATTTTCCAAAGAGAATCACCGCTAAAAATGCGGCCGCGTGGAGTGGATGGCGGGCGAGCGCTCCTGGCTCAATCAACATCCCGACCGAAATAAAGAAAATGGCGCCGAATAGTTGCTGAACCGGAAGCAAGAGCGTTTCGATGCGACGGGCCTCTCTTGTGCCCGCAAGCAGAGATCCCATGATGAAAGCACCCAGCGTCGGGGAGAACCCAAGTTTCGCGGCACCCACGACCATGATGAAACAAAGACCGAGTGCCAAAATGAGCCGCTTTTCATCGCTCAATATTCTCTGCGTTTTTTGAATCAAAAGCGGGAGGACTGAAACGCCGATTACGAAAACGACGGTGAGGGCAAACGCGAATTTGAAAAGAGTCGAGAATACAATTTGAACGCCGGATGAGCCCTCGGTACCGCCCGCAAGTGTCGAAAGGAGCACCAAAAGGAGAACTGCGAAAATGTCTTCCACAATCAGAATTCCAAAAATATTTTGGGCAAAGCGAGCCGACTTCGTACCTGAGTCCTCGATCGCGCGCAGAAGAACGGTGGTCGAAGAAATGGCGAGCATTCCGCCGAAGAACAGAGATTCCAAGTCTTGGTACCCTAGCTTGTGCGCAATCCAAGTCCCGAGCAGGAAAGTTGCCCCCACCTCTATCGACGCAGCGACTAACGCAGACGGGCCCATTTCCATAAGCTTTTTGAAACTAAATTCTAACCCCAGACTGAAAAGTAAAAATATGACGCCGATCTCACCCCAAAGTGAAATGCTTTCAGGCTCTGCCACATGCGGGAAAAAAGGACAATTCGGCCCAAGTAAAAATCCTGCCAGCAAGTAACCCACGATCAGCGGTTGCCGGAGAAAACTGAAGAGGAGCGCAGCCAGGCCTCCGGTGAGGAGTAAGATGCCGAGATCTCCGATTAAAGGCGGTAAATGATTCACGCCATCACTTCACCTGATTTTCAGATGATTATCAAACGCTCTTGCGGAACCGCGCCTCATTCGATTGAATGGGATTCATGAACGACTCAACCAATAAATTCAGCCAAACCCTCCAAAATCTGAAATCCGCCGTAGAGCTCGGAGTCGTGACCCTGACTACGAAAGCTCCGGAAGCCGCGAAGGCAGTGAAAGCGATGATCGACGAATATGGCGGGGTCGGCAACTTCATTCAAGCCATAACAAAAGACTTTCAAGAAAGTGACGTTGCGGGCAAAGCGAAAGTTTGGATTGAGGATGGGAAAAAATTTGTTCTCTCTCAGGAACAAGTTCAGAAACTTCTCGGTGATGAGCGGATTCAAAAAATTTCCGCCGAACTCAAGACCACTCCCGACAAACTCGCGACCCTTCTCGGAGAAGCCCTCCCACCGATTCTAGAAAAGGTGGAATTCGCCCGAAAAAAATTGGAAGAAGCTTCCAAAGCGGTCCCTCAAGACAGCTTGGTTGCGAACGTTTTAAATAAAGTGACGAATTTTCTCGGAAATTCGAAGACGTAGTGTCACCGAGATCGATTCCTAACCAAATCCTAAAAGACCGGAAGTCTTCCGCGAAGTAAGAGAGTCTCACGATGTGTGGTGTGATTGGGGTTCTCGGAACTTCTCAAGCAAGCCTACGAGTCCTTCAGGGGCTCCAATTGCTGCAACACCGCGGCCAAGATGCCGCAGGCATCCTTACACACGATGAAGACGGTTTTCACTTCATACGGAATCTTGGCTTGGTAGAGTCCGTTTTCCCCAAAGACTCTCCCGAGGTCCT
This sequence comes from Oligoflexia bacterium, assembly GCA_014376785.1. Classification (GTDB taxonomy): domain Bacteria; phylum Bdellovibrionota; class UBA1018; order UBA1018; family UBA1018; genus JACMQW01. Next base: position 7,942 of record JACMQW010000081.1, read on the forward strand.
TAAGGGACAAGTCGCGATCGGTCACGTTCGTTACGCCACCGTTTCCAAAGCAAAGGCCGAAAGGTCGATCCCTGGAACGCCCCCACTCAGTGAGCTTCCAAACGTCCAGCCCTTCATCATGAACTTCCCGTACGGGATTGGGCTCGTGCACAACGGGAATCTAGAAAATTTCAAAGAACTCGGGGCTCGGCTCCAATCGAAGTCTCGCCGCCACCCATTAACCCGGTCCGATAGCGAAGCGATTTTGAATCTCTTTGCCGAAGCACTTGCTGAACAAACGAAAGCAGAGACCATTTCGTTTCGTCACATCTGTGAAGCCGTCCGGGCCGTCCACCGTGAAGCGGTCGGATCCTACTCCGTGGTCATTATGATCGCAGGTTATGGTTTGATCGCATTCCGAGATCCACTGGGTCTTAGGCCGCTCGTTTTTGGAAAGCGGCGCGAAGCCGACGGGAAGAACTCGTACCTTTTTGCTTCTGAAAGTACGGTTGCGCAGTTTCTGGACTACACCGAATGTGTCGACGTGGGCGCCGGGGAACTGATCGCAACCACTCTGGCGGGCGAGGTGTTCCGCGCTCGCATCGTAGAAGAAAAATCACGCCCCTGCATGTTTGAATGGGTGTATTTCGCCAGCCCGCAAACCGAATGGGAAGGCGTTCCGGTTTACAACGCCCGCATTCACCTGGGTCGGAACGTCGCGAGAAAAATCCGGGAAGAAATTTCCGCTGGCCGCATTCAACCGGATTTAATCGTCCCCGTTCCTGAAACGGCAAGAATCGCGGCAATTTCACTTTCAGAAGAACTCGGCATTCCCTACCGCGAAGTTTTAATCAAAAATCGCTACATCTCGCGTACTTTTATTCTCGACACTCAAGACAAACGAGAAAAAGCCGTTCAGTTGAAACTCTCCCCGGTCGAAAGCGAAATTCGCGGGAAGAGAATCATGCTCGTCGACGATTCGATCGTTCGCGGAACGACTTCTAAGAAACTGATCGCACTCGTACGGGCCTGCGGCGCCAAAGAAGTCTATTTCGTTTCGACCGCACCGCCGATTCGTTATCCTTGCCATTACGGAATTGATTTTCCGAATGCAAACGAGCTCATCGCTCACGACCGAAGTGACACAGAAATAGAAAAAGCCTTAGGCGCAGACCGCGTGATTTATCAATCGGTGGACGATCTCGTGTCGGCCCTGCAGCCCATTCCGGGATCTGGCCGAAAAGAAGTCACTCCTTGCTTAGCGTGCTTAAACCGCGAATATCCCACCGCCCAAAAATTATGACGAACCGGAATAACCCCCTTCCAAAAACTGTCGCTGATTTGCCACTCTTGAAAAGGGGTAGCGTAAAAAACCTCCGCGGGCCGCTCCCCAGCGGAGAAATCGTTTTCGAATTCACGGATGATTTCTCGGTTTTCGACTGGGGAAAGATGCCAGATGCGGTTCCCGAAAAAGGACGCTCCCTGCTCAGATTAGCGAGCCATTTTTTCCGCGACTTGGGACATCCCGTTTCTTGGCGTGAATTTTTCGCAACCGAAAAAGCTAAGCAGGCGATGAGCTTGCTTTCAAGCGACCGTACGAATTCGGCGGCTGCACTAAAGGCGGAACTCGAGTCCATCGGCATGAGGTCTTGTTACCGTGGACTCTATCCGGAAGGCTCGACCCCTCTCACAGCAGAAGGGGTCCGAGTCGAACGACTTGAAATCATCGAGCCCATCCGACTCTCAAAAGAAGCCGCACAAAAGAGGGGTTCTGCGTATGATTACGATTTACCGAACAATTCTGCAGATCGAGTCGACCCTCGCGGCGCCCTGATTCCGCTCGAAGTGGTCTTCCGCCATGGTCTGACGAACAACTCCTCTTACTTCGAGCGTAACCCAGAAACTCCGCTGAAACAGGGCGACCGCTTTCCATCACCACTCATCGAATTTTTCACGAAATTAGAACCTTCCGACCGCTTTATTGCCACGGAAAGCGAAGCCCTGATCGTGGGTCGACTGAGTCCTCCCCGCCTGATCGAAATTCGACTGCGCTCCATTCTCCTCTCGCTTTGGCTGGAACACACTTGCGCGGTTCGCGATCTCGAACTCGTGGATGGAAAGTTCGAATGGGGACTCGATGCCGAAGGTCGCATGATCCTCGCAGACGCAATCGGTCCGGATGAACTCCGCTTGATGGAACTTCGCGGATCGGCGAAAAATCCTGAGCGCCTCTCGAAGGAATTTCTGAGAGAATATTACCGCGACTCAAAATGGTTTGCGGAGATTACCGAACTGAAGAAAAAAGCTCTCGCCCCCGGATGGCAAAAAACGATTCGCCAACCGGTTCCCCACCTCCCGACAGAGGGCTTACAGAAAGCCACCTCTCTCTACCGAAAGCTCGAACGCCGGTTCCGACCGGAAAATGTGCTTTTGTTTGGGAGCGGCGGGCGGGAACACGCACTTGCCCGAAAGCTTCTCGAGTCTGCGAACTTATCGACCCTCCACTGGGCACCCGGACAAGACGCCGCGGTCGTCCAACTTGAAGCGATGTTGAAAGCAGGCCCGCTGAAAGGCGGAGCAAGAAAGCGCATCGTCCGGTGGAAAGATGCCCCTTGGAACTCCCAGCAAACCGAAAAATTAATCTCCTTGGCGCGGGATCACGCGATTACCTTGGTTATTTTTTCTCAGGACGCTGACTTGGCAAGCGGCGCTGCAGACCACTTCCGAGATGCGGGTTTCCCGGTTTTCGGTCCTTCGATGCAATCGTCCCGAATCGAGTGGAGTAAATCCTTCGCAAAAGAAATTTGTAAATCAGCTGGTGTTCCATCGCCGAAATCTTTTTCGGTACAAGGAATTCCTGCAGCATCCGCCCAACTGGGTTCGCTCGCATGGACTGACGAAGTCCAATGGGTTCTGAAAGCCGACGGCCTAGCCCTTGGCAAAGGAGTCGTGGTCGCTCAGTCTAAAGAAGAAGCAATCGCTGCTCTCCCCGACCTCGCTCGCTTCGGAAATGCATTTTTAATCGAAGAGCGCGTAAAGGGAGTGGAGTCATCCTGGTTTGCATTCGCGGACGGCGAAACCTTTTCGCTTCTCGATCCCGCACGCGATTACAAACGCCTCGGAGAAAACCAAACGGGGCCTAACACTGGGGGAATGGGATCGGTCTCACCTCTGCCTGAGTTTAATTCTGAGCTGCGCGAACGCATTCGCTCGGAAGTCTTTACGCCTATCTTCGCGGAACTGAAAAGGCGGGGCGTGAAGTACCAGGGCCTGCTTTACGCGGGGTTGATGATCGATGGCGAAAGCTTGAATGTTCTCGAATTTAATGCACGCTTCGGGGATCCGGAGACCCAAGCCCTGCTCCCTCGGATGCAAGGTGATTTACTCGAATGGATGGGAGCGATCGCGGGCGGTACGTTAGTCGATTATCCTCGGGACGTTCCTTTCACTGATGATTTTGCGGTCTATGTGGTCGCTGCCGCGAGTGGATATCCCGTAAATCCGAACTTAGGCGAAACCACTCCGTTCACGGAATCCCTCATTTCCAAAGATGACTACCGCTTCGCTGGACTGACCGAAAAATCAGGACATTTCGTCGTTTCGGGCGGTCGGGTTTTCGGTGCGCTGGGGCGCGGGAATACCGTCGGAGCGGCGAGAGCGGATGCCTATGCGAAGCTTGAACTCGGGCTCTTCCCGGGCGCTCAGTTTCGAAAAGATATCGGACTATGAATCGAACGATGAAAGAGAAGAAGATCATTGTCCTGACTTCCGGTCGCGGCAGTAATTTTAGGGCTCTCATCCAAGCCATCGAATTGGGAAAGTTGAACGCGACAATCCATGCTCTCGGAACCTCAACTCCCGGTAGCGGTGCCGTTAAAATCGCGAATGATGCCGGCATTCCGGTGCTGATAAGACCTTCCGAAACAGAGCTCACGCAGTTCGTGCGAGAAAACTCCGTGGACGCAGTGGTGCTCGCGGGCTACCTGAAAATTCTCTCTCGCGAATTCATAGACGCCCTCCGTGATGCTCGCGGGGTTTCCCGCATCGTGAATATTCATCCCTCGCTCCTCCCGGCATTTCCCGGATTAAACTCCTATCGACAGGCTTTCGAACACGGAGTGGCCATTACGGGCGCGACGGTCCACCTGGTCGAGCCGGCCGTAGACAGCGGTCCTATCCTGGACCAAAGTAGTTTTAGAATCGATGAAATGAAATCAACCGAAGAGGTCGAATCACGCGGGCTCGAAGTGGAACATTCTCTTTATGCCTCCACCCTGAATTGGTTCATGGGCGGAGAATATACCATTGAAAAACGGGGAGCTCGAATCCATGTCGCCCGCAGTTAAGCCAAATTCTTTTCTTGCCGAGCGATTCGAACTCTTTCCCTGGTCCGATGACCTCGATGTCCACGCACGACGCATTCATTCCGATTTCCTCCGAGAAAATCCCGATGTCAAGCCGGCGGATTTTAAAATCGAAACCGCGAAAGCTTACGTCCTCTTCCACAGCGGGATCGACGACGTTCAGGAAATCGGGGAAGAGATCCTACTGAACCCGGTGCTCGACCGGGCGACGGCGCCGAGCGGATGGCGCCCGTCTTCTGAAAACGCATCGCGAGTGATCGAACGGCGCTACCGTCCGGGTATGACCGATAATTCCGCGCGAGCCTTCGAAGAAGCTCTGGGAATTCGCTTATCTGTTCCGAGGTTAAATCCTGCTTTTACGGCTCACCGAATGGATCTTTTCCGCATTAGGGCAGGAAACCAGAAGTTACTCGATCGAATCGAGGCCACTCTCTCGCATCCTCTCTTGCACGTCGCCCGAACGTTGGAAGAAAAATCTTGGTCCGACCGAAAAGATCTCGAGCGACTCCGCGAGCTTTTCCCCGAAGAAAATAAATCTGCCGCGAAAATTTTGGACTACCATGCTCCGACATTTGAGATTCGGGAGTTAGATTCCGCGACTTTAGAAAAAGCTTCAAAAGATCATCTCTGGGCGCTTTCTCTGAAAGAAATGCAAACCGTGCAAGCCCATTTCGCGAAGACCGGTCGCAATCCCACCCTGGGAGAGATGGAAGTCATCGCACAAACCTGGTCTGAGCACTGCAAACACAAAATTTTTCGCGGAACGATTCACTTTGAAGGTCCCGAAAGCATTCCCGACGGCTACCCGAAAATCGAAATTCCGAAGACCACGCCCGGACTCTTCCGAACCACAATAAAGGCCGTGACCGACGCCTGTCCGAAACCTTGGCTCCTCTCCGTCTTTAGCGATAATGCAGGCATTCTGGCATTCACACCGCAGGACGCAGTCTGCATTAAAGTCGAAACTCACAATTCCCCTTCTGCGATCGATCCGTTCGCAGGCGCCATCACGGGAATCGGCGGCGTTCACCGAGACATCATCGGAACCGGGTTCGGAGCGAAACCGCTTTTCAATCTCGATGTCTTCTGTGTGGCACCGGCCAGGTTCGACACCGATCGTCCGGACGGCATCTTCCCACCGAGCAGAATTCTTGAGGGCATCCGAGCGGGGGTGGAGGCTGGCGGAAATCCCGCCGGCATTCCGACCATTGCCGGGGCTTTGGTGTTTGATAAATCCTACCTCGGAAAACCGCTCGTATTCTGCGGCTCGGGGGGGGTTTTACCTCGGGAAATCGAACTTCACCCGCTCGTGCGTTGTGAGAAAAAAGAAATCTTATCTGGGGACCGAATCGTCATCGTCGGCGGCCGAGTCGGGCGTGACGGCATCCACGGTGCGACTTTCAGTTCGCAAGCCCTCGACACCTCCGACGCATTCCTTCTGAACTCAAGCGTCGTCCAGCTCGGAGATCCCTTCACGCAAAAGCGGGCGCTCGATTTTATTTTGAAAGCGAGAGACCAAGGTCTTTTCCGAACCCTCACCGATAACGGAGCGGGTGGACTTTCGTCTTCGATCGGCGAACTGGCGACACTTTCAAACGGTGCCAAACTCGATTTGACGAATGCGCCTTTGAAAGCCATGGACCTCCGGCCCGAAGAAATTTTGATCAGCGAGTCGCAAGAACGCATGAGCCTCGCGGTCCCACCCGAATGTCTGGAACGTTTTCTTTCTCTCGCAAACTCCATGCGGACAGAAGCAACCGACATGGGTGAGTTCATCGATTCAGGATTTTTTGAAGTCGTTTATCGAGGAGAAACCGTCGCCAAACTCGATCTCGAATTTCTCCATGAAGGATGTCCAAATTTAGAAATACGCGCGGTGTGGAATCCGAAAGCACTCGCTCGCCTTCCCGCACCAGTTAAGAACCTCCATTCTGACGGAGATTCGATTCGGACTCGCCTCCTGAAATTACTCGGATCAGAGAACATCCGTTCGAAAGCGTCGCTCATTCGGCAGTACGATCACGAAGTTCAAGGGGGCTCGCTCGTAAAACCGGAGACCCAAATCAATTCTCATCGCTCGCCGAACCAATCGGGAGCCGTTCTTCTAAGGCCCGACTCCGAAGTGGCAGCCGTCATCGGAGTCGGTATTTTGCCCGAATACTCACGGTATGATGCCTACACCATGGCCCAAGCGTCCCTCGATGAAGCGATTCGGAACGTTCTGTGTTCAGGTGCTGAATACGGAACTTCAGACTCGGTCTTGGCTTTGCTCGATAACTTTTGCTGGCCGGATCCCCTCACAAACAGGGACTATGCGGCTGACCTCGTCCGCGCCGGATATGGACTCCGGGACGCGGCCTTGGCCCTGGAGCTTCCTTTTGTTTCCGGCAAAGACAGCATGAAGAACGACTTTCGAGGCCAGCAAAACGGGAAAGCCGTGAAAATTTCCGTATTGCCCACCGTGCTCGTCACTGCACTCGGTCGCATCCCAGACCTTGCCCGCGCACGCACCAGCGAATTTAAAAATACTGGCGAAACCGTTTACCTTCTTGGACCCGCGGCCTTTACTCTCGTCGGATCGCAATTTGAGCGCATCGGACTCCACCATGATGAAGCAAGACGGCTCCCCCTCCCAAACTGGCCACTTGCTAAAAAACTTTACGGGTGGCTAGGATCACCGGCGTCGCAAGTCTTACGTTCCTGCGCAGACATTTCCGAAGGGGGTCTGCTCACCGCAATATCCGAAGGACTCTTCGCTTACGAACTTGGGTTCACTTTCGATTCTGCGTTCAGCGAAGCTGAATCGCCTAGCTTCTTCTATGGTGAGGGATTTCACACTTTCATCGTCTCGCTAGAAGCGGATTCAAACCAAGCAGTCACCGAGAGTTGGACTGAGCTCGGTATCCCTTGGAAGCGGCTAGGAATGACGACGACCACTCCGAAACTGATCGTTGGAAATACCGTAATCAAAGCGAGCGACCTGGAAGGAGCTTGGCGATGAAATCCGCATGGATTCTCACCGGCGACGGAATCAACTGCGAAGAAGAGTCCGCCGAGGCTTGCCGGCGCGCAGGATTCACCACTGAAATCATTCACCTCTCCGAGCTTGTGAGTCAGCCTCGTGATTTAGCTCAGTGTTCGCTGCTGGTTTTGCCCGGCGGGTTTAGTTTCGGCGATGAACTCGGATCCGGGCGCGTGCTCGCGCTGAAAATTCGCTACGAGCTCGGGTGGAACCTCACGCAGTTCGTAGACGGCGGTGGACTCGTCTTAGGGATCTGCAATGGATTCCAAACCCTCGTGGCACTCGGTGCGTTCGGAACCGGGGTCGCACTGGCTTCGAATGAGTCGGGGCGATTTTTGAACGAATGGGTGAAACTTAAGGTCGATCCCGCGATGAAAACATCTCCTTTTCTTCGGGACATCGATTCGATCGAACTCCCGATCCGGCATGGAGAGGGACGAGTTCTTTACGGTGATGGAACGGCTCCGCTCCGCGCAGCAATGACCTATGTGACCACTCCGAATGGCAGTCACGCAGGCACAGCCGGACTCATCGATAAAACGGGACGTATTTTTGGACTCATGCCGCACCCCGAAGGTTATTTACGGGCTTCCCAACATCCGGGGAGTTTCAGAACTCCCGGGCCCGCTCATGCGGCGGGGGATGGTTTGAAAATATTTAAAAACGCTTTTCATTCTGCGAGGTCCCTATGACTTTTCTAAAACCCCGCCGCGCCCTCCTCTCAGTATCGGATAAAACCGGACTCATCCCACTGGCGAAAGCGCTCAGCGAAAATGGATGCGTGCTCTACGCGAGCGGTGGGACACGTAAGGCGCTGCTCGAAGAAGGCCTTCCGTGTTTAGCGGTCGAAGACATTTCGGGGTCTCCGGAGGCTTTTCAGGGTCGAATGAAAACGCTTTCGTTTTCTCTCTTCGGGGGAATACTCGCCCGTCGGGGGTCAGAAGCCGACGATGCAGACCGTGAAAAACTACGCATCCCGCTCATCGACGTGGTGGTCGTGAACTTTTACCCTTTTACTTCGGCCGGACTGAGCGCAACGAGCGATGAGCTTACCGAACTCATCGACATCGGTGGGCCGGCACTCGTCAGAGCTGGGGCAAAAAATCAAAAGGATGTTTTGGTGCTCGCGGATCTAAGCCTCTACGCGGAGACATTGGAGGAACTTAAAACTCAAGCCGGAATTTCTGCCGATCTTCGTGAAAAAGCCGCAGCAAGGGCCTGGGAATCGGTTCGTTTTTATGACGAAGCGATCGCGCGGAAGTTCGGAGCCGAGCGCGAAAGCCCCCTTCGCTACGGAGAAAATCCGCACCAGTCCGCCACTTTCCGTCTCGCGAACGAATCCCCGATCGACTGGAAAAATCCCTGCACCGAAGCCGCGGTCTCCTATAATAATATCTTAGATTTTTCGGCGGGCTTTCGCCTCCTCTCTGATCTCGCAAATTGGAAACCAGAGGCGGCTCATGCCGTGATCATCAAACACCAAAATCCTTGCGGAGTTGCAACCGATGCCGATGGTCGAATCGCAAACGCGCTCGACTTGGCGTGGGCGTGTGATCCGACCTCCGCATTCGGTGGATTGGTTTTGCTCTCAAGGCCTTTAGATGCGGACAGCGCGAATTTTTTACAAACGAGATTCATAGAAGGAATCGCTGCGCCTGGACTCTTTCCGGGCTCTGCGGAACTCACGGTCGTCGCCTCAAAACGTAAAAATCTGAAAGCCGTCACCATCACGCAAGTCGACTACCAAGAAAAGCAAACCACAGTTTCGGTGCCGGGTGGCACCCTCGCCCAAGCCGCGGATGCTTTCTCCTTAGAAAAATTCGAATTGAAGACCGAAGGCGTCTGGCGGGACGCCGACACGGAGCTTGCGCAGTTTGGAGTCTTGGTTGCGAAAGCGCTGAAATCAAACGCCATCGCGATCGTCGAAAATCCGACGGAAAGGTGCTTTAGACTCCTCGGGGCCGGACAGGGGCAGCCCAACCGAATCGAAGCCATCGAAAAACTTGCGATTCCCCGCGCGCGCGCCGTTCTCATCACTGAAGCAAGATCTGGAGTGGCGTCCAGCGAAGCGTTCGTGAATGCACGGTTGTCGGCAGCCCTCTTAGTCAGCGACGCCTTTTTCCCTTTCGCAGATGCAGTCGAAGTTGCTGCCGCGGCGGGCATCAAACGCATCGTCGAACCCGGGGGGAGCATGCGAGACAACGAAGTGATCGCGCGTGCAACCGAACTAGGAGTTGAACTCGCATTCACTGGAGTTCGACACTTCCGGCATTAATTTCAGGAGCGGACCATGACGAAATCAAAAAAGAAAAAGACCCTCTCTTATGCGGATTCCGGAGTTGACCGGTTGGCAGCGGATCGACTGGTGGAGCGAATTAAGGTCATCACCGGTGGAAAGAAGAAGCCGAAAGCCCTGAGGTCCACCGTCGGAGGCTACGCTTCTCTCTATGAACTTTCTAAAACTCAGTGGATTGCCGCGTCGACGGACGGAGTAGGCACCAAACTCAAACTCGCGTTTGAGACAGGAAATCACGCGACCGTTGGAGAAGACTTGGTGGCGATGTCGGTGAACGATTTACTTTGTGTCGGCGCAAAACCCCTCTTTTTCCTCGATTATTTTGCGACTGGAAAACTCAAATTACAAACCACGGAATCCGTGATCTCCGGAATTCAAGCCGGCTGCGAGAAGGCAAAAGCGATCCTAGTCGGCGGAGAAACAGCCGAGATGCCAGGGTTTTATGCTCCGGGAGAATACGACCTCGCTGGCTTCGCGGTCGGAATCGTGGATCCGAAACTTGCGCTACCGTCCGCCTCATCGAAAGCCGTGCGAGCGGGGGATCTTCTGATTGGACTGAATTCCAGTGGCCTTCACAGCAATGGCTACAGCTTAGTCAGAAAACTTCTCGATTCCTGGAAACCATCAGATACGAAACTCTCTTGGGCAAAATCGAAATCAGCATTGCTTCGCGAACTTTTAATCCCGACGCAGATTTATACCGACGCCCTCCTCCCGGCGACCGAGAAAGGCCTTTACCGTGGGCTCGCGCACATCACCGGGTCTGGGTTTCTGAATGTTCCAAGGCTTGGCGAACACGTTTCTTATGAAATCGATCTTCCACCGGCCGCGGAACTTCCCCGCATTTATGAATGGTTAGAAGCGACGGGAAAGGTCACGACTTATGACCGACTCACGACCTTTAATTGTGGCCTCGGCATGATCGGCGCGGTTCGTCCCGAAGATGCGTCGGCAGTCATTCGGATTGCGAAACGCGCGGGCGTGAAAGCATCTGTAATCGGAGAAGTCTTTCCAAATTTGAAAAAAGGCGAGTGTGTTGTGATCGTTCACACCGATGATGGACGATTTGAACTGAAAGATTAACCCAAGGAGAATACCGCTCTGACCAAAGACTTGAATAGATAATCGACATCGGCGTGCATGCGGAAGTTTCTAGTGCGCACCGAACGCCAGAAAAAACCAAAGCCCTCACTCCGCACGCGCGCGCGAATGGGGTGCGTGTTCTGATCGCGGGTGCCGTGGCCGCAGCACTTTACGCAATCGTGCAGATTCCTAAAGGGATTCCGGTCGCGACATTGGCGATTAACGGCGCCGCAAACGCCACCATCCTGGCTCTGGAAATCCTCTCAATCGAAAACGGTGCGGATGGATGGGGTGGCAGCACGCGCAACCTTGATGACCTGCCGTCAGGAGATGAAAACCACGGCACTGGGAAAGAAAATGCCCTTATAGGATGGCCGCGAATCAAGGCGGGCAAATTCGTGTGAAAGTCACCGTTCGCCCGTCTGATTTAAGTTTTTGATTTCTCAATCGCCTTCTCAGTCGGTGCCCCCTTGGCACCCTTTTTCCTCATCTTCTCGCCACTGCCTGCGCGAATGCGCTTTTTCTTCTTTTGAATGTTTGCCCAGAGGCCTGGCTTTTTTTTCTTCGCAGATTTCTTTTTCTTCGCAGTCTTCTTTTTGACCGACTTTTTCTTAGCTGCCTTCTTCTTCATTTTTTTCCCTTTCATCCGTATTTTTTATAAAATTCCACATCGGTCGAAATTTTCTATGAGAAGGGACATTTTACAAGGGTGGAATCTTGTGCAGATCCTAAATCGACAGTCGGGATATTCACTTTAATCCTTCAGGTCTCATGATGAGAAATTTGTTCCTATTACTCGGCTTCACCCGCGCCAGCGGCGCCGCCGAATCGATCACCCCAAAGAGACCGGCGCTTTCAGAATAAACAGTTCTGTCGAAGCCTACCAGTCGGACAGTCGAGGAATCTTCTGGCCGAACCGTTTTCTCCCAGCTTTCCGAACATTTCTGGATATCGAGTGAATCCAGAAAATCCCGGTCGAGGATGCCTTGATATGCGTGTTACCGGGCTTTCATGTCGATCGTAGCGATTCGGACTGCATCGGTGGGAATCATTTTTCTAACCACGAACCAAGCTCGGGGCGCTAAATGAAAGAGAACGCCTCCAGGTGGAAGCATCCCCTCTCGTTATTTATATAAATTAGTAAGCGAGCCGCTGGTCTGAATCTAGAGTTATTGGCGTGATTCGGAGAACATTTTTCCCGGCTTCACCTGCGGTACGCTTCCACAGTCATAACGCGAATAAAGTTTTCCCTGAGTTTTCTCGATCCAATAGCATCCATTATAATTTTGTGAATAACGCGGAAGCGTCAGTTGTAGACTTAAGAATCTTCCGGCTCCGCTCTCAATATAAGTTGTAAAAAAGCTGAATTCATTTGCCGAACCGTCTTCTAAATTTTGGAAAATCACACCGAATTTAGGCTTGATCCAAGAACCATCACTTACTTTAGAAAAACGCATTGAGGATACTTTGACTAAGAATGGAATTGAATTATGTGAAATCAATGAGCCTTCTGAAAAATTGACTACAGAGCCATCTTTCTGTTTCTCCATAGTAGAAATGATAGAATCAGCCTCCACTTCGCTGAACTCACAAGTGATGCCACTTTTTGTATTATTGGAATTGCAACCAATGTCGTTCGCTGCAGCAGAGTGTACTGTGATCGCTGCTAACGCAAATAAAGAGGTGATGAGAGTCTTCATAAAATTTCCTTCTCGGAATTCGGTTTTCATTGTCGCTACTCGATATGCGAAACTTATGCCCGACTGTACTCTCGACTAATTCGATTACCCAATTTCGAAAGTGTAGAAGATTTGGTCACATGACCAAAGTTTTCAGGTCGGATCGTGCGCCGGAGTCCTTCCCTCTAGAACGCCCAGAAAACCTGCTCGATTTTCTCGGCCACACTCATTTTTCGCTCACGGGCGCTCTGGATTTTCGGATCTCGCCTTCACCCGTGCCAGGAGCGCAGCCGTATCGATCACCACGAAAAGACCGGCGCTTTCAGAATAAACCGTTCCGTCGAGGCCGACTAAACTCCCCCGGACGAAAACTTTCTTCCCCTCAATTCTTTCAACGTTCGCCCGAACTTCGACGTGGGTTCTAAGCGGCAAAGATTTTCGAAAATTCACCTCGAGTTTTGCGGCGAGCACCGGGTGGCCCGCGGTCCATGCCGCTGCCCCCATTCCTTCATCAAGCAAGGCTGCTTGGGATCCGCCGTGCGCATGTCCGGGGGGACCCTCGGTCTCCGGCCCAAACCAGGCTCGACCAATAAAATCACCGAGTCCTTTCCGAGCGAAATAGCGCACCCGAATGGCTCCTGAATTTGGATTGCCCGAAACGAACGACGACTTTGTTCCGGTATCCGGAAAAGGCCTCACCTCTGTCCATGCTTCTTCACCCGCGGGGACTGCGGGGGGTAGAAGTTCGCTGATCAGCGGAGATAATTCCGTCATTTTCATCACTCACCTTAAAAAATGTTTCATGTCGCATCGGTAACTTTCTATCTGCCCGATGCGTAAGACCATTATGAAGCTGACCAGAGCGGAAAGCCAAGGGCGGCTTGCATGAAAATGCGCGACGCAGCACCCGTTTCACGCTTGAACGGAAATTCCCCCTCAGGCACGATTTAGAATACTTTTAGTTTTTTCATGTGGCATTTCGCTTTTGCGAAACTCCCTCCAACCGATCGCCAACTCGTAGGACACCGAATGAACAACACCAAACCCACTCCTGGCAAACCTGCACAAATCATCGTCGATGGAAAAACCCTCGAATGCCCAACCTTTGTCGGGACTGAAAACGAAAAGGCGATGGATATTTCGAAACTTCGCGACTCGACTGGATACGTGACCTTTGACAACGGGTATGCAAACACTTCCCCGACCACGAGCTCGATCACTTACCTCGACGGCGATAACGGAATCCTTCAGTACCGGGGCTATCCGATCGAACAACTCGCCTCCCAGTCGACTTTCCTCGAAGTGGCTTTCTTGCTCATGAATGGCGAACTTCCTTCGAAGACCGAATTAGAAGCATTCGAAAAAGAAATCGAATCCCACCAAACGGTGGATGAGAGCTTCTTAAAGTTTTTCGATATTTTTCCGAAAAAAGCTCATCCGATGGCGATGCTCACCGGAGCGACGGTTGGACTGTCGACGATTTATCAAACCGAAGTGGACCCAGCGAATAAGGACTTCACGAAGAAAAACGCGATCCGACTCCTCGCCCAATTTCCCGCATTAACCGCTGCCGCCTATCGCCACGGCAAAGGTGAGAAGCGCGTCGCTCCGAAAAAGGGCCTCGATTACGCCTCAAACTTCATGCACATGATGTTCTCCCAAAACGATTCTTATTCGGTGCCGAAAGAAATCGTCGCAGCCTTGAACCTCCTCCTCATCCTCCACGCCGATCATGAACAAAACTGCTCGACTTCGACCGTTCGCTTAGTCGGCTCTTCGGCAGCGAACCTCTACGCCTCGGTCGCAGCCGGTATCACGGCTCTCTGGGGACCACTTCATGGCGGCGCAAACCAAGCCGTGATGGAAATGCTCGAGGAGATTCAAAAAGACGGCGGCGACATCGCTAAAACCATTGCGAAAGCAAAAGACAAAGCCTCCGGCTTCAAACTCATGGGCTTTGGTCACCGAGTCTATAAGAACTTCGATCCCAGAGCTAAAATCATCAAAGTCGCCTGCGATCAGGTGCTAAAGACGATGGGAATTCAGAACCCACTCCTTGATATCGCAAAAAAACTGGAAGAAGCCGCACTGAAAGACACCTACTTCATCGAGAAGAAGCTTTACCCGAACGTCGACTTCTATTCCGGAATCATTTACAGCGCATTGAAAATCCCTACCGATATGTTCACGCCGATGTTCGCCCTTGGTCGTATGCCAGGGTGGGTCGCACAGTGGAAAGAAATGGTCGAAGGAGGCACGACGAAAATCGGTCGCCCACGCCAAATCTACACGGGCTACACCAAACGCGATCTGAAACGCGGATAAGGAACTAAAGTTCATGACCTTCGATGCACCGACTCTCTTTCGTTTCATTGCGGGTCTCTGGATCCTGGTCTGGATTATTGAAAGGGCGGCGGAACTCCTGCAGTACCAAACCGCCGCCCTTCCTTATCCAGAAGCCCTTTCTGAAATTCAATCACCCACAGAGCATGAAAAGGCGCTGATTTACCTAGGCGAAAGAAATCGCATGACCTGGCTTCACGAAGTGCTGGCGCTTGCGACGTTTCTCGCATTTCTGGCGCTCGGCGGTTTCGGCTGGGTAGCTGAATACGCCGACCACCTCTTCGATGCAGGCTGGCTCAGGGGCGTTACTTTCATTGTCATTCTCTCCGTTTTAAAAGGCGCGCTCGATCTTCCCTTCGCGTGGTGGTCGACCTTTCGGATCGAAGAAAAATACGGATTTAATCGCACGACCGTGAAAACATTTATCCTCGACCGAGTAAAAGGGGCCGTACTCGGAGTGGTGCTGATGCTACCCATTATGGCTTTCGCGATTTGGATGCTCGAAACCGCGGAAGATCGCGCCTGGTTCTACATATGGGCCGGATACACGGCTCTCCAATTCCTTCTCCTCTGGATTGCTCCGATTGCGATCCTCCCACTCTTTTTAAAGCTGACTCCGCTGCCTGCGGGAGAATTGAAAATTGCGATCGATGCTTATGTAAAAAACCAATCGTTTAAGCTCGACGGCGTTTACGTGTGCGACGCATCGACTCGTTCGACGAAAACGAATGCTTTTTTCACGGGGTTTGGAAAATTCCGGCGGCTGGTGCTTTTCGATACGATGATTACGAAACTCGACGCGGCTGAAACCACGCCGGAACGAAAGCGTGAAATGATTTCAGAAATTGTGGCGATCGCTGCACACGAAGCAGGACATTTCCGGCTCGGGCACATCTGGAAGGGCGTTCTCGTTTCGACCGTGTTTACGGCGGGAGTTCTTTTTCTTGCGCAGCGGATTCTCGAAGCCCCCGAGCTTTACCTCGCATTCCACGTCTTCCCCCCTCATGCGGCTTACGGTCTGCCGCTTGCTGTGCTCTTGCTCGGAAAGATCGGATTTTTCGCCTCGTTTGCGACGAGTTATTTCTCTCGCCGAAACGAATACTCCGCCGACCGCTTTTCGGTGGAAACTTACGGAGATGGCGAAGCGCTGATTCGCGGTTTGCGTTACCTTTATGTCGAGAACCTTGCGATTCTCGTCCAGCATCCGCTTTTCACTGCGCTTTTTGCGACCCATCCTCCGCTGGTACCGCGCTCGAACGCGATTCGTCTCGCGGAAAAAACCGCCAGTTAATCACCTATCATCAGTGACCGCGGGTCAGCCGAAAGATTCGCCGCGCGAATAGGCTAATTCGCCTGCGACATAAACCGCGCGGGTTGCTCGGTCGTCGCCCATCATCATTTGGATGAAGAGTGATTCCTGCAGGGTCGTACAGTGGTTCATTCTAAAATCGATCAGCGGGGTCGACCTTAAATCGAGGACGACTAAGTCGGCTTCGAATCCCGGCGCGATCGTTCCGATTTTATCTTCGAGGTAAAGCGCTTCCGCCGCTCCCCGCGTGGCTAAGTAATACGCTTGAATGGCCGACAGTGAAAACCCAGAAAGCTGCGCGATCTTATACGCTTCATTCATCGTCTGGAGCTGCGAAAAGCTTGTTCCCGCGCCTAAGTCAGTCGCTAATCCGACGCGCACTGGCCGAGCATTATTTTTAGCGATGTCGAAACGAAAAAGTCCGCTCCCCAAGAATTCATTCGAGGTCGGACAGTGGGCAATTGCCGCTCCCGCATCATAACAACGCTGCCACTCGTTTTCACCCAGGTGGATTCCATGACCGAAAACCGCGCGTTTACCCACCAGCCCATAATGGTCGTAGACATCGAGGTAATTCTTACGTTCAGGAAAGAGATCGCGTACCCATTCGACTTCGCTCTGATTTTCTGACAAGTGCGTCTGCATGTAGACGCCGGGAAATTCTTTCCAAAGTGCGCCTGCGGCTTCGAGCTGCGCCGGTGTGCTGGTCGGCGCGAAACGCGGAGTGATCGCGTAGGAAAGCCTTCCGCGGCCGTGCCATTTTTCTAATAGTTTTTTAGAATCATCATACCCGCTGACTGCCGTATCCATCAGCGCATCGGGCGCGTTTCGATCCATGAGCACCTTACCCGCAATCATCCTCATGTTTCGGCGTTCGGCCTCTTCAAAAAAAACATCGACTGAGACCGGGTGCACGGTTCCGTAAACAAGCGAAGTGGTCGTCCCGACTCGGAGGCATTCGCCTAAAAAAAACCGCGCTACATCCCGCGCATGACCTTCATGACTGAACTGCTGTTCAGCGACAAACGTGTACCGATTCAACCAGTCGATCAGCTGCTTTCCATAAGCACCGATAATCTGCGTTTGCGGATAGTGGACATGGATGTCGATGAATCCAGGCAAAATGAGTGAGTCTCGGTAATGGACGACTTCCACACCGGACGGAATCCTGTCCTTTAGGGAATCGAAATTCCCAAATTCCGTGACCTTTCCCCCTTGCATCAGAACGAGGGCGTCTGACTCATAACGAGTGGCCGCCTCATCCCCCACCCGGAAAGGATCCGCTTTAAAACTAAGCGCTGCCCCGCGAAGAGCGGTGAATGAGGCAGCGACTTGGGCGGTTCTGGAGTTTTCCACATTTCGAGCAGGGTTCAGCATGCGGGCATCCTCGACGGAAAGGCCTAAGGCGTCAACCCCCGGCGAATCTTTTCAGCGAGAGAGGATCCGTCGACCGAATTTGATAGCAGGCTTTCACCTTTCGTCTTCAAATACAGGGATGCAGCCCACGCCTCTCCCAAATGAATCCCCGACGCTGACCTCTCATTTCCACCGCGTCCGAAACCACCCCTGGACCCCGGTGGCGTTTTTTTTCGCCGGATTCATCTTTGACGCTTTTCTGCTCCACCGGCCCGACACGGTTCTCCAGATCGCCCATCAGGCCCTTTACCTCTTTTTATTAACGCTTCTCCTCTCGGCGGCCATTTTAGAAAATTACGGTCTTTTCTCCGTCAGTCCGCGATTTAAAAAAATCTGGCACTATCACGAACACCTCACGCAGTTCCTGCTCGGCACGCTCTTGAATGTTTACGCGTTCTTTTATTTCAAAAGCGCATCGCTACTCAGCTCGATTGTTTTCATGCTCGTGGTGGGCGGACTTCTGGTCGCCAACGACTTCGTTAAACTGAAAGACCACCAAATCACTTTGAAACTGGTGCTCTACTTCCTCTGCATCACTTCATTCTGGCTCTATGTCGTTCCGATGATGATCGGTTATGTGGGAATCGTTTCCTTCATCCTCGCACTCGTCGTCTCGAATGGCTTTATTTACGCCATTTATGGAATAGCGGGACGAACCGCCACAGATAAAGGGGCATCTATGGAAGCGAAGCGCTCTATCCAAAAGAAAATCCTCGGGTCTGGATACGGAGTGCTCACGGCTTTTGCTCTTTTCTACGCGCTTGCGATCATTCCTCCGGTTCCTCTTTCGCTTCAGTACATGGGCATTTTTCACGAAGTTCGAAAAGAAAATGGGGAGTTTATTCTTTCGCACTCACGACCGTTTTGGAAATTTTGGCAGAATGGAGATCAGACTTTTCTGGCACGTCCGGGCGATTCCGTCGTGGCCTTCGTCCGTGTGTTTGCTCCTCGCGGATTTCAGGACCAACTTTTCGTCCGTTGGATGCTCGACACTCCGAGAGGGTGGGAAAAACAAGATCTCATCCCCATCACCGTGAATGGGGGCCGAGAGGAAGGGTTTCGCGGATACACGGCAAAAGCGAACTACCAGCCGGGCCTCTACCGAGTCCAAATCGTCACGACCGACGGCAGAGAAGTCGGCCGGATTTCGCTCTCAATCAAACCGGACGAATCGACGGAGCCGAGGGTTTATCAAGAACTCCACCAATAGAGTCGCAAGTCCAATGGATGCGTGAGCCTCTCCCCTTTACTCGATTAACCGGCCTTCACTGACGAGCGCTTTCACCACTCGACTCGAACAGATCCAATCCGCATTCGCTTTCGCGCATTTCAAGAAATCGCTTTCCGGTCGGGGCGCAACGGGAGCTTCTTTTCCTAGAGCGGAAGCATACGCTTCACACCGACACCGGGCTTCGCACATCGAGGCGCGTTTCGGTTCGCGGAGGTAAGCTTCCAGCGTTTTCGCCATACGCATTCGGCCGAGTTTGGTTTCGATCTCCGCTTCGAGTAATTGGGGTAGCGCCGCTTTCGCTCCGGCGTTAAGTCCCGAAAACTCCCGCGTGCAGACCGATTCACCGATGAGCTCGACTCTCAGTAGGTTTTGGACGGCGTAGAGCTGATCGAGCGTCGCCTTAGCGGCGGGGACCGTCACACCCGTTTTCGGATTTTCGCCGGCGAAGCTCGAAAATACCGATGCGGATACTCCTGCCAAGACCAGGATGAAAGAAAGCACGCCGAAATTTCTCATTTTGTTTCCTCTTGTGAAAGCGACCAAAGTTCTCGCAGGGGTAAGGGATGGCGTCTATCATCGTTTAATACGACTGACACCCGAGCGGGTTTCCCGAGCGCCGGGTTTCCTTCATCCGTCGCCAGTTCCTTAAATCCCGCACCGCCTAAGAATTCACGTTTCAAAGGGTGCCGAGCAGAATCGATCTTTTCTCCCTTCATCACTCCTCGGACTTGAATGCCGTCCACCTGGATTTCGAATTCTGAAAAAATCATCCCTCTCTCGCGACTTTCGTAAATAAGCGTATTCAGCCAGTCGGCAAAGAGAAAGTCCGTATCCGAGCTTTCGCAGTTAATCCGCACGGACTGAGTGGGCCGGATCGATGAAACCTCGGTAAAGATCCCGAAAAACTGTCGCGCCGCTTCGCTAAAGGCAGTCGTGAGATCGGTGCCTTCTGCGCTTATTTTCGGGTAGACTCGACCGGATGCCGATGTCCATTCCTTGATGTCATCCTTCATCCCGAGACTGTAGACTAAGGAGCATGTTGATTCCACGAAATGATCTCGACTTTTCGTTCGGTCCGACCCAGTTTCATCCGAAAGCAGACCGCGACTTCTTAGGCTGGGTATTTGACCAGTTTCTCTACGGTGAAGTGACCGGAATCCAATGCGGTTACTGGCTCTACCGCGCTCCGACCCTGGCGGCGGCGAGTTTCCTCGCACGCCAGGCTGCAGAGGAACTTTCTCACGTGAAACGAATCATCCGCATCCAAACCCTGCTCGGAGTCCTCCCAAACAAACCGCATCGCGCGGTAAAGTTCCTCTCCACAGGGATGATGGGCGGGAGCTGGGGGGAACACGTCTGCATGGAAATGGCACTCGGCGAAGGACTCGTGCTCACGATTTTCTACGCGCTCGCCGCCACCATCGATAATCCGGAAATTCAGAAAATCATCGAGTCCGCGATCGTCGACGAAGAAAAGCATGTCGAATTCGGTGAAAAAGAAACGCTAAATTGGTTGAAGCGCTATCCGGAGGACCGCTCGACCCTACTTGCGGAGGCCGTGCTCCAAGCCATCGCCATGCGCTGGTTAAAAAACTTCGCCCTGAAGAAAATCCCAGCGGGTCATCCCGTACTAAAAAAATTTCCAGAATTTTACGACCACACGGTTTCCCAATTCGAAAGCCGGGTTTTCAAATTAGGTCTCACCGATGTTCCGCTCCGCGAAATCGGCACGTTTAGTCGGTTGAAACTTCTTCTACTCTTACCGCTGAGACGGATGAAAATGCGGTTCCGTCGTTCGACTCGTAAGTTACTGACCGAGACCTACCTGAGTGACGGATGGTTGGTCGCGCCAGAAGCTAAGAATCCTGCCCCCCCAATGGACTCAGCGCTCTAACGCTTCTTCATCCGACGAACTTTTTCTTCAAGAAATTCGATCGGCACACCGCGAGGCATTGCCCATTCACTGAATCCTTTTGCCGGGCCCTGCGAATCCTCTTCCACGCTGTGATTCCAGATGCGGAATGCACTCACGGCAAGGGTAAGCGCAAAAGCTGCCGCAAGCAGAAAAACGATGGCCCTTCCGCGAAGCCTGGCCGCTGGATTTTCCGCTTGCGGAATGAAGGCCGCAGGCCGCATCAGGGGCGGAACGGCTTTGCCCTTGAGGGCAATCGGCCGAGTCACGGTGCGAGCTTTCAATTCTGGCTGCGATTCCCAACCCTTGATTTCTCCATCGAGTGGAAATGGTTCAGCGGGAGGACCCAAGTCATCTCGCCGGAGAACCGATGCAACTACGGCGAGAATTTTTTCCGCAAAAGTCTGCTTTGAATTCAGATTTGCTTTATCTGCATAAAAGGGCTTCACCCCGCCAAAGGACGCACCGGTCATCGCGGCCATTCGGTCCTCAAGGCTTTCATCTCGAGCCGCATGCGGAACGTTCGCCAGTTCCACTTTCGGCTCGGGTGGGTGAACGTACGCGGACCTTCCACTCGATCCGGGCGAAAGTTCCGGGCGAACGGTTTCTTTGGTCAGTGATTCGGAAACCGGAGCCACAACCGGAACTAAGAAAGAGGGCTCGTGAACATCGATCGGCACGTTCGTGAGGTCTGCGAACATCGGATCTGATTTCTGAGCGACTCGCGGGACTGCTTGAGGCGCGCTGGTTGGGGTGGTTTTAAGCGTATCGAGTGAAAGAATGAGCGTCGGGCCATCCTCTGAACCCGCAATCGATGGATAATCAGGCACCGGGGAAATAGGAGCGACCGGTGCGGGAGAAAAAAACGCCGGCTCTTTTCTCGATTGCGATTGAACTCGCGCTTCGGGGGCGAGGATCACCTCGATCGAGACGGTCTCGCCGATTCGAATCCGGTCACCCATGCCGATAATCGCTTCTTTTTTCGGAACTCCATTCACCGCGGACGTGCGGTCAGAATCCAAAAGCCGAAAATTCAAGATGCCTTCGGAGACGGAAAAGATACAAACCGTTTTCGGTGGAGTTTCCTGGAACGGAAGTTTTAAAAGGTGATCCGTTACATGGAACTCTTCCAAGCCAAGCAAACTCACTCCCCACTTCTCAGTCCAGCGAGCTTCGGAATTTTCAGCGCCGCCTTCGAACGCGGAGACGCGAAATTTCAGTCGGATTTTCTCACTTGGATTCGTCTGGGCGGAGGTCGGATTCATGCGCTCCCTTTAGGCTGATCTGTTTATTCTAACCTAGAAAGGTGCAGAAAAAAAAGCGCATCCCTATTTGAACGAAGAAGCGGAGTGAATGACGGAGTCAGAAAACCGACACTTGCTATCTAAGCAGTTCCGCTCTCGAGAAGCATTTCGATTTGTTCTCCGAGACGGACGCCTTGCTCGATTGCTCGCTTTGCATCGAGCTCCCCTGCTTGCTTCGCACCTCCGATGATAAAGGCGCGGACGCCGAGCGCGCCCAGTTCGGGGAGTAATCCATTTTCAGATTCCTGCCCCGCGCACACCACAACTTGGTCCACGTCAAGATGATCACGCTCGGCTTTCGGCGTTCCGGAATGGCGTTCGATCCAAAGTCCCGTCGCATCCATTTCCCGGTACTGAACTCCTGCGATCATCTCCACGCTCTGATCAGCCAACTCTTTTCGGTGAATCCATCCCGTCGTTTTCCCAAGTCGCATGCCCAGTTTTTCATTCTTTCTCTGAAGCAGATAAATTTTTCGCACACTCGCGAGTGGAGCGGGCTTCACGCCCTCGACTCCACCTTTCGCGTCCCAGCGAATTCCCCAGTGACGAAAAAATGTCGCGGGATTCAGAGAAAGTGCATGATCATCGGGAGAGGCCAGAAAAGATCCGACATCGAACCCGATTCCTCCCGCACCGATGATTGCCACTCGGTTGCCCGCTTTCACCGTCCCACGAATGAGTTCATCGTAAGCGACCACGCGGGAATCTCCGCGTACGCGCGCGGTCTCGAGTAAAGGAATTTCTCTCGGACGAACGCCGGCCGCGAGTACCACCGCGGCAAAACCGCTCGAGCTCAAATCACCTGCAGGTATTTTCCGACTCGCGAAATAAGCCGCGTCCATTTTCGAATTCAGTTCCAGTCGAACACCGTATTTTTTCATCATGGTTTCAAAATAACGAATTGTTTCTCGAAACTCTTCCTTCCCCGGAATGCGGCGAGCGAGCGCGAATTGCCCGCCGATTTCTGAACGTCCTTCAAACACCGTCACACGGTGTCCGCGCTTTGCCGCTTCGATTGCAAACGAAAGTCCGGCCGGGCCCGAACCGATCACCGCAATTTGGGACGGCTTTTTCGCGGGTGCTTCTTGAAAAGTCGTCTCGTGGGCCGCTCTGGGATTCACTAAGCAGGAAGCGATTTTTCGTTCAAAAATATGATCTAAACACGCCTGATTACAGGCGATGCAGGTGTTGATTTCGTCTCGTTTCCCGAGCCAAGACTTCCTTGTCCATTCCGGATCCGCGAGAAAGGGCCGAGCTAAGGACACGAGATCCGCATCTCCCCGCGCGATCACTTCTTCCGCGACTTCGGGCATATTGATGCGGTTCACGGCCACGACGGGAACTTTCACTTGTTCCTTTAGCCTACGCGACCCTTCGACAAACGCCGCGCGCGGAACCATCGTCGCGATGGTCGGGATCCTAGCCTCGTGCCATCCGATTCCGGAGTTTAGAATATTCACGCCCGCCCTTTCCAACGCGCGCGCGAACTGGACGGTCTCATCCCAGCTCATTCCGCCTTCGACGAGATCCAGAACGGAAATCCGAAAGATGATGAGAAAATCACGCCCGCATGCGCGCCGAATCCCCGTCACGATTTCCAGCGCCAAGCGAATGCGATTAATAAAAGATCCGCCGTAGTTGTCCTTACGCAAATTCGTCCGCGGAGCGGTGAACTCGTGGATAAGGTAGCCTTCACTGCCCATGACTTCGACCCCGTCGTACCCCGCACGGCGCGCGAGTTTAGCGGTGTTGATGAAATCTCGGACGGTTTTTGCCACTCCGAAACGTCCGAGGGCAAAGGGAGTGAAGCGATTAATCGGCGCTTTCAAACGCGAAGGAGCGACGCAAAAAGGACTATAGGCATAGCGACCGGCGTGAAGGATTTGCAGCACAATTCTCCCTCCGTAAGCGTGGACCGCTTCGGTGACCACGGCATGTCCTTTCACTTGCCAAGGCCAAGAAAATTGGCCGGAAAACGGAGAGACCCTTCCGGAAAAATTCGGGGCAACCCCGCCCGTAATGATGAGTCCTACTCCGCCTTTCGCACGCTCACCGAAATAGGCGGCAAGTTTCGCGTGCGAATCTTTCGCTTCTTCAAGACCAGTGTGCATCGAACCCATGATCACTCGGTTCGGCAAAGTGAAGGGACCCACGTTCAAAGGCGCAAAAAGGGAAGGATAGAGCTGATGAGCCATACCCGATGATTCCTTAATCAACCGTCAATGACTAGTTCGAAGGAGAGCGCGTCCATTCGCGGTGGAAGCGAGTGGCTTCGATGCCTAAGAGAGAAAGGATCAGCACAATCGGAATGAAGAAGAGAAAGCCCATGGCCATGTTCACAAAAATGGCGGCGTTTGAGGGATCGATGCCCACCCAATTTTCTGGATGAAGGTGAGTGTCGCGACTCACCCACAAACCTTTCAGAAAAACCTGATCAATGAAACCGATGAGAAGAACTGTGGAAATCACTTGAAATCGATTGCGCCCCGCGTAGCGAGTCAATGCGTATCCGAGAAAAACGAGTCCTAAGATCCGGACCACAGTGTAAATCGTTCCGGCAAACGCTGGGTTCACCGCTTTGCTCATAAACGGCTCTAAAAGAAAAAGGTTTGCCGCGAAAAGCGCAATCCCACCTGAAAAAAGGCCGAAAAAAATCCCCATCGATCGTGGCCGAGGCGAGATCGTTGCGCTCGTTGTCATGTTCATCCAATATTCCTTAGCTTCTCCCTAGGCAGAAGTAAAATTCTCAATTAAGCTCGACACATCCATCAATTTTAATTTCGCGGGAAACCCTACTCTATGGCGACCTCTCCTCCAAAAAACGTGGCGACTCTTTCGAGCGTCGACGGCAATTACGCCGCCATTCCGGAACCTCTTCTCGTTACGGGCGGGAAAACGATGGCCGACATCAACGATGATGTTTCGCGCCCTCTTGAAAGTTTTCCGACCAAAAAGTGGTGGGTCTGTTTCGGCGCTGCAATGGTGGCACTCGCGATCTGGCTTTGGTCAGTCGGAAACTTTGTTTACTACGGTCAGGGATTGCTCGGACTCAACCAGCCTTCGGGATGGGGTACAGACATCACGAACTTCGTGTTCTGGGTCGGTATCGGTCACGCAGGGACTTTGATTTCTGCCGTGCTCTTTCTTTTCCGCCAAAAATGGCGAACTGCGATCAACCGCTCTGCCGAAGCCATGACAATTTTCGCCGTGATCACGGCGCTCACCTTCCCCCTCCTCCACACGGGACGTCCTTGGTACGCCGCTTTCTGGCTGCTCCCTTACCCAAACCAACGCGAACTCTGGGTGAACTTTCGCTCGCCGCTTCTCTGGGACGTTTTCGCAGTCGGAACTTATTTCACGATTTCGGCCGTGTTTTGGTACGTCGGCCTCATTCCCGATTTAGCAACGGTTCGAGACCGGGCTAAGAATAAAATCCGGAAAGCGGTTTACACGGTTCTCTCCATGGGATGGCGCGGGTCGAATAAGAACTGGAACCATTACGAAATGGCTTACATGATCTTAGCGGGTCTCTCGACGCCACTCGTGCTTTCCGTTCACACGATCGTTTCCTTCGATTTCGCCGTCGCGCAGCTTCCGGGCTGGCACACGACCATTTTCCCCCCTTACTTCGTTGCTGGAGCCATCTTCTCCGGATTTGCGATGGTGGTCACTCTCCTCGTGATCATGCGAGAAGTGTTCGGACTGAAAAACTACGTCACCATGGACCATCTGGAAAAGATGAACAAGGTGATCATGACGACCGGGATGATCGTCGGATACGCCTACTCGATGGAGTTTTTCATCGCTTGGTATTCAGGCTCACCGTTCGAAAAATATGTCTTCATCAACCGCGCCTTCGGTCCTTACTGGTGGGCTTACTGGACGATGACGTCTTGTAACGTGCTTGTTCCGCAAATCTTCTGGTGGAGAAAAGCGCGCAGAAACATCGCGATCATGTTCGCGGTTTCCCTCTTCGTGAACATCGGGATGTGGTTTGAGCGCTACGTGATCGTGGTCACGTCGCTCCATCGTGACTTCCTACCATCCAGCTGGGCGATGTACTTCCCAACCTGGTACGACTGGGGTTGGACGTTCGGATCGTTCGGAGTGTTCTTCTCCTTGTTTTTACTCTTTGTTCGTTTCTTGCCAGTGATTGCGATGGCGGAAGTGAAGTCGGTGTTGCCGGAGAATTCCGTTCACTAAAGTTGGGCATTGCTGCGCTTAAATATAAAAACACCGGGGAGAGACTCGACGCGCATCGTGCGCTTGGGACCCTTTGGGGAGGCCATCCTGGCCTTTCCCCACTCGCTCTCCCCGGTGTTTTTATATTTAAGCGCAGCAACGCCCCCACCTTCGTCAGCGCTAGGTTGAATTCGAAAGCGCTCCCCAACGTTCGAACCTGAAGCGATATGGGGCGGCGATGACTCGGCAGCGTCCCCGATGACAAAGACAAACGCTCGTCTCGCGCGCGCAGAGGCCTCACTGGAAAATATCCCGCTGAGAGCGAATGGGGAAGGCGCAGGATGCGCTCTTAAAAGGGTCCCGAGCACACGATGCGCGTTGAGCTTCTCGGCGGGATATTTTCCAGTGAGGCCTCTGCGCGCGCGACGAACGCCCGAGAGAAACCGGACCCTACCGCCCCGCCGCCCGGCATCCTTCGAAACGACGTAAACGATTTGCAAACTCCCCATTCGGCTTCCGAAGCTGCGCAAAATAACTCATATCCGAGAAAAGCCTCCCACTGGAGAGACCCTTGAGATCGACCCGCTGTTCGGAATCGTCCGAGCCTGGGGCCGCAAACTGAGTGGCTAAGATGGCTAGAGCGCAGTGGGTGTTTGGCTTGGTGTCGTAGATTTGGGCGCGGGCTCCATAGAACCGCCGAAAATTTTCTTGCCAGCAAATCGCGGGTCTCATGGCTCGGCGGGTGGAATCTTTGTTTTCCATTTGGAAGGCCCCGTTCCCGAGAGGCGCCACTTTTTGGTATTCTTTCAAATCACACTGACTCTCATTGAAAGAAAGTTGCATCATCATCCACACCCAAAACGTCTCGCGGCTTCCCCGGGTCATGCGGCGATAACCGGGGCAGTAAAGCCTCAGGTCCTTCGGAGGGGAGTTGATGAAATGATTCAAATCGATCATTTTACCGCCCGCGTTTTCTGCTTGGCGCTTGAAAAGTTTTTTGATGAAGGCGCCTTTTTCCCCAAGGACGCAGTCTTCGTCCATGAACGCCATGCACGAATCTTTCGGCAGCGGGCAAGACGGGTTCGCGTTTTTTATGCGTGACGCTTTCGATACGGAAACACAGGCATTCGCGCCCAGACCCTTTCCCGATGTTGAAAAATCGATCGCTTCGAGTACCTTTGTCGGGCTCGGAATGCCTTCCTCTTTCCATTCGGACCCTAAGCCCTCGAAATAAGTTCGGTCATCTGGCGGTGTGGCATCCGCAGAAAAAGCCTGTTTGATGGGGGAATAGAGCAGCGCGCAGGTCAGCAAAACACCTGCGAGACGACTCGACATCATTCGGGTTCCGAAGCTTTCCGAACGGAATCGCGATCGGATTTTTTTCTCAGAGGAGATGTCGACTTACTCACCTTTTCATAAACACAGTTAGACTCACCATCTGAGTAGCGAATCAATTCCCCCTGCACTTCCAAGCGAGACGTGGTGATCTCCTCAGGGGCATTCGGACAAGCAATGCGATCGATCGTGGTAAGCCGTGAACTTTGAGAGGTGGTGAGCCTGCGGAATTGGCAGCTGCCGCCTTCTCCTTCTTCCGACTCCGGTTCGTCGATTCCGGAAAGAAGAATGTTCGAACCTAAACGAAATTGGACCGATTCCCCCGAGAGCCTCTTCAGTGAGCCGGCGCTGCATTTGCTTCCCTCTCCACTCAGGAGTCGGTACTCACCCGCCGCTCCTTCTAGGACCGCAATGAAGGGTGAGACAGATTTTGGTGCGCCTGCCTTTGCAGGGTTCACGCACAGAACTCCCATTCCAACCGCAATGAAGCAGCAAAAAATCGATTTCAATAGGACTGTCCTTTGGTGATGGATAATCGATTCGGCGAATTTGCGTTAAGCGAATTTCGATTTACGACGATCCCGAATCTCGGCGCCTTCGACGCTGAGACGGGTCCAGGGCAACGCAAGCAACCGCTCTTCTTCGATCGGTTCTTCGGTCTCTTCGCAGATTCCATACTGATCGTCGTGAATGCGGTTCATCGCCTGATCGATTTCCCGAATTTGGCGGAGTGCGGACTCCCGCATCGCGAGGGCGGCTGCTTTGGTTTGAAAGTCTGCGGCTTGGTCGGCCTCATCGCCGCCTGTGATGACTTCGATATCCGCCTTGGATGCTTGAAGGCCGTTCATGAGGTCTTGCTTCGTCTTTAAGAGTCGTTTGGTGCATTCCGCTAAAAGCGCTGCGCGTGTACGTGCCATTGCCGGTACTCCCTTCCTTGAGAGGTCTCGATCTAGTGAGGGCCCTTCGTCATTCCGAAATCCATGGAACCGAAGAAGCCCAGAGCCCATTCATTCTGACACGAGCCCCGGAAAGAACGCAAATTTCTCGGTCATTTAGACTTCATTCAGGAGCCCGCAGCATACTAACTCGGAGCAATATACCCCAAATTCTGTTAATTCATTAATAACTTCAACTACTTAGATATAACTAACTTAATTTTGAAATAACTTTGACACTTAGCCCTGTTAGAAATATATACACTGCGTTAATAACCTTTTCTCTGAGGAAGAAACCCCATGTGCTCAATCGCTAGAAATTCGAACTCATTACTTCGCAGGCTTGGTTTGGTTGCATTGGCTTTTGTCTGCACTTCATTCTCAGCCTATGCAGCTCGGTCGTCGGCCGACGGCGTTCGCGCCGCCGAGATGCGTGCGGAGGCCCAGCGAGAGGAACTGAAATATCTTTCGCGAAAAAACCCATTCGGGACCGCAACGCCAGCCGCAATCGATCCGATCACCAAAAAGAAGTATTCAGATGTGATCGTCGGACCTGCGTTCGACGTTCGCTATTACAGCCCGACATTCGAGACGCGAACCGATGGCGGAGATTTCGATTACTATCGATACGTGACTTTTTACGATGTGGAGCGGCGGTCTGAAAGATTTTTCCCACTGCCCATTCAAAGGCAAGATTGCTTTGACGTATCCCCTCTTTTTGCAGGCTACAACTGGTCGGATACTTACACTTGCTCGATCACCGCGGGAGTAACGGTTGAAGGCATTGGGCTGAGCAGCACTTTTACTGCGGCTAAAACAGTGGGGAACAGTCATAACCCGACACCTCAATACGGGATCGTCGCGGATTATATTCCGATGATGGAAAAACAGGACTGGGAAGGCAGCACTTTCATCCAAACTTACAACTCGAAAACTCACAAGACCCGCTTCATTACCCGCGAACAGAAATCGAGTGCATGGTGGGTAGGAATGTTCTTTCCTACTTTGGAACATGGAGAGTATCCGATGCCGTTCGCAGTTCAGGACGCGGATTGGACATTCTGGGTGGATGTAAAGGTTTTAAAACGTTGCAAAAACATGCCGCCGCAAGCGGGAACCCCGACTGCCCCATCGAGCACAACGCCGAATCCGAGCGTTCGCGATGTGCAAGCTCTTCGAAATTCCGCCCCACCATTCGGAAAATAGCCTGAAGCGAAACCTGCTTTTTTAGGACGGTCCTTTGTCTGCAGTTTTCTCACTCCGGCTACTTTGTCACGGAACTCGGCACGAATTCGTCCAGTCGGAGTGTTCTCACTCGGTACTGAGAAGGATTCGCTAGCATTCGCGTAGGATCCGCTTTTCCGAAACTTCCATCGTCATTCACGAAGAAGTCAGGCCGGCCCTTTGCTGCTTTTCGTTCGGCTTTTGCGCGTTGACTTGCGAGTTCCCAGTCTGAGACCAGGTATTCGTAGTCACTATAAGCTAAACCGATACTCTTGCGAGTATCCGCGCCCAGAAGCTTCTTCGAATTGAGAAACGTGTTTCTCAAATAAGACAGTTCGGAGACATCGAGGTGATCGAAGAATGATACGGTTTCAGCCTCTCCGCTTCCGATGAGCTTTTGTTCGCCGCTAGTCGGGGAGAGCCGATCCATGAAAGATCGGAAGAGTTGCTCGTCACGCTTCGCGCTACTCGCCTTAGCGTAGAGCGCGAGCATCGAAGCCCGAAGTTTTTTCTCTGACTTAGAAGGCGAAAGCAGATCCCTCAGGGTCGCTTCTGATTCTAAAACCTCATCGAATTTTTCCGAATAAGCGACGGAAACGTAAAGGTCTTGGCCTTTATACTGTTCCATTTCCTGCAGCAGCCTTTCTCTCATCTGGGTCGCTTCGGCGAGATCTTGCAAATCGGCTAACTGTTTTGGATGCACTTCTTGAATGGTGCGCATGAGATTTCGAGTCGACTCTTCATGCTCATCCGCTAATTTCGAAAAGAAATTTAAGAGCACTTTTCTCTCCGGAAAAATAGCCCCGAGCTTATCGGCCATCATCACTTGCAGGCCAGCATGCGCCCTCTCCGATCCTCGAACCACCGAAACTCGCGAGCCGCGAACGACGGGAACGACCGAACGAAGGAAGTATTCCTTCAGTCCCGCTTTCACACTTCCTTTTTCTTTAATGAGTTCCGGTAGTGAGGGCGCACGCACCGCGGCTTTTAACTCATCCGAAGACGCAATGGAAAGCCGAGCAAACTTACTGGCTCCCGCGATTCCGAGCGCATGATAAAGCCCGGTCCCGACCGCTAATCCATTTAAAGGCTCCATCAAAATAGCCATGTCTGCAGATGCAAGTTGCTTATTCAGCTCTTGGTTATCTGCGGTCATCTTCTCTCGGTTCGTCATCGGACGCCCGGCGAGTGGACCGGTTTCCATGTTTTGCACGCGGGAGTTTGCGACCTGATAGGTAAACAACTGGGGGGGGAGACGGTAATGATTTGTAGAAACCATCAGGTAGGTCTGCATCGAAAAGATCACCATGGTCGGCGTCCCGAGAAGCCACATCGTAAGGGTCCCAAATCCCCCGAAGAACGTCGTCATCGCGACGCCTGCGGACGAGAAGAACGCCGTGACGGAGGTCATCCCGAGGAGCCCGAATACAACTGGAGCAAACTGCCAAAACATCAGAAGCAGCATCGCGAGTCCGATGGCGCTCATGTAAGGATCGAGGGCTTGCAGAGCCCCTTCTTGAGTACTCCGCACGTCGGACGCGATTTGGCGGTCGTATTTCGCCAGGTCCGGATTACTCGATAGAGCATCGCGAATGCCGCTCACCGATTCAAACATTTTTCTAAAATTTCGGTCGCTCTGGTAATTTTTGATTTCTGCCTTACAGAACGTCTCTACTTTACCGAGGTCATTGCCGCTCGCTTGATCGAAAGACCAGCGAAGCGTATCGCGGTAAAATTTTTCATTCCAACCGCTCTTCGCATTCCAGGCTCGAGCCAACCGATGAAGCAAGATGGGCTCGTCTTTGGCTTCCTTTTTTCCGAATGAAAAGAATGAATCGTCTTCCTCGTTCCAACGCTCGGATGTATTTTGAATTCCGAGAATGGGTGCTTTCATGATCGCTTCTGCTTCGAGAACTTTTCCAAAAACAAGCTGATCAGTAACCGTCGCAAACATACGGTCGATCACTCGTGCGTTCGGCATCTGCATCTGAATCAACCGCTCCGTCGTCATCAGATTTCTAACCTGATCGGGATAGTAAGTCTTTTTTCGATCAAACGCCCAAGCGCCTCCTTTTTCGACGTGCATCGAAAGTCCAAGCAGCGCTAAACTCTCTCGAAAGAGTGCTAAAGCTTTTTCTTTCTCAGCATTATCCTTCGCAGCGTACTCCCCTTTATCTAGAGTGAACGATCCGTCACGACCGGTTCGAAAGTAGCCGATACGGCGCAGATGGAGTTCTCGAATCCGAGCTGCTTCGCGGTCTAATTCGGATTGATTGCGTGCTAATCTTGTTTTCGTCTTTTGTACGCCGGGAGCAACCCGCTGATTAGAGGTCGCATCCTGAACCGCGGATCGACTTTCTCTTTCCTTTGCTCGAAGCGCATCGGTCTGTTCAGAAAATTTCTTAGCCGCGAGGTCGGGATATTTATAAGCACGCGCCTCCCCAAGTTCAGTAACGAACTGGGTGTAAGCTGTTTTTGCAGCCAGGATTGCTGCCGCACTTAAATGATCCGCTTCATCCGCGACCTTTGGCTCTGGCTTCGGACATACAACTTCTTTCGGCTCATTTTTAGCGCGCACGCGCCCGGACAAAAGAGGAACCAATGCCTTCGAGCAGGAGTTTACGGAAACGATTCCGCTCACCCCTTTACCATGTTCTGCGTCGGGAGCTTTTTTCTGGAATTCTTTCGCGAGTTCCGAAAAAAAGATTTCCATTCCATGCGACGCGAAGCGATTCGACGCGATTTCTTCCGCAATGGAAGGTTCGATGTATCCTGACTTCCCTTCCCCGAATCGGACGAGGTAATTTAATTTTTTGTAGAAAAACTGAGAAACGTGTTCCGCAGTTTTTGGGAGCTGAATAGACTTCATTCCCGCGTTTTTTGCCAAAATTCGGAATGGCGCATTCCCTAGGTAGAGAGTCGGATCCGCACTATTTTTCTTCATCACTCCCAGGCGATAGGCTTCTTCGGTCAAGCAGTCCGTACGTCCCGTGATTCCACCGCGTCCAGTCGACGTCGGTCGACAGTCTGAATCCGGGCGAGAACGGCCCTCGAGCATTCCGAAAGCTTTCGTCACTTTTTCCGCTTGTGCGGAGAGAAGAAATCCGAGGCTTCCGGATGCAGCAATGGTGCGGTAATCATCCGTCGCTTTTTCGAAGCGAAGGCTATTTTGATCATTCATGAACCCTTGGGCTGTGGGTTGCTTCAGTGCTCCGAGGACATTTCCACCCATTGCAGCAGTGAGCGCTTTCTCGAGATCTGAACGTTGAGCACTTTTCCACTGCGATTCACTTTTTGCGAGAGCTTGGTCTACTGCGAATTGTACCAGACTCGAATGCGATTTCAGCTCCGGATAGAGCGCTTGGCCCTTTTTTTCCCCACCGGTATAATGATCCGCACTAAGCGCTTTCCAAATTCCATTAATTAAGAAAGCCCGACGAAGGGCGTAGGCCTTGTCTGTGTAGCGACTGCCAACTGCAGAAATCGACATGTCATCCGCTGGGAAACTCGCACCCGAAAAAGCAACCGAAGCCGCATTGGCGCCTTCGGTATCGAGATCACTCCAACTCACCTCTTCCACGCGGCGAGCGGGCTCGCCGTAAGCTTGGCTGAGATCACCAAGTAAAGCGTCGGGTTTGTCCCGGTACTGAGGCAACATATTCGTTTGGAAGCTAGGAAGCTGGGACAGGACTTGGAGGACGACTTCCCCGGATTGGTCCATTGATAAGAGAGGATGAGCAAGCGTTGCCGCCACTGCTTTTTCTCGACCGACGGACAAAAGATCACCGAAACGGTCATCTTGCCAAAGAGAGTCGTATGCCTCTAATGAACTGACTAAAGAGATTTTTCCAGAAGTTCTGAAGGAGACGAGGTCTGCACCGCAAGACGAAATCGGAGACTCCGCAAAATAGGTATGCCCCATCATTCGACGAATGGCCCATCGATTAGACAGTCCTTCCCGAATCGCTGCGAACTGGAGAAGTTTCAAATATTCCGGTTTGTCTTTCGGACGTGCCAAGGCTGCGAACTCCACCATTTGCTTATCAAAGGAGTTTAAGAAAAGTTCGACTCGGGAATAGATTCCACGCGAGTCTTTCACGTGCCGGAGACTGAACTCTTTATTGAAATCTTTATGAGTACGGATGTAGGCCGCAGTTTTCGGATCGAGTTTAATATTCAGGTAATCGAGCGCGTTTGAGGAAAAACTACGCGCGCCTGAAGTCGCTAATGCCGCTTTATTTAGACTGAGCCAACGTTGTAATTCATCTCGCTGAACGGAAGCTTCCGAACCAGAAAAGTACCTTCCGATGTTTTCTAAAAGGTAGTCAACACTATCGGTCTTGGTGATCGTCTTGAAAGCGGAGTCATGCGCAAGTCGTAAGTAGTTTGCGTAGAGTCTGGTTTGTAAGTTTGCGTAGATGACCGCGGCTTCCGCGACCGCCCGGTTCTGATCGCTAGCGACTTTTACAGTGGGGTCCAGTGCTCGGGAGAAGCTTTCTCGTGAGACTTTCCGTCCGAACTGGAATACGGAACCGTGAATCGATCGATAGACTTCGCTCTCGGGGCCGAACGTTTTTTCGTCGGGGCCGAAGAGCTCGGACTGAGTTGCCGTTTTAGGATCTTTGTTAATTTTGAAAACTTTATCGAAATCTTTTGCAAGCGTGATGGCTTCTACGACGAGGGGGTCCTTTACTTTCGCTTTTCCGAGCGTGAGTGAAAGCACCCCGCAGACGAGAAAAGTAGAGACGGCGTATTTCCAGCGAAACTGAACTTTCTTCAAGGGGCACCTCTGATGGACACACTTCGATAAAAACCTATCGGCGGGAGAGGTCTGTAACTTAAGTGGGTCATCGGGAACCCGGCCACCTCATCGCCTCCCCCAACCATTGCTCAAGAAGTGTCCATAGGAACCTACCCACCGCGAGCAAAATTGAAAAAGTCCCCAGAACGGAGTTCCGGAGACTTTTCATTCGAGGGTTTCGAAAGAGACTTTATTCTAAATTACTTACAAGCTGGGCGACGGTTTCCTTCAGGAAGTGCCTTCACGGCCTGGCCGATTTCTTCTGGAATGTAGTCGCAAGGACTCGCCATTTCTTGAACGGCACGTGCAGCAACGCCTTGGGGAATCGAACGGCCGAGTTCACCTTGGAAGTTCACGGCAGCAAAAGCATCCAGCGATCGCGCGCATGCAACCGCTCCTTCGGCTTTCGACATTCCAGCGACTTCTTTGTTCATCATTCGTACCATTTTCGTGTAAGAACGAACGCCCTCGAGGCCGCCCATTTCTTTACAGGTATTCGGCGTGATGAATGAAATACCGGTATTTTTATACTGTGCTGCGACTTCAACTCCAAGCTCGCGAATGGCTGCAGTACCTTCAGCAGTGGATAAGCTTGGGTCCGATGCTTTGATTTGATCTAAAAGATCAGAGAGCTTAATAGAAGGCTTTTTCACCGTGGCGTTCGTTCCAGACTGACCGAAACCGGTACCGGTCGAAAGAAGACCTGTTTTTGCTTCCGCAAACTTTGAATTACCTACGCGCGCGACGTCCGCGTTTACTTGTTCACGAAGGCTCGAAAGAGCTGGCATGTCTTTATAGCGGCTTTGCTTTAAGAAAGCACTCGCGAGTCGTGCTTGCTCAGCCGCTGGAATGAGGTCGACGTTTTCGGAGGTGATTTTGCGGCCGGTGCCTTTGAGCGCGGCTTCCATCGCAGGAGTTTTCGGCTGGCTATTTAACCACTGATAAAAACGCGGAACTTCGGCTCCCGCTACGGCTTTCGCACCGACTTTTACACCGCGAAGGGATTCTTCGACTCGAATGAGGGATTTGATTCCATCTCCTGGGTTCGAAGCCGGAACGCGGTCCGCGCCGTATCCTGGAACATCGATTTCTTCGGCCGTGTATTGTTTTTGCGTCGTTTGGCAGCCGGCCAGAACTGCCGTGACAACTGCGAATGCCATAAAATTCTTTTTGCTCATGAACATTGATTCTTTCTCCATTCGTAGGTCTCTTGACTAGTCACGACCCCTGTCGCCCATCCTCGAGCACAGACTCGCTATGAATATCGTACGCGGAACGAATAAAAGTAAAAGGCGATAATTCGGGCCCATTAAATTTCCAGGCTTAGCGTCAACTTTGATGAACCGGACTAGACGCGGATCACATCGACCATTAACGGCTATCCGACCAGAATCGAATGCCACTCTTCTTCGGAGCTGGCACGCCAACGTCGGATAAAACACGACTTAAAAGCGTCTTAGCTGCGGTAATGAAATCTGATTGAGAGGTAAGAGCGGTAGAAGCGGCCGCCCGGCTGAAAGAAAATAACTCAGACTGGATGCGCTCACACTTTCGCTGCTCACCTTCCAAGCCCTTTTCCATTTGTGAAAACTCTGCCTTCAGATCCGTCAAACGGCTGACAATACGAGCGAGTTCTAACTTTCGGAGTTGTTCAGCATGGGAAAACTCTCCACTCCCGGGAGCGCCCATTCTCGCCTCTCCTCCATGTGTCAGCGGTAGGAGCGCGTCGACCACTTGCGCAAGTACTTTTCTTTGCCGACCCAAACTGAGTGCATATTTTTCAACATGCGCAATGTAAGCGTCCATTTTCCTGACCCATTTTGAACGAGGGGTGATCGCCATTTCGGGCGTGTTGAAAAGTGCTGCGAAGTCATTCCAAAGGGCCCGCGAACGAAATGCTTCCTCATCCGTCATTCCGACTAAGGCCGCTTCATGTGCGATCCGCCGAAAATCTTGATCGAGTGTCACAATAGATGAAACTGATCCGAATTGATCTGCGTTTGGTAGCCGACCTACTCGCACGATTAATTCGTTGAAAGCTTCCGCCTGGAGAGGA
>JACMQW010000082.1 GCA_014376785.1 Oligoflexia bacterium
GAATGACGGTGGCCACGGACCTCGAGGAGTCGAATACGTGATGACCTTCGGAAATGGCACGCGCGGGTACGAAACCGAAATCCTTTACTCTGGCCCGGGATGCCTGGGGGACGAAGAGTCTCGAAGCAAAAAAGAATTCAGCTATTCAAGCATCGCTTCCGGTGCGAATCACGAAAAAGTGGAGATCGCTTTTGACCTTGATAAGAACTCGACTTGGCAGCTCGTTCGCGCAACTTTCGAGTGGAACTTCGACGCCTCGGAATCCGCGACGGTCGAACTCATTGCAGGCACCACGTTGGAAAAGGGTGAGTACAAATCCCTTTCATCTGAAGCTTTTTCTCAGAATTCGATGTCCCGAGTAATGAAAAAGACGTCTTCTCGTTAAGCTATTCGCCCACAGCGAACTCAGGCTTTCGTCAACTGTGATAGCCTAAAAATTTAACCGTACGAGAT
This sequence comes from Oligoflexia bacterium, assembly GCA_014376785.1. Lineage (GTDB taxonomy): Bacteria > Bdellovibrionota > UBA1018 > UBA1018 > UBA1018 > JACMQW01. The sequence continues at coordinate 454 of JACMQW010000082.1, forward strand.
AAATACCGGTCCCGCGCGAAGAAAGTTGGCCAGTAATCCAGCTGTCGTCCTTCTGCAGAATCGGGGAGCTGTAGTTTGCGACCAAAAATTCATCCGCTCCCGTTTGTACGATGGAGGGGAATGCGTTATCGCCGGCGGATGGGAAATCAAATAACCAAACCATCTGCCGAGTGGCACGGTCGAGTCGATAGAGCGCGGTTCTCTTCAAAGTGAAAGAATAATAAACGAGGTTTACCCATTTCCGGATGACCACGGGTAAAAAAGCAAATCCCCGATCGAATGCGCCCGCGAGATTTCTCCGAGCAATCACATAAAGATCTCCTCGGTGACGGAACATGCGAGGAGAATCAAACCGAGCGGGATCGCTCCGTTTTGGGAACTCCCAAGCGTCGATGCCGTGATGACCCGAACTCACGACATGGGAACCCCATCCACTCGAGTCGCCGTCTTCATTGCGCGTAATCGCCCAGAGCGTTCCATCATCCGAGAAATCAAACCCGACTTCCGAAACTCCGCCGCGGTAAACAACGGGAATTTTCTCATTCGCGGGTCGCCAGACCATGCCGTCTTTCGAAACATTAAAGTGCACTTCGATATTCGACATGCCCGCACTGTAATGATCTCCACTGTACGAAGTCATGTAGAGCTGATTTTGGAAAACCTTCATCTCCCAAGGCACTTCGCCCGGGGGCCCGAAAGCGGAGAGATCACTCCACGAACCTTTTTCGTCCCGAATGGTGCGAAGCATGCGCCGAGGCGCGAAAGTGAACGGGTTTGCTTCCCCCTGGAAGAAAGAAAAAATCAGTTTTCCCCTGAATGACACAAGCGACGGTTCGCGCACGTCACTGCCGAGAGAGATGATTTTTTCCTCGTCCCATGTTTTCCCCTCATTCGGCGAAGACATGATGAACATTTTCGTTTGGTCAGACGCGAAGTGAGTCGGCGCACTCCTCCATGCGGTGAAGAGTCGACCTTGATGCTTTGCGATCGTGACGCAATTATTTGATTTTTCGAGGTGGAAAGTCGGAGGGAGATTTTGAGCGGGGATGATCCATTGGGGCTCAGATAGGAGCGGGATGCGATCATCCGTTTTCGGAATAGCGACCTTCAAAAGGGAGGGTTCTTGCTGCCCAGGTTCCGTCGCCGGAGTTGGCTGCGACGTGAACAGAACCAACGCCGTAAAAAGGAGAACACCGCGCAAGCGAGTGAGAGATCGCCTTCGGCCGTGAGTTTCCTTTACTTCGCATATCCACCGCACCGAGCGCGCCTATTTCCAAAGCGGGTAAGGCTCGCCAGCGCGAATCGCCGCACACCATCCTTCACCAAACGCGAGCTTTTCAAGCAAGGTAGAAAGGGAGTGAGGAATCTTCCGGTGATCAGCAACCCATGCGAGCGTTTCTAAACTCAGTGCCTTCGTACAATCAGCAGGGTAGAGTGATTGCGCAAAGGAGCGGAAGTAAGAGTCATCCGATTTCGCGGCTACCGCCTCAAGCGAAGCGAAGTACCGAGCGTGCCATCCTGCCGTGCGATCGGTCCGGCGGTAATCTAGGTAACCGCCCATCGCTTTCCGAAGTCTCGCATTCGGGAGGGTGGCATCTGTTTTTTCCATGGCGAATAAAGCAGGGAAGTCGAGGCCACCCGCAGCTTCCGGAAGCGCGAGGGCGGAGCGGATTTCGAGCGCTCGCGCCGCGCCTTCGCTGGAAGTGTCCTCTTTCGCTGCCGCTTCCCATACCGTATTTTCGAGCGGCGAAACGCGAGCGACTGCGGACAGAATATCCCACCGCAAATCCGTATCCAGTTTCAAACCAGAAATTTTCACTTCTTTTCGATAAACGCGATTTGCCCACTCCGCCGATTTCGTGTCGAGCGTGCGCAGGGCGAGGTGGAACCACACGCGCTGAAGATCTGATCCCGCAGCCGAACCGATCGATTTTTTCACGGCAAGTGTGTGAAGGTCGCTTAAAAATTTCGACCTCGCTTCACCGTCGAGAATTCGCGCCACCGAAACACGCTTCGGGTGGGCCAGCATGTCAGACAAGTCTTCCAGTAAGGTTTGGTTGTTCTCGGTCTTTAGCCAGTCCAGCGCGGCTGTTCCGAATGCATCCACTTTCCAAGTCCCGGCTTTCACCATTTCCCAAAGCGTGAAAACGAGCAGATGGCGCGTAAGGGGATCCGTGATTTTCGCAACCGAACTCTGGGCGGTCGCGAGAGACTTCGCATCGAGTTCCGTCATGAAATAGCCGAAATCTTCATCGTTTGGAAAAACAAGGTCTGGGCACTTCTTCCCGATCGCCTCGCTGACCGAAGTTTTCTCGGTTTCGAAAGCGACTTTGATTCCGTCACTTTTCTTCGCCAGCCGTCCTGAGCCGTCACGGTAATAAAGACCGACCTGCAGGCGGTGGGGACGCAAGAGATTCGTCGATCCGTCTTTGTGAGGCGCGCCTTCGAAAGATTGGCGCAGATCGAGTTGGGAAACTTTCCCATCCTCTCCACAGGCGAGGTCGACCGCGATGCGGTTATACCCATAACTTTGCAACCAAGCATGCGTCCAAGCCGTCAGCGATCGCTCAGACGACTGGGCCATGATGTTCATAAAGTCAGCCAGAGAGGTATTGCGATTCGCAAACCGGCTAAAATAACGGTGAAGCCCTTCTTGAAAATCGTCATCACCGAGAAGGTAATGAAGTTGCTTCAGCGCCGCCGCGCCTTTGCCGTAAGTGATGCCATCGAAATTCGCAGTCGCTTGATTTGTGTCGGACACGGAGACTTCGATCGGATGGGTGGTTGGAAGTTGGTCTTCCCCATACGCCCAGCGTTTCATACCGGCAAAAAAGGCTTGGGGGGCACCCGGGAAAAGTTTCGTCCGCTCCAGCGCCACGGACGCCATGTAGGTCGCAAAACTTTCGTTCAGCCAGAGCCCATTCCACCAGCGCATCGTGACCAAATCACCAAACCACATGTGTGCCATCTCATGAAGGATGGTGTCGGCCCGGTTGCGTCGGTCTTCTGCGGTGGCGGGACCTCGGAAAATAAAGTGCTCGTTAAAGGTGACCGCGCCGATATTTTCCATCGCTCCAGCGTTGTGGTCGGGAACCAGTAACTGGTCGTATTTTGCGAAAGGGTACGGGTACCCAAAAAAATCTGCGTAGAATTCAAGCCCTTTGCCCGTGATGTTGAACCACTCGGCAGCGTCCACGAACTTTGCCATCGACTGACGTGCGTAGAGAGCCAGTGGGATTCCTTCGTGATCTCCCTTCCACTGCTTCCATGGGCCGGCTGCCGCAGCTAGGAGGTACGTACTCATCTGCGGAGTGGGAGCGAATTGCCACGAAAGGTGCCCGTCTACTTTCGTTTTATCGCGAAGGGGCATGTTTGCGATGACCGTCCATTCAGAAGGGGCTTCGATTGTCACCTCAAACGAGGCTTTCAAATCCGGTTGATCGAAGCATGGAAAAATCAAATTGGCGTAATAGGGTTCAAGATCGGAGTGGATGTAAACTTTTCCGTCTTCGGGATCTTTGAAGCGGTAAAGTCCATTTCCGCTTTTAGAAAACGGATGATTGTAGGCGATCTCTAATTTATTTTGGCCGATGACTAAATCGCCTTTCGGGATGTCCACCCATTCGCCATTTGCGCGATCTGCGATCTTCTTCTCATCCCAGACCTTTCCGTTCAGCAGGAGTGACGTGATCTTTCCGCCCGTGAAGTCGAGGCGCAGGCTTTTTGTCATCGAGAATGCATTTTCGCGTAAATCGAAAATCAGTTTTGCTCGGCCCTGAAAGTCCTCGGAATGTTCGTCGAGAGAGAGCCAGAGTTGGTAAGTGATTTTGTGAATCTGCCGGGCGCGAAACATGGCGGCTTCTCGGGTCAGTGCCGAACTTTTGCCCGCCTGGGATTCAGCAGTCACGCTTTTCGGATCCTTCGTAGTCGGTGTGCTCGAGCAACTGCTGCCAAGGGCTGCGATGAGAAGGAATGAGATTACCGGAAAGCGGACGCGGCGGGAGAGTGGGATCAGCATTTTATTTCTTTCGTTTATTCGTCTAGTTTTTCGACGTCGATTCCGACGGAATTCAAAAGGACAATCGAGTCGCGAATTCGGTAATCTTCGCCGTAGATGACTTTTTTCACGTTTCCGAGATTGATCAGTCTTTTTGCGCAGCCCACGCAAGGCAAGTGGGTGACGAACGCGATTTTCTCCACCGAGCGAGGCGCATCACAATTAATGACCGCGTTTTCTTCGCTGTGAAGGCAACCACAGTTTCCTGCTTCATCTCGGTCGCAGTCGTTGGGAAGGCCCGAAGCGTTCCCATTGTAGCCGACGGCGAGGACCTTTCGGAAGTCAGTAGAGGTGATGACGGTTCCGACGGCGAGCCGTCGACAAGTGGACCTTTGCGCCAGCACGCGGGCCAGATCGAGATAGATTTGCTTGAAGCTCGGTCGCTTCTTTTCCGTCAGAGGAGCGGAAACACTCATCCGATTTTACCTGCCGGGTGAATAAAGCTCAGGTAGTGCCGGAGTTCAGCGATCGATTCGGTGATATCCCCGAGCGCGCGGTGGGCGTTCTTTTTGTCGAATTTAATCCCGTATTTTTCTCGGTAAATTTCTTTGAATGAACTCACATCGACTAGGCGATAATGGAGTTTTTTCGCAAAGACCGGCAAATAGCGATCGATGAAGCGTTTATCGTTGCCCACCGAATTGCCGACGAGAACAATTCGATCTTCGGAACGGAAGTATTTTTTCGCGAGTTCGACCAGGTCATTTTCGACGGCCGAGATGGGTTTTCCAGTCGGTACGGCCGCCGTGAGACCAGATTTTCCGTGATGCTCTTTGCACCAATCATTCATTCCATCTATGATTTCCTGGGGTTGGAAGACAACGCTTTCGTATTCAGCCACAACGTTCAACTCGAGGTCTGTGATCATGACAGCGACTTCGAGAATGCGGTCGCTCACGTCATCCAGGCCCGTCATCTCCAGGTCGATCCAAAATAGGTGCTTTTTCATTTGGAAACCAGGGTACTCGCCAGGCGCGGGAGGGGCAAGCTCGCGGGGGGGAACGTCTCGTTTTAACTCGCCTTCGAACGACTCGTCTCGGCATGGATAGCCCTTTTCAAAATCAGGAATCAGCACGCTGCGGCACATTCAGTGGGCTTTCATGACTTGCAGATTAGCGAGCGACTTCTGACTTGATTCCCAGGCCTAAAGCCGGGTATTAAGCCTTTTCCCCTAAAACGCAAAAAGGAACCTAATTAGATGTCTAATATCCACGGCATGGACAGAATTCGTAACATCGGGATTTCCGCCCACATCGATTCCGGAAAGACGACTCTTTCCGAGCGCATCTTGTTTTACACCAACAAGATTCACGCGATTCACGAAGTGAAAGGAAAGGACGGCGTCGGCGCTGTCATGGACTCGATGGACCTAGAGCGCGAAAAAGGGATCACCATCCAATCCGCTGCTACTTACTGCGAATGGAAAGGCTTCAACGTTAACTTGATCGACACTCCCGGACACGTGGATTTCACCGTGGAAGTGGAACGCTCCCTTCGCGTGCTCGATGGCGCAGTCCTTGTGCTTTGCTCGGTTGCTGGGGTGCAATCCCAGTCGATCACTGTCGATCGCCAGATGAAGCGCTATAAAGTTCCCCGCATTTGCTTCATCAACAAAATGGACCGCGCCGGTGCAAACCCTTTCCGTGGCCGCCAAATGTTGAATGAAAAACTCTCTCACAACGCCCACTTCATCACCTACCCAATCGGCGCTGAAGACCATTTCAAAGGGATCGTTGACCTCGTCCAGATGGTCGCTTTCTACTTTGACGGCGAAAACGGCGAAGAAGTTCGCGAAGAAGCCATCCCAGCGGACATTCTGGCCGATTGCCAGAAATACCGCGAAGAGCTGATTGCAGCTGTCGGCGAGTTCGATGAGACCGTCGGCATGAAGTACCTCGAAGGCCAGGACGTCACCGTTCCTGAGCTCCGCGAAGCGATTCGTAAAGCGACGCTTTCCCTCGAGTTCACTCCGGTCATGATGGGTTCTGCCTATAAGAACAAAGGTGTGCAGATCCTCCTCGACGCAGTCACTTATTACCTTCCAGACCCAAGCCAGCGCGAGAACTTCGCGCTGGATCAAAACAACAACGAAGAAAAAATCATTCTTGAGAGTGATCCAACGAAGACCCTCGTGGCCCTCGCGTTTAAACTCGATGACGGTCGTTACGGTCAGCTCACCTACATGCGCATCTACCAGGGTACGGTTCGCAAAGGGGACACGATCTATAACAACGTGAACGACAAAAAATTAAAAGTGCCACGCATCGTGCAGATGCACTCCGACCAGATGAACGACATCGAGATCGCGAAAGCGGGAGACATCGTTGCGTTCTTCGGTGTGGACTGCGCATCGGGTGACACTTTCGGAGACGGTAAATCGAAATTGACGATGACGTCGATGTTCGTTCCGAACGCCGTGATTTCGCTTTCGGTTGCTCCGAAAGATAAAACCGGTCAGACGAACTTCTCGAAAGCTTTGAACAAGTTCACCAAAGAAGATCCGACCTTCCGCGTGCATCGGGATGAAGAATCTGCCGAAACCATCATTTCTGGGATGGGCGAACTCCACCTCGAAATTTACTGTGAGCGGATCAAACGCGAATACAATTGCGAAGTGATCGTCGGTAAACCTCAGGTCGCTTTCCGTGAGACGATTACGAAAGCTGCGAAGTTCAACTACACCCACAAGAAGCAGTCCGGTGGTAAAGGACAGTTCGGTCGTGTGGCGGGAGTGCTCGAACCCTTGCCGGCAGACGCAGCCGTGAACTACGAATTCGTCGATGATATCGGCGGGGGGGTGATTCCTCGTAACTTTATCCCAGCCTGCGACAAAGGTTTCCAAGAAGCGATTAAAGAAGGCCGCTTGATCGGATTCCCAATCGTCGGCGTTCGCGTCACGATTAACGACGGCGCTTACCACGATGTCGATTCCGACGAACTTTCCTTCAAAACGGCAGCCCTTATGGGATTCCGCGAAGCTTATGAAGCAGCGGGTCCGGTCGTGCTCGAACCGATGATGAAGCTTGAAACTCAGGCTCCTGAAGAGTTCCAGGGTTCCGTCATGGGACAAATCAACCAGCGCCGTGGAATGATTCTGAATTCTGCGACGAACGAAGGCTACGCGATCATCGAAGCCGAAGTTCCGCTCACTGAGATGTTCGGATATTCAACTGACCTTCGTTCGGCGACCCAAGGTAAGGGAGAATTCACGATGGAATTCTTGAAGTACTCGGCTGTGCCGCGGAACGTTCAAGAAGAGATGGTGAAAAAGTACCAAGAGAAGAAGAACGCTGCAAAGTAATCGCAGTCCCCACCTATTTGAAAGGCCTCGAGAGTCTCTCTCGGGGCCTTTTTTCATTTAAGTCCTTGAATATTAAGCCTTTATCTTCGTCTTGCAATCAGCACTAATGCACTGCATAATTATTAATAATTGTTTACAATAAAAGACTGAAGGTCCCTTTATGGTGTCTGGAGCAAAAAAGGCGAGTGGGCGAGAAGTTGGGAAGCCGGCGCGGTCGGAAAGGTCGCAGCGGGGCTTAGTTCCGGCGCTGTTCGGAGTTGCGCCATGGATCCTCTTATTCGGACTCGCTGGCTGTTCCATGAACGGGAAAACCACCAGTCCCTCTCTCAGTATCGACTTAACTGAATTTCGTTCGAGCCTCACTGAAAACAACCTCCTCGGGAGCGGTTCGGTTGCGGGTGTTCTCGGTCTTTCTGGGTTGGCGCCAGCGAGTGCTTTAGATTTTCCCTGTTACGGAATCAATGTAACGGGACCGGGGATCGCGGACACCTCTCCCCATCCGGATGGTGATGCTCAGAACTTGTTTGATTCCGCAATCGCAAGAAACACGACTTGTGGATACCGGGGAATATTATCTGCGCCGATCCGCCTTTCTTCGCGCATCGCCGAAGCAAATCTGCCGGTCTCGCCGGGGCGAGTGCGACTTGTCCAATTCGTCGGCGTGAGCGATTCGACCGTCTGTGCCTCTGGACTGTTGGGCGGCGGAGCTTCGTCCACTAACGGAAATCATACTTACTACGAGCTCGGCCGCGCAGTATTGCGGGACTTTTATTCCGACGTTTCCGTTGCGATCACGACGAATTGGCCGACCAATGTTCTGGCCAGGGAAACGCGTGCCGTGGATTGTGGAGATTCCGGAATTCCCACTTCGCCTACTGCGACTCTGAACTCACTCACTATCGGTCCTACCGGCACATCGAACTACTCAGTTTCGGCAACCGGTGCGAGTGCTGCTCACTCGGTGACGCTCACGGTGACCGGACATTTTTCCGATGGAAGCTCAGCGAACGTCACGAATTTAGTCACCTGGAGTCCGAACGTAACAACTAATTTTTCCATTACGACAGCTGGTGTGCTGACTGGTTTGGTTTACAGCGGCGGTTCGGCAACGGCACTTTACGCGAGCTACACAGTGCCTGGTGGAAGCAGCATCAGTTCTACACCGGTCAACGTGACCGTCACGCTTTAGTCATTCGATGATGCGGAAATCTACTCGACTTGTTTCTTAGCCGACTCATGGGCCGCTTCTTTTGCGGCGGCTTTGTTTTCTGCTTTCGCAGCCTCGGCAGTCGGGGCGACTGGAGCGGTCTGACCCGCTTCTTGAGGGAGGCTCGTCTTAGCGCTCGGCGCTCCGTCGAAAACCGAACGTTTCTCTCGGCCGCCCATCACAGTGAGGCCGAGAGAGGTGAACATAAAAATCGCTGCGAGCGCGAAAGTCGTCTTCGTAAAGAAGTTCGCACCGCCGGAGCTTCCGAAAACCGTGTTACTGGATCCGCCCAGAGTCGCACTGATGTCTGCGCCTTTTCCAGATTGCATCAAAACGACGATGATGATGAGCACGCAAGTAACGATGTGGACGGTAGTGACGAAAGTTCCCATAGTTCCACAGTTTTAACGAAAACTAGGAGGCGCTGCAACCCGCGAGTTTGAGCAACGCGATAAACCTGAGCTTAACGCAGTGCTAGAATCTCCATCCAAGGAAGTCGACTGACGCGAGGAGGCTTCTCCCGCACTGCGGTTCACTGAACGCTTCACCAACCCAGCTAGATTTAGAGCAGAGATCCCGCGCCTTCGAGCAGAGCGAGGAAGCTCTCCGGTTTTAAACTCGCCCCACCGACTAAGCCTCCGTCGACATTCGGCTGTTTCAGGAGGTCGCGAACATTCTCGGGAGTCATGCTTCCCCCGTAGAGAATCTTCGTTCTCACTGCCGCTTCCCGGCCGTATCGATCAGCGAGAATGCTTCGAGAAAAAGCATGCGCTTCTTCGGCTTGCTCAGGGGTTGCGGTTAAGCCCGTGCCGATCGCCCAAACCGGTTCGTAGGCGAGGATGAGTCTCTGGTTCCATTCGGCCGGCAGTCCCGTCTTCAGTTGGTTTTCAAGAACCGAGTTCGTCTCTCCCGCCTCTCGTTCCGAACGGCTTTCTCCGAAACAAAGCACAGCGGTGAACCCTTGGCGAAGGTGGCTCTCCGCTTTCTTTTTTACCGTCTCATTCGTTTCGCCGAAATACTGTCTCCGTTCGGAGTGACCGACTAAGGTCCAGCCCACGCCGATTTCTTTCAGCATCGGGCCAGAAATTTCGCCGGTAAAAGCACCTTTTTCTTCGAAGTGGACGTTTTGGGCTCCCACCGTGACGGCCGTTTCCTGGAACGCATCTCGCGCCGATTCAAGCGAAACGGAGGGGGGGAATACATGCGCGCTCAAACGCCCGCTTTGGATCGCTGCCCGAGTTTTCTCTGAAAGCGCGGTTTTCCACTGAGAAACAGCGGCGGCCGCAAACGACCTCGTTTCTTTCGGGCCGTGATTCATCTTCCAATTGCCTGCGATCAGAACGCCTCGACTCGCTTCCATTAGATCCGTTCGCGGGTGATGGCCATCGTGGTTTCGCGTTTGTACATTTCGCGCAAAATTTCGATTCCGGGTAAGGTTCCGTTTTCGATGAATTCGAGTACCGCTCCACCTCCGGTAGAGAGGTGATCGAATCCATCAGCGTAACCCGATAGTTTCACCGCTGAGACCGTGTCGCCACCGCCCACGATCTTCACTGCCGAAATTTCAGAAACCGCTTTCGCCAAGGCAAAAGTTCCCACTGCGTATTCGGGTTTTTCAAACCATCCGAGGGGTCCGTTCCAAAAAATCGTTTTTCCGTTCGCTAAGAATTTCGAGAATTCTTCGACGGTCTTCGGACCGACGTCGAATCCGAGATTCGTGTCGACGGGCAGTACGATTGGGATTTCTTTCTTTTTTGCTTCGGCGAGAATTTTTCGAGCGGCTTCGACGTCGTCGAGCTTTGGTTGCTTCGCATCTTTTGGAATCGGTGTGTTTGTCACCGCCCAAAACGCATGCGCCATTGCGCCACCGATGCAAATTCCGTCGACTTCCCGGAGAAGCGCTTCGACGGTTTTAATTTTGTCCGTTACTTTCGATCCGCCGAGTACGGCGTAGAAAGGTTTTGCCGGATTTTTCACCAGAGGTTCTAGAAATTTCAGCTCTTTCTCAATGAGAAAGCCCATGGCTTTTACTTGCATGATGGAAGGCACGCCGTACGTCGAAGCGTGTTTCCGGTGAGCAGTCCCGAAAGCGTCCGTAACATAAACTTCGCAGAGCGACGCGAGTTGGGTCGCGAACTCGTGGTTGTTTTCTTCTTCACCAGGATGAAAACGTAGATTTTCCAGTAGGATCACGGAACCCGCCTTCTGGGTTTTCACCAGAAGTTCGATTCCTTCACCGACGCAGTCGTCAGTGAGCATCACGTCGAGTCCAAGCAAGCCAGAGAGGTGAGCGGCAACGGGCTCCAGGGAAAACTTTGCCGTCTTCTTCCCTTCGGGCCGACCGAGGTGGGAAGCAATGACGACGCGGGCCTTTTTTTCCAGGCAATACTTAATGGTGGGAAGTGCTTCGACGATCCGGGAATCATCCGTCACTTTTCCATTTTCAAGCGGAACGTTAAAATCGAGGCGCAAGAAAATCGATTTTCCTGCCAACTCTAAATCCCGAATGCTCCGCGGGGCCGTGTTTTTAGATGGATTCGCTGAATAATTCTTCGATGGGCCTGCCACTTAAATGCCTTTCGCCGCGACGAAAGCGGTGAGGTCGAGCATCCGTGCGGAAAATCCGGTTTCGTTGTCGTACCAAGAGATGACTTTAATAAAGTTGCCTTCCATCACGGTGGTGAGCTCAGCATCGATGGTCGAGGAAATTTCGGATCCATTGTAATCGATCGAAACGAGCGGAGCGTGTTCGACGGCGAGAATGCCTTTTAGAGGTCCGTTAGCCGCCGCTTCCAGTGCTTCGTTAATGGCTTCTTTCGTCGTGGATTTAGACAACTCTGCGGTGAAATCCACCATCGAAACGTTTGCGGTAGGGACTCGGATAGAGAGACCATCGAGTTTGCCTTTTAAGTGCGGAAGCACGAGGCCCACGGCTTTTGCGGCTCCCGTCGTCGTCGGAATCATGGAAAGGGCGGCAGCGCGGGCGCGGCGTAAGTCTTTGTGCGCGAGATCTTGAAGGCGTTGATCGCTTGTGTAGGAGTGCACGGTGAGCATCGTTCCTCTTTTCACGCCGAAATTTTCGTCGATCACTTTCACGAGTGGGGCCAAGCAGTTCGTCGTGCACGATGCATTCGAAATCACGGTGTGTTTCGATGGCTCGTAGGCTTTTTCATTCACGCCCATGCAGATCGTAATGTCGGCATCTTTCGATGGCGCGGAAATTAAAACGCGCTTCACTGAACCTTTCAGATGGAGGGCAGCTTTTGCTTTATCCGTGAAAATCCCGGTGCACTCATGGACGATCTCGACCCCGGCGCCAGACCAGTCGATCGCAGTGGGATCTTTCTCCGAATAGACGCGGATTTTTTTTATCCCTTTTTTCGTTTCGACCATGAGCATGTTGCCCTCGAGCTTCACGGTGTAGGGCAACGTTCCGTGAACGGAGTCGTATTTGAAAAGGTGAGCAGCGATTTCGGGAGCATCCAGATTATTAATCGCGACCAGTTCGATGTCGTCCCGTTCGAGTACCAGGCGGGCTACTTTGCGTCCGATGCGGCCGAAGCCGTTAATTCCAATTTTAGTCACCGTGTTGGACGCATGATTCGAAGCGGTCTGGGCCATGGGAGAGTCTCCTGGTGGGGTAAGTTTTGAACCTTTCTTCTACTCCCGAATGCCCCTCGGCATCAATCCTAGACTGCGGTGAATGGCCTCCAAATCGACGGAGGTTGACGTATTTTTACTTACGGGGCGCTCTTCAAGAGCGATGCATACTTCCGCAAATTCGCTTTGAACTCTTTGATTGCGCCGCTGTAAGGGGTGGCCCAAGGAAGCTTGGGTTTCATGACCGCCTGCGTAAGTAGGCACATCCCTTCGATGTCTGAGAGGGAAACGAACTCAGGCGCGGGGCCATTTGTTTCGGCCGCATCCGGGCCTCCCTCGAAGCTTTGGTTATGATAATTTCCCAAAGGAACTGAAATGGCGATGGTCGGGATGTCGTAAGAAGTGGCCGCAGATCCCTCACAGGTCCCGCCGTCCATGATGCGGCGTTGGTGTTTTCCGGGGAGAACTTTAGCCGCAAGTTCGGAGAAAACAGTAGTGGCTCCGGAGTGAAAGATATTTTTTTTGTCGCCGAGACGAACGACCGGTCCCTTACCGATGTCCGCACCAGGAAGCGTGCGAGACGTTTCAAGCGATACGCAGAGGAGGGGGCGCTTTGCTGATTTGAACCAGCCGAGCTCCAAATGAGCGAGTGTTCCGATGAAACCGACTTCTTCGGCACGAGTGAGCAGTCCGATGAAAGGTGATTTCTTTTTCTTCAGTGCGATCGCGGTTTCAACAATCGCGAAAACTCCGATGAGATCGTCTGCGCATTTCGTGTAGAGTAAATCGCCTTCACTCCAATGGGTTTTTCGAAATCCGAACCCTCCGGAAATTTCCTTCGCTTTCACTTGGCGACGAAGGTCTTTTACGCGAATGATTCCGGACTTGATTGCCCGTCCTGAAGGAAGAAGCTCGGCTTCTTCCACTCGTCCTTCTCCGACAAAGCCTTCCTCATCCGCTAACCAGACTTTTCCGCCCAGCAGGTGCGCCGTCGGACTACCGCCATGCCATTCGAAAGTCAGTCGCTCATCATCGAGCCATTCGACACCGTGAAAACCCGGGTGGTCCATGTGGGCGATGAAGAGTCGGACGGGTTCCGTAGATTTCACGCGGATGAGTTTTAAGTATTCCGCTTTCGACTTCACGCCCACCACGATGTTTTTCGCTGGATCTAAGAAATAAGAGATTTTTTCTTTTTTTAGAATGGTCTCAATCGCGGCGATGACCCTGCCTTCCCGAAACGGAGCGGTGGGTTGTTCGAGGATTGCGGAGAGCCTGGCACGTGATTTTTCATTCTGGAAGAGCATCCCAAAAGGCTACTCCGGGATCGGGCTGGAAACAACGGGTCCCTACTGGCAGGATAAACGCATGTCTGGAAGTCTTGCGGAATCGTTAGTGAGCCTATTGTCTGAGATGAAAACGCTGCTGGAATTGAACGGAGAGAATCCGTTTAAAATTCGCGCATTCGCAAAGGCAGCCGACGCAATCGTTGCGGCCGGGGACGCTGAAGATTGGCAACTTCGAGCGGAGGAAGGGCGGTTGACGGAAATTCCCGGAATCGGAAAAGGAATCTCCCAAGTTCTAGTCGATTTTATGATCGGGAAGCAGACGGATGCTCGTGACGAGCTGGAGCGAAGTCTACCCTTAGGTTTGACTGAGTTGGTTAAAGTTCCGGGCCTCGGATCTAAAAAAGCGATCCAGGTGATCGAGGAACTCGACATTCACTCTCTAGCTGAACTCGAATATGCGTGCATAGAAAACCGGCTTTTAAAGTTGAAGGGCTTTGGCGTGAAGGCCCAAGACCGAATTTTGGAAGGCGTGCGATTCCTGCTCCAAACTTCCGGTCACTTGAAATTATCCGACGCCCTTTCACTTTCGGAATCCTTAATCGCTGTGCTTCGGCTTCTTGCGGAAGATGTGATGAGCAAGGAAAAATCGGGGGGGCCGGGCGCCCTTCCGCGGGTATCGGAAACGGGGGCGCTTCGGAGGCGTCTGGAAACGCTCTCTGAGCTCGACTACTTGGTCGAGATCCCGGAGAAAGCAGAACCTCACGAATTTGAATCCCATTTCCGCAGTCGTTGGAGCGAAGAATTAGGGAAGCTGAATGAAAAAACAGCAGAAAAAATACCACTGCCAGTCCGACTCTCTTTCGCGCGAGAATCGCGGTTTGGAACTCTTCTAGCCCAGTCGACAGCGACCCAGGAATCTTGGGCCGCGCTTGAAAAACTCGCCTTTAAGAAAGACAGCTCCGAACCTCAGCCATCCCAGATCGTTGCATCTACGGAAGAATTGTTTTTTGAAAAACTTTCGCTTCCTTGGATTTCACCCGAGATGCGGGAGACCGGCGAAGAAGTGGGGATTGCAAAAGCCGGTAAGCTGGGTTCGATCTTAGGATGGAACGATCTCCAGGGTTGTTTTCATAATCACACCACTCGCTCCGATGGGGTTGCGACGTTAGAAGAGATGGTTCTCGCGGCGAAAGCCCGCGGAATGAAGTACATCGGGATTTCCGACCATTCTAAGTCCGCGTTCTATGCTCAGGGACTTTTAGAGGATGCGCTCACGGCGCAACAAAACGAGATTCGTGTCCTTCAGGATAAGCATCCCGAGATCAAAATTTTCTTTGGAATCGAAAGCGACATTCTTGCGGATGGGTCTCTGGACTATGAGGATGCGGTCCTGAAAAAGTTTGATTTCGTCATCGCGTCTGTTCATTCGCGTTTTCAGATGGACCGAACCACCATGACGGAACGGATCCTCCAAGCGGTCAGGAACCCGCGCACTACGATGCTCGGTCATCTGACGGGTCGGATTTTACTGGGCAGAAAAGGATATGATTTAGAAATCGAACGAATCATTCGGGAATGTGGCAGTCGCGGCGTCGGAATTGAAATTAACGGAAACCCGGCAAGGTTGGATATCGATTGGAGATGGGGACCGGAACTGCGGCGGGAGAATGTGATGGTGTCGGTTAACCCGGATGCGCACGATACGTCGGGGTTGGACGATATAAAATACGGCGTTTGTGTGGCAAGGAAAGCCCTTCTTCCTCGCGAGCAAGTTCTCAACACTCGGAATACGACGGATGTGGAAAAATGGTTAGCCCGCTGAAAAGCGCCGCGGCACAGTTGCTTCGGATACAGTCGTTTCGAATGGCTGAGGTGATTCGGATCCTGAAAGGGGATTATCCGGAAGCGCATTGCTACCTGGATTTCGCATCGCCTTTTCAGTTGTTAGTGGCCACTATTTTATCCGCCCAATGCACGGATGAGCGCGTGAACCTAACCACCCCGGCACTTTTCGCGCAGTTCCCCGATGCGCGCACCATGAAGGATGCATCCAAAGGAGAAATCGAAAAGCTCATCCAATCGACAGGGTTTTATAAAAACAAAGCTCGAGCGATTCACGAAACTTCGCAGGTGCTCTTCGAGAAATATAGGGGCGAAGTGCCGCGCGATCTCGACGCGTTGGTTGCTCTGCGCGGAGTGGGTCGCAAAACGGCGAATGTGATTTTAGGCAATGCCTATGGAATTCCGGGATTCGTCGTCGATACGCATGTGGGCCGCATTACTCGGAGGCTAGGATTCACCAAGGCGAAAGATCCGGTGAAGGTCGAATATGAAGTTCGGAGGTTTGTGCCGGAGTCGGATTGGGTGCAGTTTTCACTTTGGCTGATTGCTCACGGGCGGACGGTGTGTACGGCTCGCGTTGCTCGGTGTGAGGAGTGTGCACTGTCGAAACTTTGTCCGAAAGTGGGGATTTCGGCCCACGAGAGCAAGTCGGTCAGTGATCATGCAATCAGTGATAAAGGAATTGGACGAGCCCGAAGCTCAGTGCGCAAACGGCGAGTCCTGAAATAATTCCGTAGTTTAAGTAACGCATTTTTTCTCCTCGTGAATTGATGGAAGTCAGTGCATGCAAGCCATCGTCGCCAGAAGCAGACCCAGTAATGAGCCAGTTAGGGTGATGCTGAAGAAGCACGGACTTGAACGGCCAGGATGTGCCATCCATTCCGTTTTGATAGGAACTGCAGATTTCGGACCGAGGGATTTGGAATCTCTATGGGCCATAGTAGGACGCAAGCTAGAGGTAATGTCGCTATGTGTCAATACTCAAATTCTTTGTTTTCTCCCTCAAATTGAATAGTAACCCTTTCACCGTTTTCCATTGCTCGTTGCGACCGAAAAAATGTCCTCTACTCCGCAGAAGGCGTTTGGTCAAAAGAGCCGCTCGACGATGACTTTCCTAAACAAGCGATCCTCATTGGTAATTGAAGCCAGGTTCCTGATAACTCTCGGGCAGCCTCTGGTAAAAGACGCCCAAAGTCGCTTGGACCCGCTTAAACGGAGGGTAAAGGGTAAAGGGTAGAGGGATTCGCATCGATTTGCGCTCATCTTTGAGCGCTTGGGTTATTTCGTCGGTTAGGATAACTAGTTCCGTATGAGCCCAGATCAAGTAAAAGCGCGCATCCAGGAAAAACTGGGCGCAGGGACCGAAGCGGAAATCATCGACCTGACCGGAACGATGGACCATTACCAGGCGATCGTGATTTCTCCCTCTTTCGATGGGAAGATCATGATCGAACAGCACCGGATGGTGATGGGTACCCTTCAGCCGGAGATAGACTCCGGTGAAGTGCATGCCCTCACGATGCGGACCTTCAGCCCGACCCAATACAAAAAATACATCGGAGGTTAATCACCATGGCCCATCCCCTCGTTTCTAAAGTCGAAGAAAAAGTGAAGTCCAGTCCTGTCGTTATTTTCATGAAGGGCACTCCTCAGTTTCCTCAGTGCGGTTTCTCTTCCCGGACCGTTCAAGTCCTGAAAGCTGCAGGAGCTGAAGGAATTGTCGGAGTGGACGTCCTCGCGGATGACCCTCTTTGGGAAGCGCTTGAAGATTTCACGAAGTGGCCAACCGTTCCGCAAGTTTTCATCAACGGCACCTTTGTTGGTGGATGTGACATCGTAACTGAGATGTACGAGCGCGGCGAACTTCAGGAAATGCTGAAGTAAACCTCCGTCTTCCCTTTGAAATTTAGAACGCCGAGCGATTCGTTTCGCCCGGCGTTTTCTATTCTGAGAGTAAATTCAGGATTGATTCTGGGCGACGACTTTTAAATCGCGCTGGAAAATTTCCTCAAACAGCGCCTTCTTTTGCTCCACGCGAAGAAGCTCTAAATCTCCGCTGCCGCGTTTTGCGCGGACGCGGATTTCTACTTTAGACGCCGAAACATGCACGCTCTGGATCGAGACTTGCGCACGGTGGTTTCGGTCGAGCGCATCTGCCACTCGGAGGAGGGCGAGCAATTTTAAAAATGCCGCTTTTCTCTCTTTTTCTTTTTGGTTTTTGGTTGAGCTTTTACCCGCGTTCTTCGTGAAAACGCCATCGATGATCGGCTTTCCGACTCGGTGGTAGAGGCAGAGGTGGGCGATGAATTCTGATTCCCACTTTTCGAGGGGGGCGAAGTCCGCGTATTTCGCGAAATAATAGGAATGGGCATCGTGATCAGTCGGAGTGACCACTTCCCCCACGTCATGGAAGTAGGCGGCCGCAATGAGGTAAGGTTTCCATGCCTCGGGTAATCGATGAACACTTTTCAGACGATCAAAGAGGAGACCTGCGAAGTGGACCACGGTGTCCGTGTGGAGCATCTCGGGATGCACTTTTGCGACTTGAACTCTCGCCGCAGTGAGATGCTGAGCGAGGGGAGACCGGACGTGTGATTGGATCGCTTCTTTTTGTTCGACCAGGACGCCGTCGCGAAGCGAGTACTCGGTGGTGAGGATTTTTTTAGCACCCGTTGCGTTCATGCACTCTTCGAGGAGAATGCCCCCGGCTAGGATCATGTCGACGCGTTTCGACTCCATTCCCGGAAGTCCGAGCAAGTCCGTCGTCGTCATAGACTGCATTTCGCGAACGAGTTTTTTCAAATCTTCTCGAGCGATTGTTTTTGAAGGTTTGCCCTTCTTAATGAGTTTCGCAAGCGCCCTCGCGGTGCCTGAGGAAGCCAGCAGGGTTGTCACTTTCGGCCAACGGTCGGCCAGGATTTTCGTGAAAAGAGCACTGCGGATGTAGCTCCGGAGGTGGGCTACCGGATCCTCGTCGGTTTTCAGAAGGGGTTTCGGGGGGGAAGACCTGAGAAAGACTTGTTGAAGCCTTGCAGTGCCCAAAGAGAAACTATGGGCGTGGAGAATCGTTTGGCCGCGACAGAGTGAAATCTCGGTGCTGCCGCCGCCAATGTCGATCAAACCGAAGCGTTCTTTGGGGAGCTTCTCGTTCCGAAGAATTCCGAGAGCGATCAATTTCGCTTCTTCAGTTCCGGAAATGACCCTTACTTCGATCCCCGTTTTCAGGCTAATCGACTTCAGTAGTCGATTCCCATCGGAAGCCTCGCGCAGTGCAGCAGTGCCAAAGGCAATAACGCGATCGACTCGGAAGTCTTCTGCGGTTTTCTTGAAGCTCACGAAAGCGTGCAGTGTTCTGCGGACGGCTTCCGAGTTCAGCTTGCCTTCCGTGAATACACCCTGGCCTAGCCTGACCATCAGCTTTTCGCGATGGAGGAGTTTAGACTGCTTCTGTGTACCGACCTGATGAACGTCGAATCGGACCGAGTTCGTTCCGAGATCGATGATGGCGATCCGCATGGATTATGCGCGAAAGCGCATTAGTTCATTGGGTTTGCTTTTTTCTTCAGCGCTTTTAAGCTGCGTCCAGTGGCGATCTTGTGATCCCAGCGCTGCTTGTCGGATTCGGAGTAGGCGCGATCGGAATCGCGGCGTGCTTTTCTGTGTTTCGTCGAAAGTCTTTTTCCCATAGGTGAGGGTGTACAGAACCCCGAGGCTCGGTTCAACTCTCTTTTTCGCCAATCTTGTGACGCTAGTGTCCAACTTTTTCGCCCATTTATCTAAAAACCAAAACTGCCTCTTGTTCCCCCGTCGCCCGCCGCCCAAACTAGAACTTGCATGCAGAAGCCCCCTAAAAATTGTCGAAAATTTCATTGGTCACGAGTCTCCCGATCGATTGCCCTCGTCGGTCTCCTGATTACTCGAGCTCCTACATTAGCGGATGACTCCGCCCCGATGGCGGGATCGCCTCCCCAAGTGACCCTTCGCGAAGCGATCGAAGGGAATATGCTGGGCATTCAGCGAGAGCCTGAAGAAATGCGCGTCCGCACCCGAAATTCAGCCCGGAAATACGTTTCCTGGAAAAGGGGAGTGCTCACCACCGTTGAATTCGATGCGTGGAAGAAAGAATGCGAGTCCAAACCTGAAAGCGATGATTTTTGTCCGCTTCTTCTGGGCAAGGACCCGAATGATTTCGTCGAATCCGAGGACGAAGTAAAGGAAGAGCCCGGCACCGAAGTTCCTCTGACAACAACCGCGAAGGAGATGGTCGCGGCTTGGAAGTCAGCCAATTTCTCCGCGCTTAAAAAGGCAACTCCGAGCATCGTTTATCGATCTCTTCGGGGATTTAAAGAATGGGAGCCCCTCGATTCGGTCGCAAAAAAACTCATCAGTGAAAGCAAGAGCTCGAACTGCGAAAATCCGGCCATGGCCACGGCGCTTGCCCAAAAAGCGGAAATGTTTCTTCCGGAGAAAAAATACCGTGAAATCGCCTTCAAACTCTACGAACGCGTCGTCGAATGTTCCACCACGGAGCATTCCTCCCGGGCTCGCTTCCGATACTCGCTTCTGAAAATCGAAGACGGCGATTGCAAAACAGCCGATCCATTACTAGAGAAGCTTTATCAGGAGAATAACCTCGAATACATCGGTCGTTCGCTTTATTGGCGTGCACGCTGCGCGGAAATGCGAGGAGACCGATTGCGGGCTGCCCTCTACAAGCAACGGCTCTTGAAAGAGAGCCCTCTCAGTTACCATTCGATTATTTTGAACCGAGTCGAAGTTGCGAAACTTTCTCGGATGGTCGGAACGCTCGAGCCCACCATTATTTTTAGGTCCCACCTGCAACCGAAATTGAATCAGTGGGTTCGCGCGATCGAAGGCCTCGTTGCGGTAAATGCCGACGAAATCGCTCGTCGGGTCATTTTTAAAACAGTGGAAGTGCTTCAGAAGACCGAGCCTGAGCTACGCTTATACGTCGGTTCTCTTTCTTACCGGGTGGGTGATCCGATCTCCCAGTTCCGGCTGCTAACGACGGTTTTTCGGGATGAGCCTCGGTTTATTTCCCAGACTACTTTGAAGCTTTTCTATCCGATGAAAAATTTCCCAATCATTCGAAAGTACGCGACCGACACCGATCCGTATTTTGTTGCGGCGTTGATTCGTCAGGAGTCAGGTTTTAATCCGTGGGCCCGCTCGCGCGTCGGCGCGATGGGACTGATGCAACTGATGCCGGGAACTGCTCGTCAAATGGAACGCGGAGTTTCGAAGAGGTCCCTGCTTCTTCCAGAACCGAACATTCGCCTAGGCACTCGCTACATTGCGAAATTGGTGAACCGTTATAATCGCGATGCGGAGCTTGCCCTCGCAGCTTACAATGCGGGCGCAGACCGGGTGGATGATTGGATTGCTCGGTATCCAACCACAGACCGGATGCTGTTTTTAGACCTCATTCCCTATAAGGAAACTCGCGATTACGTTGCACTGATCGGGCGGAACTATTATTGGTACCATACGCTCTACGGTGATTCCCCGGCGACGCCCATGCACACGGGAGCTAAAGGGTTAGGACGTTCGCTTGCGTCGGGCGATGAATTGGCGCGCAAACCTCTGTTTTTCACGCTTTACCGTTAATAAGAATTTCTGAAGATTTTGTTGAAGAGACTCAGAACGTAGTCCCACCGCTGACTTAGGAGATTTTCATGTCGTCGACCGTTCTTCATCGACTTTCGGATTGGGCGAAAGCCACGCCCACTGCACCCGCTCAGCGGTATAAAAAAGATCAACAGTGGAAGACGCTCACCGCCCGCGATTATTGCGACCGCGTGTTCCACCTCGCTCTTTATCTAGAATCGTGTGGAGTGAAGCCGGGAGATATCGGCGCCATCCTTTCCTACAATTGTAAGGAATGGGTTCACATGGAACTTGCGACGCTGCTCATCCGCGGCCAGAGCGCAGGGCTTTATCCAAATTCGACGAATAAGGACATTCTCTACATTCTGAATCACACCGAGGCCTCTTTCTTAGCGGTTCAAAATAAAACATACTTCGACAAGATCGCATCCGAGGGGAAAGGTCTCCCGGCTAACATCCGTTTCATCATCGTTTTTGATGGAGACACGAGCTTCAGTCCGAAAGCGATTTCCTATCGCAAGGCGATCGAAGAGGGCGCGAAGCTGGCCCAAGGGCGAAAGATAGAAGACTACCTGGCGAAGCTCGATCCTTTCGCGGGCGCTTTTCTCATCTACACCTCCGGCACGACGGGGAATCCAAAGGGTGCGATTCTTTCCCACGATAATCTCACATTCACCTGCGATCAGATTGCGAAACGCTGGAAGCTTCCCTTTGGCGGAAGTTCGCTTTTTTCTTTTCTTCCGCTCTGCCACATCGCGGAGAAACTCCATTCGATTAGCGTGGGCATCGGTCAGCGTTACTTGGTGAATTACTGTTCGAAGTTCGAGAACGTGATGGTCGAATTGGCGGAAGCGGAACCGAACCTGCTCCTTTGTGTCCCGCGTGTTTGGGAGAAGATGGTCGAAGGTGTGGTTTCGAAAGTAGACAAAGGGAAAGGCGCAAAGAAGCAACTCGCTCTTTGGGCGCTGGGACTCGGAAAGAAAGTGAACAATGCGCGGCTGAATCACTTGCCGGTGAGCGTGGTCGAAAATCTCACCTATCCACTCGCAAAAAAGCTCGTCTTAGCGAAAGTTCGAAAAGCTCTCGGTTTAGGGAAGGCCCATCTGATTGCTTCCGGTGCCGCGCCTCTGCCGGCTCACGTATCGAAGTGGTTCCGCGGAATCGGGCTCGAGATATTCGAGTGTTATGGCCTAACGGAAACCACCGGAATGGTTTCGATTACCCTTCCTGGGGTTGACTGTGCGGGAACGGTCGGAAAGCCGCTTGAAGGTACGGAATTCAAGCTCGGCGAGGACGGGGAAATCATGACCAAAGGGCGGCATGTTTTCTTAGGTTATCGAAACGATGAAAAAAATACGAAAGAAGCGCTCGAAGACGGGTGGCTTCACACGGGTGATCTCGGGGAGTGGACGAGCGCCGGACTCCTTCGCATCGTCGGCAGGAAGAAAGACATCATGAAGACGTCGGGAGGGAAAATGATCGCTCCCGCTCCGATCGAAGATAAGCTCCGCGAATCGAACGTGATTTCGCAGGTTTGTCTCGTCGGAGATAACCGCAAATACGTCTCTGCAATTTTAACGTTATCTGAGTCGGCATTGCTGGATCTCCGGGCAACGCCGGGTGCGATGGTCGATGGGGTAGTGGTCGATGAGGCCATGCTTGCGCAGGTCCAATCTCAGTTTGATCTCGTGAATAAGGGGCTAGCAAGCTTCGAGCAAGTGAAGCGTTTCAAAGTCATTGATCGTGAATTTTCGATCGAAGATGGAGAGATGACCCCGACGATGAAGATGAAGCGCAATGTGATTGAGCAACGCTTTCGCCCGCTGATTGATCAGATGTATTGATCGATTGCACCGATTCATCGATCTGATCGATTTCATTGAATCACCCGTAAGATCGGATTCGCCTCGGGGGCTCATCCCACGGGGGTGAGATCGTGTCTTTTTACTTCGCCATGCTCATACCAAGTCGCGCCTGTAAATGCTTTGCCGGCGAGAATGTACGGGATAAACGTACGGTCGCCGGCCCAGAGGTTTAGCACTAAGATCTCAGTGGTTTTTACCCAGTGCAGAGAACCCTCGGCGTTTTTTTCGGGTACGCTCAGAGCAGCCGACTCGTCGACGCGCGCGCGGTAGAGCATGCACGACCAGTCTTCAGATTTGCGTGGCTTGAAGTTCGGGAACTGCAGAAATCCCGCGAATTTGAAAACTTCAGGAGCGAGTCGAAGGGTGGACTCTTCTTCCAATTCTCGAACCGCCGCTTCAAGGTAAGATTCGTCTGCTTCGCATTTACCACCCAAGCCGTTCCACTTGCCCGCATGGAAATCTCCCGGGCGATCCGCCGAGTCCCGATGAATCATTAATACGCGTTCGATCCCGTCGGAAAAATGACAAAAAACATAGATCAATACGGCCGGGATATTTTTTCTGAGACCGGTTTCAAATGCGCTCATCTTCCTTGCTGTACCACGGTCGGGTTCGACGTTAAAATAGAGGGATGCTCAGGCTCACTCATTCGTCCCTCTTTTTTGCTTTTATGTTCTCGCTTTACTCGGTGAGTGCGAGCGCTGCGGATGCTCCTCAGGCGATCGGAACTCAGGAGGGTCGCTACTCTTGCCCTGAGACATTCGGTTCGCCGGCTCGCATGAGTCTATTACAGGCAAAAACTCGCTCGAAATGCCTTCTGGAGCTGCAACTTGGAGAGGTGACCGAGAAACTCGTCTCTGCCCATATAGACCGACAAAATATGATTTCAGTCTGGGGCGTCCCGAAGCGCATGAAGTTGCTCCCTAGCGATGCGAAACGAGTCTACCGACATTACTCTGCGAAAGCCCTTCCAGAGATTTTACACGAGAAGGTTCTTAAAAGTGGAGTCCGTCCGTACATCGATCCCACTCCGCATGAGCGGAGAGAATATCTAGACCTAACGGGAGTGATGTTCACCACGCCGGAGTTTCCGCCCGAGGAACTTTGGATGGGAGTGAGCGCGAAAACCGATTGGGTGGAGTTTACGTTGACTTCCGACATCCCGGTTTGGGAATGCTCAAAAGGGAATTTACTCATTCCCGCCCAAGAAGATTTTCCGGATTGGATGAGAACAGCGTATTCATCCTTCGTAATGACGGGGAAGCTTCCGATTGGCTATTCCGCGGATAAATTCCTTCAACTAAAGCAATCGGGTGGAATGCATGAACGCGCAGGCTTCCCGATCCAAATTCTCCGTCATCAGAAAGACGGAGTGATTCAACGCGAACTTTAGAACCCGGAGAGTGTTTGGCGGAAATCTTGAATTTCTTTTAAGAGCCGAGATCGCACTTTCGGAGTGCAGGTGATCTGGTTCATCGTTAAGCCAAGTGTGATTCCGTGGATCGCGGTCGCGTATGCGCGACTCTTCCCATGCACATCGCGTTTACTGAGCAATGCCATGATGGGGCGGTATGTATCCTTATCGGGATCTAAGCCGCAGCTCTTTGCGGCTCCGGATGCGAAACCCACAGCGGCCATGGTTCGTTCCGCTGCCGCGTCGATGAGCGGTTTTAACTTTTCATCCGCAGACTCAGGCGCAAAATGCTTCAAATCGTCACCGACCATTTCGGTCATGTGATCGCGCGCGGTTTGAGTGACTTTTTTCAATACGACGGGGGCACAGCAAAAAGCGTCGTCCCACGGAGTTTTAAAATGAGGCGGAAAAAGAGGCTCTGCAGCCGTTGCTGGTCTCGCAGCGGTTGCGAAAGCGAAGAGGGCAAAAAAGAGAACCGCCGCGAAACCCACCGACGCGAGCGGGATGGATACTTTAAACAGCATCATTTCTTCTTCCCGGTCCCACGAACTTCCGGAGCGGTCGTCACAAATTGTAATGTCTTATGATTTTCTACCGCCCAGCGAAGCGACCAATCCGATTTGAAGAGGATGACGGGTTGTCCGTCCCGGTCCTCCATGCAACGAGTGTCTTCGCGGCGATCGAATTCTTCAGCTTTCAGATCAGGTCCCACTACCCAGCGAGCATGGATGAAGTTGTGCTTTTCGATTTTCGTGTCGACGCCGTACTCGCCCAGGAGCCGATGCTGCAACACTTCAAACTGAAGCGCCCCGACTGCACCGAGGACGGGATCTTTATCACCCATCCCGCGTTGGCGGTAGATCTGGACAACTCCCTCTTCAGAGAGTTGTTCTAGGCCTTTTTGAAGCTGCTTTCGCTTCATCGGATCTTTAATCACCACTCCTGCGAAATGCTCCGGACTAAAGCGCGGAACACCTTGGTATTCGAATGCCTTGAAGCCGTTTCCAGTGGAACAGAAAGTGTCTCCGATTCGAAGTTCGCCGGTCGTGTCGAGCATGCCAACGATGTCGCCGGGCCATGCTTCGTCGATGATCACGCGTTCTTGAGCAAAGAAGTTCAAGGGCTTTGAGAGTTTTACTTTTTTCTCGAGGCGGGCATGGGTGACTTCCATGTTGCGCTCGAATTTTCCTGAGCAGATGCGCATGAAGGCGACGCGGTCGCGGTGCATCGGGTCCATGTTCGCTTGAATCTTAAAAATAAATCCAGAGAACTGATCGGACGTCGGAGAGATGGTTTTTTTCCCTTCGTCCCCGGCAACTTCGCGAGCCACCGGTCTCGGTGCGAGTTCGATAAAGCGCTGAAGAAAGCGCTCCACTCCGAAATTATTCATCGCTGAACCAAAGAAAACCGGAGTGAGCTTTCCTGCGAGGACTTGGGCGTGATCGAAAGGATCACCCGCGAATTCGAGGAGTTCGATCTCTTCCTTAAATTGGTCGTAGAGAACCTTTGCTTCGTCGAGGTCGTCGCGGGGGCCGCTCAGCGATTTTAAAAGTTCAGGATCGGACGCACTGGAAAATTTCTTCGCTTCTAACCGACCGGACTGATTTGCGATTCCACCGGTGTTGAAGACCATGAATTCGTTCGACAAGCGGTCGTACACACCGCGGAAGCGGTCTCCCGATCCGATTGGCCAAGCCATCGGACAAGAGCGGATGCCGAGTACTTTTTCAAGTTCATCCAGCAGATCGAGGGGTTCGCGAGACGGACGATCAAACTTATTAATGAAGGTGAAGATCGGGAGCCCCCGCATTCGGCAGACTTCGAAAAGTTTTCGCGTTTGGGGTTCGACGCCTTTGGCCGCATCGATGAGCATGACGGCTGCGTCGGCAGCGGTGAGGGTGCGGTAGGTGTCTTCGGAGAAGTCTTTGTGCCCGGGAGTGTCGAGCAGGTTAATCTGGTCGCCCCCATAGTCGAACTGGAGGACGGAAGTAGAGATCGAAATCCCTCTTTGCTTTTCAAGCTCCATCCAGTCGGAAGTCGTATTCTTTTGGTTCTTCTTCGCTTTCACGGCGCCGGCTAAGTGGATGGCTCCGCCGTAAAGCAGCAGTTTCTCGGTGAGCGTCGTTTTACCGGCGTCTGGGTGGGAAATGATCGCAAACGTCCGGCGGCGATCGACTTCTTTTTCAATATTCGGGATAGACATGAGAGTCGCACCTTAACGGAAACGCCCTGGCCCTGCATAGAAAAAGGCGAGGGAAAGTTATTGACGCATAGCGATCAGAGCGATAATCAACCGCGGAACCCTGAATCTTCTTCCCCACCAACGTTTTACCGCTACTGCGGCCGAGGTTTTATGAACACTCTTTTAACTGCTCTCGTTGCTTTCAGTTCCCTATCCGCCGTTGCAAACAGCGGTGGGATCCAGTGTGTCCAGCCTGCGAACGCCCACTTTGTGAATAACAATGGAGCCACTTTCACTCTGACTCCTTCTACCGCCGGCCATTACAAAGCGAAAATCGTGCAGTCGGCGAACCGCTGGGATTCTTCGGTTAAATCCGAAATCTCGCTCGAAAACTTAGTTTGCACCTTCTCGACTTCTTCAGCGGTCGTGTTTTCTTGCTCTGAAGATGTGAGAGATGTCGATACCGAGACTTCCACTTTGACTTCCCATAACGCCGTGAACGTCCAAACCGGTGAAAGCGTTTCCATCACCGCGCGCTCGATCACTGCAAAAGGGCAGCTCGATACGACCGTCGTCGAATTTGCGCTCAGCGCTTGCCAGTCGAAATAAGACATTCTGACCATTCTGGAAAGTCGGGCGGTTTCCTCAGGGAGACCGCCCGCTTTCTTTTTGAGATACCGCGATTCGATGAAACTTCCGAATCTCGGGCAGGCTAAATTCCCATGGCTTCGATTTTCATGAGGATCTCGTCCCGGGTTCCGCCCTTTACGGGAATCGGTTCGAGCGCGGCTGTGACATGCTTCTGGGAAGGCGCACTCCAACCGTGAAATCGCGGATCGAAGACCACCACGGCGCCCCGGTCTTCGACGCTACGAATGAGTCGTCCGACTCGTTGCTTTAGCCAGATCATTCGCAGCGGGAAGTCGTAATCAAACAGCCCAAACCGTGTGCGCGCTTTTCGGGCTTCCGCCAAAGGACCGCGGGTCATCGATTCGTTCATCTTCTCAACGATCACGCATGCCAGTTGCCGACCCGGAATGTCGATTCCTTCGCCATAACGCTCGCTGCCGATCAAGACCGCGCGTTCGGTGTTTCGAAACGCATCGATCGCGCGTCGGTCACTCACAGAATCGAAAACCTGGATGCCTTGTTTTTCCAGCCGCTCACGCAGAATTTCAGCCGCATATTTCAACCGGTGATTTGCGGTCATCAGAAGCATCGTCCGTCCACCCAGAATTTGGGCGACGTTTTCGGTAAAGCCGATGATGGCGTCTAAGTGTGCAGGGGTTCCCGGGGCGGAAACATCGGAAGGGAAAAAAGCTGTCGCTTGTTTTGCGAGCGGGTAGGGGGAGGGCAGCGAGACAAACGGTCTCGTGAGTTCCAGTCCGATTCGGTCGGTGATAAAGGTTGGATTTGCTCCGCTAGAAAGCGTGGCGGAAGTGAGCGTAATGGAGCGTGCCTCTTCGAAAAATTCCGTCGAGAGACTCTTCACTTCGACGGGCGAAATTCTTAGCCGCCATACATTCTCCCGAGGATTCCAATAGAGGAGGCGGAGCGAGTTTAAATTGGAGTCAGAATCCTGCGTGGCCAAGACGAGAGCTTCTTCGTATTCCTTCATGGAATTTGCGTGCAATTGGAGGACGTCCGCGGCGGGGTCAGTGCGAAGGGGGCCCGTTTTAACCGCCTCCACTGCTGTCGCTAATCGTTCGGCGCAGGCACTCACGGCGGCTGAGAGGTGAAGCAGGCCCCTGAAGAGCGGATCTTTCCCGTGTTTTGAAAGGTCTAGAAAATCCTCATAACCTCCGGTGTCTCGCCCGCCTTTTTTCGTTAGGGCTGCGGGAATGAGAATCGTCAATTCCCTCATTCGTGTCTGGATCGGTTTCAAATAATCTTCGAGGGTTTCTTCGCCCGCAAGCCCCTTTGGAAGGCTGATCGAGGTGAGCAATCGGCGGATTCGACTCCCATCGGTTACTTTTTTCGAGCGTGATGTGGCCGTCAATCGCTCCAGATCATAAGCCAAATCGAGTTCGGTGAGGGAAAGGGTGAACGCTTCAGTCAGTTGGTCTTCGAGGTGGTGCGCTTCATCGAACACGATGTCTCTGATTTTAGGCAAGTGCTCTGGCCAATGGAATACGAGCGCATGGTTTGCGATCACAACTTCGCTCTGATGCGCGATACGAGCGGAATCGAAATAATGGCAGGCTTTGTAGAAGGTGCAAGGCGGACCTTTGGTTGTCGTGTAGTGCGCTTTCACACGTTCAATAAATCCATTCATCGCACTGAACCGGATGCGGAGGTACATTGAGACCCGGTCTAGCTCCGCTACTCGAATCTTTCCCGTGCTGGATGCTTTCGCGAGCGACACGATAAAAGCCGCGCAGTAGCGCTCCTCGATCGCCGCTTCATTTTCACCCTCGGGCAAAAGAAGGCATTCTTGATGGAGTTTACGAAGGCAGAGGTAGTTTTCCTGACCTTTCACAGTCGTTGCGGAAAGCACGGCACTTCCGGAGGTCTCTCCTAAAAGCTTAGAAACGAGGGGAATGTCTTTTTCAAGAAGTTGGTCTTGGAGGGCTTTGGAGTGGGTGGAGATGATCAGTGGACTGCCGGTCTGCTTCGCGGCCATCACTCCGGGGACGAGGTAGGCGACCGATTTTCCGGTTCCCGTGGGCGCTTCGATCGCAACCCGCTCACCGGTTTCGAGAGCGGAGCGAATTCGTTCGGACATTTGAAACTGGCTATCTCGGTAAGAGAACGCAGCCGTGTCTGGTTTTCGCTCTCCGTGTAAAACGGACTTTAAATCCGTTAAGGGAATTTCGATTTTTTCGGGATTGGTTTTCTCATCGTCTTTTTTCTCGAAATCCCGAAGGTCGCCGAGGAAAGGGCGATCCATCAAGAGGTCGATCAGGGTTTGTTTCTTCTCAAAATTCTCGCCGCTTTCCGCGAAGTACCACGACCACCACCATTCCAAAAGAAAGTGGTCCACGATGGTGCTCATCCAGGGGCGCTCTCGCTCCTTCCATTCATGAGCGAAGACCAGAATTTTTAAGAGATCGACGCAATCTTTATCCGCCCGGTGCGCGTTCTCGAAATCGACTCCTGCCCATTTCCGCAGGTTTTCCATGGAGTGAGAATGAGCATCGGGAAGAAGAAGCGCGAGCGGATCGATCGAGTTGTGAACGGTAAAAATGAGGCCTGAGACGAGCGGAGACAGTTTGGCGTCGAGAAAACCCTGCTCGAGCTGAGAATTATGGGCAACAATCGGGGCGTCGCCTAAGAATTCTGCGAAGGCAGTTGCTACGTCTTCAAATGAAGGAGCGCGGCTAACCATCTCGTCCGTGATTCCGGTCAGTTCGCTAATAAGAGCCGGTATGGGGGAAAGGGGACGAACGAGCGTGTGGTAGCGGCCCACTTCTTCGAACCCGACCACTCGAATCGCGCCGATCTCGATGATTTCACAGCTTGCGGGATCGAGTCCGGTCGTTTCGAAATCGAGCAGAATATAGGTCGGTGGAGTGCTCATAGGCGGCGGGTGTCTCAAAAACCCTAGTGAAAAGAAAGACTTATGCGGCGCGTTTAATTGTTAATCGAATTAGTCAACTATAAGGGTTCTCCGACAAGTATTTAGATGGAAAAAGAGCTGAAATCTAAAATGGGGACTGTCGCCGTCATTCTGACCGGAGACTCAGGTGCAGAATGGGTGGAAACCTTTTCCGACGAGCGCGAGATCACGGCGCTGGAAATGGCTATTTTGTCGGGAAATCCTTATCCCTTGCAGAAGGTTTACGAGTTTCGTGAGAATGCGGCGAAAGAAGACGAAGATTTTGGCGATTACGTCGAAGACCTTCTTTGCAAAAAAATCGTCCGTCCGGAAGTTCAGTCGCACGGCGTTGCATGGCTCCGTTCAAAATTAAAAATCGAACAATTCCGTCAGGAAGAAAAAGATGCCGCCGAAGTCATCGCTCACTTCGCGCTCGCGAAAATGACCGAAGATCCTGATTTGGAAGACTTTATTCTGGCCGCACCCGGGGTCCAAGTCAGAATCAGAATTTTCAAAGTCCGCTTAACGCCCGGTACGAGCGCGTCTGCAGCATAAACGCCGTCTCGCCCAGGCGGCTGCATCCCTAACCGAATCCTGACATTCAAGTCGGGCTTTCGGGTTGCTTTAGCGAATCCTCGCACGTATCCCCAAACCGTCTCGTAGTTGAGGGACTTAAATAAGGGGGCTTCTCGTGCTATCGATTTTGATTTCGATCGTGTTCTCATCCTTCCTGTTCGATTCTTCCAGTTCGTATGCATTTACGACGAACGCTAAAATGCCCGTCTGCATGCGCGGAACTCAAGAAATTCAAATTGATAATGCCCGTGTCATCGACATGAAGCAGAAAACTGCGAACCAATATCACGATCGTGGATTTGTTGAGGGCCGTGTTGCCATCCCTCCAACCGTTCAAGGCGATCATGTCCATTTCTCACTCGCGATCGGACCTGCTAAAAAAGACACCGTCGAGATCATCTACAATTTCGACACCGACTTCGGCGAATTGGCTCAAGGAATTCGCATGGGCGATACCGTCGTGGTTTGCGGAGATTACATCACTTCTAATGCTCCTGCAGGCGGATACCGCGCTTCTCCAGACGGAGCGCTCATTCACTGGACTCATTGGAATCCAGCGACTCGCGCAGGCAGCATGAACCATGAGCATGGGTTCATCATGACTGGCTCGACGCTTTCCGGATTTGATCGCGCACCGGAAGGATCCTGGGATGGAACAGTGCTTCAGCCTCGCGGTGGAGTGAACCGACCAGAAAATGGGAATCACTCGGGCAACCGTGGTAAACGCAATGGTCCTCCGCAGCGGAAGAAACGCCACTACAACGGCGGCGGATCGATTTGCGGATCCCTGTCTGAGTGCGGCGGCTTCTAACTAAAGGTTTGCCCACGAGTTTCGAATCGTGGCATGAACGAGGGAATTCATGAAGAACCCTGCTCATTTGCCCGAAGTGCTCCGAACGCGAGAACCGCTGAAGAGCTTGGCCGAAATCGAAGCCCTTGCGGCTGAACTTTCTCGCCACGCGATCATTTCTTTCGATACCGAGTTCATTCGAGAAAATACGTTCTACCCATCGGTCGAATTGATTCAGGTCGGAACTCGTACGGATTCGTGGTTAATCGATGCTCAAGCCTTTCGAGGCAAGAATATTTCCGCCCTGCGCCCGCTGCTCGATATTTTTGAGAATCCAAAGATTCTGAAAATTCTTCATGCGGCGCAGGGCGATCAAGAATGCCTTTACACCAGCTATAAGATCGTCGCGAAGCCCTCCTTTGACACTGCTGTTGGTGCCGCACTCTGCGGATACGGAGATGGCATCGGACTCGGCAATTTGATGAAAGCTCTTCTCAACGTGAACCTTAAAAAGGGACACGCGCGCACCAACTGGGCCGCAAGGCCTCTCCCCGCGCAGTTGATTGAGTATGCGCACGCCGATGTCGAGCACCTCGTGGAAGCAGCGGAATTTTTGCTCGAGAAGTTGGATGAAACCGGTCGGCGTGCTTGGTCGCTTGAACTTTCTGCGAAGTGGGAAGATCCGGCACTTTACGAACCCGATGCCGAAGGCATGACGACGAAGCTTGCGAAGAGCGGACGGATGGACGCACGAACTTACGGGACCTTGGTCGAACTCATGCGGTGGAGAGAAGACCGCGTCCGTTCTTTGAACCTTCCACGGCGCTGGGTGGCCGACGACCAAGTGCTGCTGGATCTTGCGAACGTGAAGCCAAAAGACATCGAACACCTCTCCGCTTTTCGGGGCCTGAATAAAGGCGAGATGAAGGCGAGCGGTGAAAAAATCTTAGAGGCGATTCGTCGGGGTGCGGATGCGAAAGACGGCCGCGCTCCGGATTCTCCGCGAATCGATCACCCGAGTTCAGATGAAAGCCAAGCTTTGGACTTGATGAAGACCTACCTCGGCATTTTAGCCGACCGCGAGCGCATCGCCATGAAGCACCTCCTGACGACCGGACAACTCCTTCCTTTGCTTCGCGAAAAAGTTTCTGATCCGAAAGAATGGGTCGAGAAAAAACTGATGTCCGCCGAAGCCGCACGCCTGGTGGGGGGGGAACTTCACGCGATGTTAGAAGGAAAACGTGCGTTGTCGATTGAGGGTCGAAAAATTAAAATTGTTCCGATTGAATAGCTATAGCAATAAATTTGTAAGTCATGGTCCCCCAACCGTCCGCTTAACGATATGAGCACCTCTTTTTTAGGGCTATTTCAGGAGTAATCATGACCGAAGCAAAAAAAATCTGCTCGAGCGAAGGAGCTGCGCTCTCTCCCGAATTTCGAAAACGTCGTTCGAAAAATTGGCTGGTTCTCGGCTTCACCTATTCGGCGATGTACATGGGACGCTACAACCTGTCATTCGCGAATATGGCGCTATCTGACACCTTCGGCTGGGATAAGACCCAAATCGGCGCGATCATCACCGCCGCCCTTTCGATCTACGGTTTTTCCGCTATTTTTAACGGACCGATTGCGGACCGGATCGGGGGCCGTCGTGCGATGCTCATCGGCGCGAGTGGAACGGTGGTCTTCAATCTTTTATTTGGTCTCGGCGCCTACTTGGGTTTCCTGGGCACCGGGCCCTACCTTCTCGCGTACTTCGCGGTGACTTGGTCCTTAAATTCTTACTTCCAATCCTTCAGTGCACTCTCTCTGATTAAAGTAAACGCAGCTTGGTTCCATGTGCGGGAGCGCGGAGTTTTTTCCGCCATTTTTGGTTCCATGATCCAAGGTGGCCGGGCGTTGATTTATTTCATCGGGCCCCTGCTCGTTGCATTTCTTCCATGGCAATGGGTCTTCTTCGTACCGTCTGTGATCGTGAGCATCATGGCGTACTTGACCTACCGCTGTGTGGAGAACGCTCCGGAGGACTGTGGGTTTGAAACCTATGATGTTCAAGACGCGTCGAGTGGAGACACCGATAAAGTCGATTTGAAATATGTTTTGAAAAAAGTTTTGGGAAATCCAGTAGCCCTCACGATTGCGGCGGCAGAGTTTTGCACTGGATTTGTTCGGCACGGATTCGAACAATGGTTTCCGCGCTACATGCTCGAGTACCAGAAGCTCGAACTGAGATCGCCGATTTTTCAAAAGGGTGCTGGCGCAGTCGTACTCGCCGGCATCGCCGGTGCATTTTTCGCGGGAACCCTTTCTGATTATGTTTTCAAGGGACGTCGCCCGCCGATGGCTTTCGTTGGTTACTTTCTGATGGTGGGCTCTCTCTTCGTCATCTACAAAGCGCCGTCGATTAATTTCGTTATCCTAGCGTTCGTGGTGAACTCATTTGCGATCTCGATCGTCCACTCGATGCTCTCTGGGACGTCTTCCATGGACTTCGGCGGAAAGAAAGCAGCGGCGACCGCGGCGGGCATGTTTGATGGAATGCAATACGTCGGCGGCTCCGCCGTCGGACTCGGAATGGGTTGGATGCTCGAGAAGTACGGCTGGGAGAGCTGGGGACTGAGCATGATTGGATTTGCGGTAATGGGAGCGCTACTAATGCTCCTGCTCTGGAATGCGCGCCCGAAGGTGAAAAGCTCGGCCGTTTAAATGTGACCCTCGGACTGGGGTGGAATCTTCCAGCCCCCCTCTTCACGTTTTCTATTTCTCCATTGGGTTCTTGTGATGGCGTGGCAGCTCAGGTCCATGATTTCGCCGCGGATTTTTACCATCGCATGGTTCACGCCTTCGAACTGCAGTCCCAGTCGATTCAGGATTTCGGTAGAGGAAGCGTTGTGGGGCATACAGCGGCCTTGGATCCGCTCGAACTGAGGAAAGGATTCAAATGCCCAGTCGATCACTAATTTTAATGCTTCGGCCGGATTCGGGCTGACCCAGTGGTCGGAGTGAAAGACAAAGCCAATTTGGGCGCGTATCGGTCCCAGCTCTAAGAAAGTAACGGAACCGATGATTTCGGGAGCGCCTTTTTCCTTCACGCCCCACGCGAGAAAAATATTTCCCGCTTCAAATGAAATTTGATTTTTCAAAGTCTGGATGTAGCTCAGCGATTCTTGGATATCGCGGTGAGCGTTCCAGATTGCCGTGTTTGCGACCTTCTGGTTGCTTGCGTATCGGTAAACCCCACTAGCATCGCTTTCTCGGAGCTCTTCAAGAACTAAGGTCTTCGTTTCTAAGCGTGGAAAAGAACTCATGCATGACCTCATTTAGGAGGGGAGTGATCCTCTCACACTAGAGGATTTCGTATAAAGAACGCGTAAGGTTTTACTAAAGAACGCGTAAGGTTTTACCCTGATTTAAACGGTAGTGTTTTTCTCTTCTTCGGTGAGCGGCGTACGCACATCCACTATTTCTTCTTCCAATGCCTCGATCGTGAAACCCAGATGTTTTTTCATCCAACCCGGGCCTTGGGTGCCGATGTAAGAATAGAGCAGGTACTTCGGGAATCGTCCGATCCAAACGGCGAAAAAGAGTTCGACGAGGTTCATTCGCGCCAGTCCTGCGATCAAAATCGCGGGTTGCTGGGGGAGGGGACCAATCGCGATAAAGGCGATTCCCCAAAATCCGTAATGCTCGATCCACCCGGACATGCGAATCCAATTTTTTGTTTCGAAAAAGTGCTCACCCAAAAAGTAGACCGCGACTCTTTCACCGAAATGGTGGGCAAAAATCGCGAGTGCGACCGCCCCGAAAGCGCAGCAGGTGCTGATCAGCACTGCATTCCAAAACCAGGTCTTCGGTCGCATCAGGCTTGCGAGGAGAACTAGGCCATCCGTCGGGATAACAATAATGAAGAGATCGATGAACGTGACGAAGCAGATCAGGGGGATGAACCAGGCGCGGTCTGCATAGCGCTGAATCCTCCGAATCGTTTTTTTCATCATGGGTTTACACCGATCGATCGAAGTTTACGGGTCGTAATTTAAGCAGCCGTCCCGTGACACTTTTTAAACTTCTTCCCATTTCCGCAGTGGCAAGGATCGTTTCGTCCGAGTTTCGGTTCTGCTCGAACGTAAGGCCCGTTTTGGAGGCCTTGGGCATCCAAAAATTTCCAATCGCCGTTCTCTTTTTCAAAAGTAGCTTTTTCGTAATGGTTTTGGAGTTCTCCGTCGAAGACATATTTTGCGTGAAAAACGATCGTTCCCGTAGAATCAGTAGCTTCTCCTGCTTCTTTCTGGAGGATGACGAGGCCTTCCCATTTCGAGTCCTTCGACCAGTTCGTGATCTCTTCTCGGTTTACTTCCCCACGAGTCTTAGAGTGGTGGGAAGATAGGATGAAGTCGATATTGCCCACGACGAATGCAGAGTAACGGGCGCGTAAAAGATCTTCGGCGGTGACGGGTTTAGATTTTCCGTTCAGAATCGGTTCGCAGCAATTCGCGTAAGGTTTTCCCGATAGGCAGGGGCAAGTATCTTTCAACGTCAAGTTCGCCATAAGTTCCTCTTTTGTCCCTTCAGTCTAACGCGAAATTATGGGACTAAGGAAGCATGAGCATAAAAGGTTTTCGAGATGAGGCCCATTACCGCGAGACCATGGCGGTCACTTTAGGTCGGATTGAGAAAGCCTTCTACGATGTCGACCCGGACGTTGCGGAGTGCAATGTGCAGTTCGGAGCGCTCACTATTCTTTTTCCAGACGGCAGCCGTTGCATCCTCTCCTCGCAGCCGTCCGTAGGCCAGCTTTGGATGGCAATCGCGTCGAAGGGAATCGCCTACCATTTCGATTACGACCCGGCCTTGGCCGAATGGAGAGATGATAAAGGGGACGGGGTGGAGCCCTTGGCTTTTTTGAAGAAGTTTATGGCCGAAAGCGCTGGCCTGAAAATTCAGTTTTAACCCTAAACCTCAGCCTTGTTTACCCGTCCGCTTTCAGGGAAAATAAAATCCGAAACCTTACAGGAGAGTCTTATGTCACCTCAAGTTACTGTTTATACGATGGATCACTGTCCCTACTGCGAAAGAGCGAAAAGCCTGCTGAAACAACGAGGTGTGGCCTACTCGGAAGTAAAGCTCCCGATGGACGACGACGCAGCTTGGGCAAATCTCGAAAAAAAGACCGGGATGAAAACGATGCCGCAAATTCTGAACGGTGAGAAAGTGATCGGTGGCTACAACGACCTCGCCGCCATTGATCAAAAAGACCAACTCGCCAGCTTGAAGGCGTAACGCAAAGCAAAAATTAAAACTTTCTAAAAATGACTTTGCTGGAGGTCGTGACTTAGGTTAGGAAATAACCTTCCAAGGCAATTTCAAGTAGACGTCTCCATCGTCTAGAGGCCTAGGACACTCCCCTTTCACGGGAGTAACCCGGGTTCGAATCCCGGTGGAGACGCCATTAAAAAAGCTCCTGGGCCACACGCTCAGGGGCTTTTTTAATGATCACAATCGCGTGATCGAACGAGTGAATGGATCCGGCGGGTGGATATTTTATTCCATTGAGATAAAATCGACGGATGTCGCTCACTCTCTATTTTCATCCGCTGGCTTCGTATTGTTGGAAACCGTTGATTGCACTTTACGAAAACGACACGAACTTCACTCCCATCATCGTCAATCTCGGAGATGAGACGTCTCGGATCGATTTTCTAAAAATTTGGCCGATGGGCGAGTTCCCGGTCCTTCGTGACGAAGGACGCTCCCGAACTATTCCGGGATCATCTGCGATCGTCGAATACCTCCGGGTTTATTCGAAGGGTGGAGTCCCGATGATTCCCGAGGATTCCCGAGGATTTAGATTTGGCACTCGAAGTGCGTCGAATGGACGGATTCATGGACAGTTACATCCAAACACCGATGCAAAAGATCGTCGGAGATTGTTTAAGGTCAGACGGAGAGAAAGATCCCACCGGAGTGACAGAAGCTCGCCAGACTCTGCAAACGGCTTACGACATCTTGGAAAAAAGCGGGGTAGGCAAGACATGGGCGGCGGGTGACCATTTTTCGATGGCGGATTGCTCTGCCGCTCCCGCTCTGTTCTATGCGAATAAAGTCGCGCCCTTCAACAACACTCATCCAAATTTGGCTCGCTACCTTGAGAGGCTCACGCAGCGGCCCTCGTTTGCGCGAGTGCTAGAAGAAGCGAAGCCTTACTTCCACTTCTTCCCTTATAAAAACTAATGGACTATCGACACCACTTTTTTGAGAACTGTCGCACCAAGCGATTACTCTGAAGCTGATTCAGCGGCAAAACGACTGAGAAGACGATTGTCGTGTATC
The DNA here is from genome assembly GCA_014376785.1 of Oligoflexia bacterium. Classification (GTDB taxonomy): domain Bacteria; phylum Bdellovibrionota; class UBA1018; order UBA1018; family UBA1018; genus JACMQW01. Next base: position 38,073 of record JACMQW010000082.1, read on the forward strand.
CGCAGGTCGTCTCGAAGCCATAACAGGGATTTCACCTTTTCAGTCTCAGCCGAATCGGACCGCGAAACTTGGACGGCTCGATGACTTGCCCCTTTTGTAGGATTTCGATTTTACCTTGATGAACAAGCCTGCGTGCAGCTTGCCGAACAAGTTCCATTTTTTCTGCATCCTGTTTAAAAGCGGGCGGAAGGACTTCGGACGGACAAATCGTCGCGGAATGGGCGCGCTGGGCGAGTAGGTTCAAAATTTCAGTTTCATGGCCTTCTCTAAGTGTGTTTTTGTCCCGACGGCATTTTTCGCCGCAGTACCTAACTTCATTCCAGTTCTTTTCCCATTTCTTTCGCCACGTCATCTCGCGGCCGCATAAGAGGCAGTTTTTGGACTCCGGGATGCTTTTCATCGTATTTCAGTAAGCCCGAAATTCGCGTCGTTTAATAGGTGAACAAATCGAGAATCGTTTGTCAGTACTCTGTCTATTCATGGTCGAAGCAGCGTCTCACGAAGCACGCTGTGCTTACCGATGAGATAATTTCTCTTTTCTGGATTTCGACCCAAACTACGCAGCCGGTACCAGGGCACATTCGGGTAAAGGTGATGAGTCAGGTGGCGATCTGAGTTGTACGGGTAGATGAAAAATCGCGTGATTTTGCCAGTTTCAAGATCGGAGGTGAATTCATCGATTTTCCCCGAACGTGCGCGGTGTTCTCCATAGCCCTGCAGTTTCAGAAAGAAGAAAAGGAAGGTCACCTGCGGTAAAATCCAATACCAAAGGAAGATGCGACCTCCATGGGGCATCGTGAGTAAGATTCCTACCCCTATGGCGACTACTGCGATGGAGGTCCATTCGCCTTTCGAAATCTGGGGCAACCGTCTCTCCTGGATCTCGCGCGCCAAATAGAGTTGGTAAGAAAAGAAAAACTGGAAAAAGTGGTAACCGCACAAATCCAAGAAAATAATTTTCAGTAATTTTTCGAGGGGGAGAGGTTCAAATCGATATCCTTGGTCTTCGTAAAAGGAGACCTCAGGATCGAGTTTTGGGTCCTTTAAGTGCCGATGGTGCTGAAAATGGAAATAACGGTACTGGGACACGAGCCCGAAAAAAGGCACTCCGCAGAAGATGTTGGTTGCGATGTCGTTCAAACGTTTTTTCGGAACGAGTTGGTAGTGAGCTCCTTCGTGAAAGAGAATTTGGAGGTGATTCTGTAGGGCCGCTACAAAAGGTAAACAAGCGAAACGAAAGGTCCATGAATCCGAAGTCTCTCCCACGAGTGCAAGCGTGAGCATTCCGAAATAGGGACTAATCAACGCCGCAAGCGAGACCCACACGTTCTGATTTCGTCTCAGAAGCTGAGGATGGAGGGGTTGCATGAGAATCATCCTTCTTTTTAAAGTCGTAAAAAAATCGATCGTCGTTCGAACTCATCCAGTCGCCTGTTTCAGCATGAAACTTCTGACGATTGATTCTGTAATCGGGCCGCCCCTCGATCTGCTTCGTCACGAAGGCCACTTCTTCCCAGATGATTTTGTTATTCGGATAGGCGCCGTAGCAGCCATTTGCTAACTTCACGAAGTGCTGGCATTTGTGATCTTCCGGAGATTCGACGAAGGTCGTGTTCAAATATCCGGGATCGGGATGGCAGAAGTCGACGGTGAATAGGTATTCGCATTTCTCCCAGTGCCCATCCCGCATGAAGACGCGACCGTTCAACTCTTTTAAGAAATCGTATTCAATCACGGCAATGTGATAGCCGAGCTGGTCCCAGGTTTGGAGGTTTTCGAGTGGGACCTCTTCTGCGTCCTTCCTCCAAACAAAGGCGGAAAGCGGCAGTCGATAGAAGACGGCTCCCGTTGAAAGAAAGGCGTGCAGTCCAAGCGCTCGGCCTTTGATGCTTGAAATCGCGAAAAGATGGCATTCCTCGATCTCGCCGTGGTGGGCTTCGAGGTTGTAGAGGTATTCCCTCTTTAGGAAGCATTTGAGGGGCCGAATATTGTGATTGAGCAGCATTTACTTCTTCTCCGTGCCGCGAACTTAGACCTCCCATCTCGACTTCGATAATTCATAGATTTCATGTTATGAGCATTTTTAATGAGTTTACTAGGACCCGGCTTGGAAGCATTTATAGCAATCGCAAAGTTGAAGACCGTTCATGCCGCCGCTAAAGAGCTGAGAATCTCTCAAACGGGCGTGACCCAGCGAATTCGTTCACTCGAGAAGCAATTGCAGGCGACCTTATTCACGCGGTCCAGACGAGGAATGCTCCTCAGTACCGAGGGGGACGCGCTCTACCGATACTGCCTCTCCGCACGCGAACTTGAAGGAGCCGCGCTCGCCCAAATACAAGGTGCGGGGAAACAAGCCATTGTAGAAGTTTGCATCACGGGGCCAACTTCGGCTCTCCGGACGAGGGTCTTGCCGGTGTGTGCTCGGGTGTCTCAGGCAAATCCGAAGACCCTCTTTCGATTCAAATTCTCAGATAGTGAATTCTGGATAGAAGACCTTCGCACAGGGGTCGCCCAGATTGCGCTGGTGCCACCTGAATTTGTTGGGAAGGAATTGCAAAGCAAGCTCTTAAAGCCCGAAGAGTATGTGATGGTCGGTCCGAAGAGCTGGAAGAAAAGGTCCTTCACGGAAGTGGTGCAATCGGAAAGAATCATCGATTTCGAACCGTCGGATCGAACTTCATTTCGTTACCTGGAGCACTTTGGCTTGCTTGAACAGGCTAGACCGGAGCGGCATTTCGCAAACAATACGGAAGCCGTTGCCAGCCTGATCGAATCGGGGATGGGTTATGGAGTTTTAACCCACGAGTTTGCTCAGAGATTTCTCGAGCGCTGCGAAATCGTTCTCTTGAACCAAGGGCGAGTGTACGCTCAACCCCTCGCACTTGCATGGTACCCGAGGCCCGAGACGAAAGGGTATTGGACCGAGATCATCCGATCGATTCGATAAATCAGAGTTTAGCTATTTTCAGTGAGCAAAGTGTTCGCTCACATCTCCCCATCCCATGCCGACAGAGTTAACAAATATTTATTCCTATATAGATATAACTGGATCGACAATTTTTTGCCCCCGCGTAAGCCTGGAGGTGTAAATGGAAACGATTTACGGTTCCGCTGCAATACTGCGGGTTTTATTACGGGGAAAAAATGGTCACCTCCGCATTTGGATTGAGTCATTCCGATAGATTTCTCAACAAAGATCAGGAAAACGATTTTCTGCGCTCCGAAAATATTCGCTTGAGAGAAAAACTGCAGGAAACTTCCTCACTTCTTCAAGTTCATCCTCTCTTTTTCGCGAACGTGTCACTCGACGGAGAAATTCAAAACGTGAGCAGCACGAGCATGATCATGCTGGGGTGTGAGTTTGATCGAGCAATCGGAAACCTTGTTTGGGATATTAAAAATTTTTCGAAATTTTCTGAAACTAGAAAATGGCTGATGAACGCCGTAAAGTTAGCAGCGAGCGGTCATGCATCCCGTGAGAAAGTTCTCGTAGAGCCCGCACTGAATTCAGATGAAAGCTCTCACCTCGTTTCGTTGCACGTGCACCCGATTCGGAAAAGAAAATTAGGAATCACAAAAATTTCGATCACTGCCATAGATTTGAGCGATTCGCATGGTCTTTCAGACTCCTCCAAAATGGAGCAGGAGAGACTTGCGCGGGTGATTGATGTAGCGCAGTTAGGCTACTACGAATGGGATCTTAAGACGAATGCCGCTGTTTTAAGCGATCAGCTGAAAAATAAATGGACCCTTGAAAAAACTCTCGATGTTTCTGCTCTTTTTTTGAAAATTCATCCGGACGACCGCAGTGCCGTGATTTCTCGGATGGAGTCAGCGATTCGGCAGCACCGGTCTTATCATTCAGAATTCCGAGTCATTCTCTCTGATGAAAAAGAGTCCTGGATCGAGGCGGCCGGCGTCGCATTCTATTCGGAAAGGGGTGAGCCTCTCTGTTTTTTTGGAACCACTCTGGATATCACGGACCGTAAATTGAGAGAAATGAGAATTGAAAAGAACGAGGAGTCTTTGAAAAAGGCTTTGGGAGTTTCGAGAGTGGGTTTTTTTGATTGGGATCTGCACCGAGACCAGACGGAGTTCAGCGAAAGGATGCGTCTAGATTGGGATCTTCCGGAACAAGCCACGATGTCGCAAGCCCTGGAACGAATCCATCCAGAAGATCTGGTTCGTGTCCGCGAGTGCGTCCGCTATGCGTTGGAACATCACGTTTGTTATTCAATGGAATACCGGGTGTATCACCGCGACGGGAAAGAAATTTGGATCGAGGCGCAAGGGGAAGCTCAGTATGATTCTTTCGGGAATGCGCTGCGCATGTTGGGAACCTCGGTGGATGTCACAGAAAGGAAATGTCTCGAGCTGGGAAAGCAGGCGATCATTAATGATCTCACTGAGACCAAATCCAAGCTCGAGCAATCTGAAAAAAAATTCAGTTTGGAAAGAATCCTTCGTGAGCGATTTGTTGTGTCGCTTTCCCATGATTTAAGGACTCCGCTAACGGCGGCCCGGTACGGCGTGTCGATGCTGACGAGTGGAAAGGAAAGCCCTGAACGAAGGGAGAAAGCGCTTCGCATCATTCGAGAGAATATTTTACGAGCCGATCGCATGATCGAAGATCTTCTGGACGCGAATCGAATTAAAGCGGGTGAGAAGATCCCGATGCTCCTAGAGCCTTGTCATTTGAATAAAGTCGTTGCGGAGGTTCTGGCTGTTCTAAATTTCATTCATGGAAATCGATTTTCCCTGAAATGCTTAGATGAGATCCACGGTCAGGTTAGCTGTGAAGGCTTCCGCAGAATTTTAGAGAACCTCTGTAACAACGCGGTTAAATACGGAGGGAAGGAGCGTCCGATTCTCATTGAGCTCTCGAAGTCGAATGAAGAGATTATTCTTTGTGTTCATAACGAAGGAAATCCTATCCCTGTTTCGGATCAGTCCACATTGTTCGATGCTTTTCGTCGGCTTCCAGGAATTGACCAGCAAGAACAGAAGGGTTGGGGGATTGGTTTGACGATCACTAAAGGTTTTGCTGAAGCGATGAATGGGACTGTGAAAATGACTAGTTCACCGGAAACAGGAACGGACTTCACCGTGCATCTGCCTTTAGTAGAGGTTACTTGAGCATTGCCGTCAAAGGTTTGGCATCTGAGCTTTCAATAAATATCGCGTTCCGTCGAAGCTTGTAGTGGTAAACTGGTATTGACACTCTCAATGACAGTCGGGGAAATTTCCGTGCAACACCTTTTAATCGTAGAAGATTCGATTGAATTCCAAAAAATTATTTCAAGGGTACTAAACGACTACGAACTCACTTCCGCCTTAAGCGCTGAAGAGGCATGGACCCAATTGGGCACTGCAAAGTTCGCCCTTGTTCTGTTGGATATCTCACTGCCGGGTAAAGACGGCTATTCTCTTTTGGCAGATATGCAGGCGTCCGAACTTTTTAGAAATATCCCGGTGATTTGTTTAACGGGAAAAGTCGCGACTTCCGACCGAGTAAATGCATTTCGGCTCGGCGCAGATGATTTCATCGAAAAGCCTTTCGATCATCAGGAACTGAAAGTGCGGGTTGCCGCGAAACTAGCGAAGTCGCTTTCGCGGACTGCTCATGACGGATGATTTAGCGATTTTTTTCGAGGTGTCGCAGCACCTCCTCTGCATAGCGGGAGCAGATGGTTTTCTGAAGCGAGTGAATCCATCCTTTGAAAGAGTCTTGGGATTTTCAGCGACAGAACTCCTAGCTCGGCCCTATATGGATTTCGTTCTCCCCGAGGATCGGGCAGGAACGCTTGCACACGCCGAAGGGGTTCCCAGCGAACGTGGAAACTCCGAATTTGAAAACAGATACGTTTGTAAAGACGGCTCTATTCGCCATTTATCTTGGCGGACGACCACCGTGGATGATCGCATTCTTTGCATCGCACACGACGTGACAGACGAGAGAGAAAAAGAAAAAAAGACGAAGCAGCTGAATGACGAAGCACTTCGTGAAGCAAAAGAAAGTTTCAGGCACCTTGCCGAAGCCATGCCCCAAATGGTCTGGAAAACGGACGCAGCTGGGAATCAACTGTACTCGAACGCAAGGTGGAACGAATACACCGGGTCCAATCAGAGCGATGAGCAGGATTCGAAATTATGGGAGAACGTCGTCCACCCCGATGATTTCCAAAATTCAATCACGAATTGGACGAGGTCGCTGATATCCGGAGACAGCTTCGAAATGCAATATAGGCTGCGTAGGGCGATCGATGGCATCTATCGCTGGCACCTTGCGCGCGCGGTTCCCATAAAGGATAGCAATGGCACCATCGTTAAATGGTTCGGAACTTTAACCGACATTGATGAGCAGAAACGTTCCGAAGAGGAACTGAGAATAAGTTTAGAAGAATTACGTCGTTCTTCACTGGAAAAGGTCGAGATACTCAAGCGCGAGAAAGCGGCGCTTGAATCTTCCGATTTAAAATCGGAATTCGTCGCTACGATGAGCCACGAAATTCGGACTCCTTTGAGTGCCATCATTGGAATGACTCAGGTGTTATTAAAGGGTGAATTAGACGAAGAGCAGGCCGACATCGCAAAGACGATTCTCTTTTCTGCCGAATCGCTTTCAGGAATCGTGAATGAAATTCTTGATTTCTCTAAAATTGAGTCGGGAAAGATGCCATTAGAAAAAGTTGATTTCGATTTGAAGACTATTCTTTTCGGGGTGGTTAATGCATCACGATTTGGCGCTGCGGAAAAAGGCATCAAGCTCCAAGTGACCATTCAACCGGAATTAGATACGTGGGTGAGTGGGGATCTCGTGAAGATCCGGCAAGTCCTTCATAATTTATTGAGTAACGCGGTGAAATTTACTTCGCAGGGTGAAGTCTGTGTTTCTTTGGAAGCACGAGGCCATTCCGAATCTCTCCAGTCCCGTATTCGATTTTTGGTAACTGATACGGGAATCGGAATCGCAACCGAGGAGGTTTCTCGCCTTTTCGAACCGTTTGTTCAGGCGGATGCGTCGATTGCTCGCCGCTTCGGGGGAACGGGCTTAGGACTTTCAATTTGTAAGCGGCTCATTGAGTTGATGGGCGGCGAAATCGGAGTCGAAAGTATACCAGGCAAAGGATCTCAGTTCTGGTTTGAACTCTCTCTTTCGAAAAGAACAGAAATCACCCAGCATTTTAACTTCGATAGGCCTTCAGAGGGCTCTATCACGGGCAGAATCCTCGTCGCTGAAGACCACCCGATGAACCAGAAAGTGATTCGGTATCTCTTAAGAAACCTCGGACTTCAGATTGATCTGGTGGCTTCGGGGCGGGAAGCGGTACTTGCAAATGCGCTGCACCGCTACGACCTCATTCTCATGGACTGTCACATGCCGGACATGGACGGGTATGAAGCGACTCGTGCCATCCGTGCCCAACCTGGAGATTGCGCGCGCGTTCCGATTTACGCGCTCACCGCAGACGTCCTCCAAAATACTCCCCAGCGGTGCCGTGAGGTCGGAATGAATGGGTATTTTCAAAAGCCCATCCAAAGCGAAAGACTTTACTCTGTGATCGCTCAGTGCTGCACGAGACCCACGCGCGATCTGATGGAAAATCAGGCTGCGGTATCACCGTTAGGAAAAGTACCGCCCGATTTCGACCCGGCGGCCCTTCGGGTTTTGGAAAATCTGAATGCCGAGGGTCAGCCTGATATCGTCAGGGAGCTCGTGAATGGATTTCACCGCGACACTCCTGCTCATCTCGCGCGGATTTTGGATGCGATAGAACGCCAAGACCGTTTTGCATTGGAACAAGAGGCGCACTCTTTGAAGTCAGTTTCGGCAGTGCTCGGCGCGATGAATGTTTCAAGGCTTTGTGGACTGCTTGAATTAGAAGCGCAGAGAGAAAGTTCGGTTTGTGCAAAAATGGTCCTTTCCGAGCTTCATGATTCGTATATTCGTTACTTGGATGAGACCTGATTTCCAGGAATGGACCTGAGCCTGGTAACGGCTTATGCTTCCCTGATGAATGCAAATGAAACCCGATCTACGAGTTCAACGGTAAGCTCTCCCGGCACGTCCATGATGAAGTACGTGGCGCACACGCCAGGTGGACCTGAAAGTCTTAAAATCGCCACCGGACCGAAGCCTGCCCGTGCGGACGGGGAAATGATAATCGAAGTTTTCGCCGCCGGAGTGAACCGTCCGGATATCTCTCAGAGGCAGGGGACTTATCCGCCTCCTCCGGGCGCTTCCCCGGTGCTAGGGCTTGAAGTTGCTGGATTGGTCCATGCGGTGGGGCCCGATTCTCGTTTTCGAATCGGCGACCGAGTCTGCGCGCTCGCTCCGGGCGGAGGTTATGCCGAGTATTGCGTGGTGCCTGAAGGGAGCTGCTTGCCCATTCCAGAGGGACTGACTTTTGAGGAAGCAGCCGGAATCCCCGAAAATTATTTCACGGTATGGGCGAATGTTTTTCAGATTGGGGAATTGAAAGCGGGGGAAAAATTCCTCGTTCATGGAGGAAGTAGCGGGATCGGGACGACCGCGATCCAGCTTGCGCGTGCTTTCGGTGCTGAGGTTTATACGACTGCTGGATCTGCGGAGAAATGCGCAAAATGCGTGGAAATCGGCGCGGATCAAGCGTTGAATTATCGTGAAAAAGATTTTGAGAACGAATGGAAAGATTTGAATCTCATCCTGGATATGGTGGGTGGTAAATACACGAGGAAAAATATCCATTGCCTCGGGATGCGAGGTCGATTGGTTCAAATTGCAGCGCTTCAGGGAGGCGAAGTGACCTTCGATATCTTTAAGATCATGCAAAAACGCATTACTTTAACCGGTTCGACCCTTCGGCCAAGATCCGTCGCTGAGAAAGCGCAAATCGCTCAAGAACTCTCTGCGAAAGTATGGCCCCTTTTTCGAGAAAAAAAGTTAAAGGTCCTTATCGACCGAATCTATCCGATCGAAGAAGCCGCCGAAGCTCACAAACGGATGGAGAGCAGTCAGCACATCGGAAAAATCATTCTCCAAGTAAAAAAATAGCGGTGTCATCCTATTGGCGATTGCCATCGAAAGTTCGATGGATGCTGTTTTGATGAAATGATTTTTACCTTCCGGGTGAGAACCGCTATCATGAGAGAGGATGTTTAAAGCAAAGGACGGAACACTTTTCAGTTTATTTGCTCTCGGGGTCGCGGTCGACCAACTCACGAAATTTCTGGGAGAGCGCATCCAGGGGCGTCTAGGTCCATTCTCCGTCGAAATGCATCACAATCCTGGGATTTTTCTTCAGTGGCTTGCGACGGAATCAAGCCTCCTCCGCGTCGTTTCAGTTGCTTGTTTCTACGGTTTCATCCTTTTTATCTATTTTTCTTTGTTGTCGGCACTTTCCCTCCGTCACCAGCAGACGAAAGTCGCCCTCACGCTCTTTCTTTCTTCGATTACCGGAAACGCGGTCGATCGTATCGGGAATGGGGAAGTGCGAGATTTCTTGGTGCTTCGAATCGCTGACCGTCTTTTTTATGCAAATGTCGCGGATATCCTGATGTGGGTTTCCCTCGCCTTACTCGTGGCTTCAGCTTGGATTTACCGGCGGGATTTTTTTCCGGAAAAAAATTCGCGAATAAAGCACGTCCTCAGCAGAAGTTATCAGTATGCTTGGTCAGCAAAAGTAGCATTGGCTTCATTCTGTTCGTTTGTGACTTTAATGCTTTTTTCGGTGACCTACTTTCATGCGGCCGAAGATTTTAGATTCATCGCATGGGGTTTGGTGATTGGGATCTTTTTTAGTGCTTTCACAGCATTTGCGGCGATTCGCTTTTCGCATCGGAGCGCAGGCGCGCTGTACGCTTTTGAAAAATACGTCGAAAAATTATTAGAGGGTAAAACAAACGAGCCATTTTCCCTGCGTGAAAACGACGAGCATCGGCAACTCGTACCACTCGCAAAAAAACTCAGAGCACACTTCATTCAAAAGGGAATTCAACGATGAAAATTTGGCAACGGTTTCGAGTCGCGATTATTGGGCTCTTTGGTATCACCGCGATCTTCGCGGTTTTCCAAAACTGTGGGACCGGTACAGTGGGGACTGGCGCGAGTGGGAAAGCCTCATTGGATAATGGATACACCACTGGTACCACGGGCCTTTACCTTTCTCTCAGTGCATCGAGCTATGTCTTCGCAGCTTCGAGCTCGACCCAGAACCAAACCTTTACGCTCTCGAATCCATCCAGAGAATTAGCCCGCACTCTTTCCGTTTCGCTCTCATCAAGCACTTCCGCATTCACCCTCACCGGTGACACCTGCACGAATGCCAGCCTTCCTGCGGGTGGGGCGTGTGCATTCCAAATCTCGTACGTGAATTCCAGCGCTCAGACGGTGAACGGCTCGATTTCCATCTACTACGCAAACGCGGCGAATCTCGTGCAGCCCCCCATTGCGATCTCGCTCACGGGATCTGGTAGGACCGTCATCACGACCAACACGACCACGACCGCCTCGTCGAATGGCTCTCCGGGGAGCTACGTGGCTAGTACGGGGTTCACCCTGGGAACCGGCTCATTGAATAAATTCAGTTCGACCGCGACCTATCAAAAATCCGCGCTTTCCTGCGGAAACATCACGAAGCGCGACGTCTGTGCATCATCCACTCCCGCAAGCTTTGATGGAGCAAACTGTCATGTCGGAGCGCCTCCGTGGGGAACCGGCTTTATTTACGGTGGTAATTTCTACTATCCACCTCACGCGGGAACTCCCTGCGCTTCGAACCACTCGTTCGATGGAAGGAACTGCGTTTTCGCAAGCGCGTTTGGAAATTCACCTTTTATCTACAATAATCATTTCTATTTCACTCCGACGACGCGGGTGATTCCCGGCTTTTACAGCGGAATTTGCCCATTAGGATCCATTTTCGACGGCGCGAACTGCTACGCGGGAAACGTTCCTACGGGCACCGGTCAGGTCTCCACGGCTCGTTTTACCTACGATGCGAAGGCGGGCGTCACTCCCTGTGAAAGTAGCAACGGCGACTATTTCGACGGAAGTCGTTGTGTTTATTCGAATATTCCAACGGGTTGGAGCGGGTTTGTCTACCAAAGTAAGTTCTACTTTTACGCTCAAGCTTCCCGAGCCTGTGTGCCTTAATAGGGACGAAGTCGAGGGAGTGTGCTAGCCTGAGGACATGAACCTTTGCTTTTTCTGTAAGCGCGAACATTCGGTGGCCGTGTGTGAAACCTGCAAGCGACACGTTTGCATCCAATGCCAAGATAACCACAACTGTTACCGCCGAGATTAATATGTCATCCCATTCTCACCCTTCTTCCGCACAGCAAGCCGTTCCCGCTCAGCCCGAAAATTCCTTTCGCGTGACTTTAGAGACCTTAAGTTCGAAACCGCGGATCGACCAGGTGCTTCTCGAAGCACTTCGGGGGCAAAGCCGGAACCCCAATTTGAAGCGCATTTCGCGGACCGAATTCAAGGAACTCTTCAAGAAAAAGAAAATCCTGATCAAGGGCCAGCCGGCCACTCCTTCTTCCTCACTGGCGAGTGGAGTGACTCACGTCGACATCCTAGGTTATTCGGAAAATCCGAGCCCGGATGATCCGACTCTCCGCTAGAGTCGGCCTTTTTCCCGCAGCACCCGAACCAACATCGGTTCTACTGGGAAATCGCTTAAGAGCGACCCAAGCCACTCGCTCGCTGCAGGATTTGGGAAATCCACTTTCTCAGCTAAAATGAGCTCATTCTTCATCGAGTGCTCCCAGCCCGTGAGCTCGGTGACGGTGACTTTATAGCCGAGGCTTTCGAGCACGAGCGCGCGGATCACGTTGGTTAGGTGGCTGCCGAATTCACGAGAGTGGAGCGGGTGCCGCCAGAGCTGCCAAACGCCTGTCGAGTTTGCGGCCGCACCGTTTTCTTCTTCTGATTGGAAATCGTCCCCCGAATTTCGCGGACGAACGGCTTTCAAGAGCCGTGAGACCTCGGCTTGGCAGCAAGGCACCAGCGCAATCGCCGCCGCATTTTTTTCGAGCGCAAGGAGGATGGCTTCGTCGGTGGCAGTGTCGCAGGCGTGGAGGGCAACGAGGAGGTCAACCTCACCTGGATCGGCGTCACGAATGGACGCATCGATGAATTCCATCCGATCAAACCCGGTTTCTTTCGCAAGACCGCGAGCACGGGCGACCAGTTCCGGTCGAGATTCAATATTGCTTATTTTTCCGCGTCTGAGCGGGCCCACCCAAAGATCATAAAGCAGAAAGCCTAAGTAACTCTTTCCCGATCCCACATCGACGAGGCGAGGTTCGGTTTTTTTAGCATAGAGTTTTTCAAGCACCGGCAAGAGGAGGCGAGTGAAATGGTAAATTTGTTTCAACTTTCGACGCGCGTCTTGGTTCAACTTGCCATCCCGTGTGAGCAGGTGGAGTTCTTTTAAGAGAGTCGGATTCTGTTCTGTCCAGAGAGTTTCGACGTCGCTCTTCACCAGTTTCTTTGCCCGTTCCGCGGCATCGTCTTTCAAGGATGGGTCGTTCATTTCTTTTTTCTCCGAGTTCCGGTCCGGGGGGTATCCCCAGGTTCCGGAGCAAACGCGAGGTTAATGATTTTTTGGATGACTTCATCGTAACTCATGCCGGATTTAATGGCGCTCAAAGCAAAGTCCCCGTCTTTTTCGATCGACGGGTTCGGATTTGCTTCGATGCAGAATATTTCGCCCGCCGGGGTGATTCGTAAATCAATTCTCCCGTAGCCGCAAAGGCCTAAGACGCGGTAAACTTTTTTACAAATTTCTTCCAGCCGTTCAATCATGTCTTCTGACAGGTTTGCGGTGGCGGTTCGAATGCCCCATTTTTTTCGGTAGTCATCATCCCACTTCGCTTTGAAGCTCGCGAACTTTGGCTCGCCTTCGGGAACTTCCCTAAAATAAAGTTCGCGGGGAGGGAGTGCGCTCAGTCGTTCATTTCCGAGAATGCCGACGTAGATTTCCCGTCCGTCGATGAATTCTTCGATAATGACATCCGTTTCGAATCGTTCGTGAAGGTAGCGCACACGCTCTAAGGCGTCTTTCTTCGTTTCCGCAAAGGAGAGTTGAGAGATTCCTTCGGAGGCTTCTAAGTTCAGCGGTTTGATAAAGACCGGATATTTTAAATCCGCGAGCGACTGCATGGGAGAGGCTTTCCGGCTGATGAGGAAATGCGGGATTTGGATGCGGTGGTAGGAGAGGATTTTTTTCGCGAGGCCTTTATCTTTCGAAATATTCAGCGCATTCGAAGTGGCGCCGGTATACGGAATTCCGAGCAATTCAATCAATGAGACGAGGTGGGGCTCGAATCGACGATCCCCTCCGAAAGCTTCCGAGAGATTAAAGATTAAATCGGGTTTTTCTCGCTTCAGTTCTCTCAGCAGTAAATCTAAGTCATCATGAATTCCGAGGGGTATCACGTCATGACCGAGACGGTTTAGTGTCGCCAGGATATGGGCCTCACTGGCCCAGTCGTCGGTTTTTAGGTATTCCGCGTATTGCTCGGGTTTGAGTGGGATCGAGAGGTCAAAGAGCAGCACAATCTTCATGATGTTCCCCTAGACGTTTCGTTTAAATTTTCCGGTGAAAAGGTAATGGGTCACTAAAGTCGCTAAGTACGCCGACAACTGCAGGTGAGTGTCCGCGTGCGTGCGCCCCATTCTTAATTCCAACTTGTCGCTTCTTGCGTGGAGTTTCCTCACCAAGGACTCAATTGGAAATTTTCGCTCGCCCGTCCAATAAGCCACGGAGTCGATGAGTTCTTTTCTCTGTTTTAAAAGAAACTTCGCTGCGGAATAGTCGCGCTTCGAGAGTTCGGCATCACCATTGAAAATTTTTTGGAGATCGTCGTCGAAAAATTCAGGGTAGTCGGCTGCGTTTTCGCGTTTGCGCTTCGCGTAGTACTTTCCGAGCGTCGATTTCATTTTTCTTGCTTGGAAGGGGAGCGCCCCTTTTTCTCGGATGGGCTCCCGCGCGGCCACTTCACTCGCCAGTTCGTCGACGTAACTCAGCTTTTTCAGCGCCCCGCTCCAGCTTCGGTAAGTTTTTTTCCAATCGCCCGCTGGATCGAGCCAGACGGCGAAAGTCTCGGCGAAATCTTCGTCTGGATGGGCTTGGGCGTACCAATTATCCAGGTGTTGAACGAAGCCTTTTGAGTAGGGTTTTGGATGGTAGGTTTCCGGAGCGTATTCGGCTTCGGGCGGTCCGAAGACGTCTCTCCACTTACGGCGCTTGGAGAAGCGGTAGCCATGATCAAAGCAATGACCCGCTTCATGGCGTAAAAGTCGCTGACAGCTCTCGGGCGTGCCTCCTTCAACGTCGAACATGAGGGCATGTTCAAGTTCTTTTAAGCGAGGGTGGGCAAGATAGAACGGAATAGAAATGGCAAGCATCCCTTCGGGACTAAACCATTCGTCGCCCAGGTAGATATCAGGCCGATAGATGAGTTTTTTCTCGGCCAATTCGGCTGCGAGTTGTTGCGAGCGGTCATGGAGGTCGCAATCCTCGATCTTCAAATCGAGGTCACAGATTCGAAGCTTTAAAAGATCGTCGTCTTTTAATGTGGTCCAAGATTGCGCCATGACGCTATTCTAGGCTGAAACCGAAAGGAAGCAAACATGAGCGATGTAAAGCGGACCGAGGGAGAGTGGCGTGAGATTCTGACGCCCGAAGAATACCGTGTTCTCCGTGAAAAAGGGACTGAGCGGGCTTTCACTGGGGAATACTGGAATACTTATGAACCGGGTACCTACAGCTGCCGAGCTTGCGGGGCAGAGCTTTTTCGAGCGGACCATAAGTTTGAATCTCACTGCGGTTGGCCGAGTTTCTATGACTCGATCGACCGGTCTCGTATTCATGAGACCGTGGACAACACGCATGGCATGCGACGAGTCGAGGTGACTTGCGCCGCTTGCGGGGGGCACTTGGGGCACATTTTTCCCGATGGTCCGAAACCGACCGGTGATCGTTACTGCATCAACTCGGTTAGCCTGCGATTTCAACCGCTGGCTAAGGCGCCGGGCGAGTGATGAGTCTTCAAACCCTCTTTCCAACGCAAATCTACCGCTCCCTTCTGCCTCTCGCATTTCGGAAACGTTGGATTCCGAGCCTCGTGAAGGAAACGAAACTCTTCCGAGATCTGGATGACGAAGGGCGAGCCTGGAGCCGCGAACACTATTATGGCGGATACACCTCTTATTCGTCGATCACTGACTTAGCTTTTCGTTCTTCGGGCTTTGCTGACTTAAAGCAGTGGATCGATCGGGAAGTGAAAAAGTACGCGAGTTCCCTCGAGCTTGATCTTGGAGCAGGACGTTTAGAAATGAGTGCACTTTGGCTGAACACCATGGGGCAGGGGTGCCATCACTCCTTCCATCTTCACCCGCTTTCCACCATTAGCGGTACCTTCTACCTTCAGGTGCCCAAAGGATCCGGAGAGTTTAAGATCGAAGATCCACGCCTGTCTTCTTTCATGGCCTCTCCCCCGCGGAAGAAAACCGCAAAACTCGCAAACCTTCGTTTTTTCTCGTTCATTCCGAGGGTGGGGGAAATGGTGTTGTTTGAAAGTTGGTTGAAACATGAAGTGACCGCGAATCAGTCGACCTCAGAACGAATCAGTGTGAGTTTTAATTATGACTGGATTCCCGCACGTGCCTAAAACTGAAATGGCGCATTTCCCAGAAAACCTTCCGCCCGCCTGGCGCGCTAGACTATCGGGTGAGGCGAAAAAAGATTATTTTAAATCGCTGAGCAAGTTTCTCAAAGCGGAACAAAGTACGGGCGCAGTCGTTTTTCCGGAAAAGAAAAATATTTTACGCGCGGTCCAGTCTGTTGATTTGCCCGATGTTCGCGTCGTGATCTTAGGTCAGGATCCTTATCACGGGATGGATCAGGCAATCGGACTCTCTTTCGCTGTCCCCAATAACCATTTTCCGAAACCTCCGAGCCTTCAGAATATTTTCAAAGAAATTCGTTCCGACCTCGGAGTGACCATTCCTGCGGGTGTTTCGGATCTCTCCGGCTGGGTCGCCCAAGGCGTGTTGCTTCTGAACTCAGTGCTCACGGTTCGAGAAGGGGAGGCCTTTTCTCACCGCGGAAAGGGGTGGGAGATTTTCACCGATGAAGTGATTCGGTCGCTCGCGGAGCGCAAGGAGCCGATTGTGTTCATGCTCTGGGGTGCGGCGGCCCGAAAGAAACGGGACTTTTTCAAAGGAACGCCACACGTGGCGCTAGAATCTCCCCATCCATCTCCACTGAGCGCTCACCGTGGATTTCTCGGAAACAAGCACTTCTCAAAGGCGAATGAGCTCCTCCGGAAATTTGATCAACCCGAAATTCGGTGGGAAAGAGTCTCGATCTAGTTTGTCCAATGGTCTGATTGGTCTAAACCGCAGTTGCGATCCCTTCACCAATTCGGATCAAAGTCTCCCGACCACTAGCAGATTTTTCCAAAAGATCCGCATCGAAGGCAAATTTTCTGGGTTCTCCGATCACGATGACGGTAGACCCTCCGAAAAGGAAATAACCCTTTTCATCGCCTCGCTGGAACGTTTGCCCCGAATGGGTTTGGACGATTTTTCCGACACAAATCGCGCCGACTTCGACGTAGGCTATTTTTCCGAAATTTTCCGTTTGGAGAATAGTCACTTCCCGTTCGTTTCTAAAAAGAAGGTCTCCTCGGGCAGCAAGCGCGATCGGATTTACCGAGTGGAGGGGGCCACTCAATTTGCGACTCGAGAGAATTTTTCCCGCATCGGGAAAATGGAACCGATGGTAATCAACGGGGCAAAGTCGGGAAATAAATCCGGGCCCTCCGATAAAGGGTTTCATCTCGGGAAAATCACCGAGGAGTGCAGGTCCGTTTAAGGTCGCGCCTTTAATCGGAAGTTTCGTATTCTCCTGGACGCTGGGCAAGAAAAGATACCTCCCTTCGGAAGGAGCGGCGAGGCGATGAGCCGATGGTTCAAAAGGACGGGCTCCTGGTTTTAACTTCCGAATAAAAAATTCATTAAAGCTATGGAAAGGGCCACTTTCATAATCGGACATCGGAATCTCGAAACGCTTAATAAAGTCAGGAATGCTTTTCGCACTTCGTTCGGTGTTTTGGTAAGCGCCATAGAGTTTCGAAAACCAGGGCCTGCAAAGAACCGTGCTTTCCAAGGCAGCTCCGAAAGGGTTCTCGTAGAGAAACCGAACGCCTCCTTCGCCAAAAATATTTTCCGTGATGATCTGATTCTTATGACGATCAAAAACGAGCAGGTCTTTGGACATGAGATGAGCTTCGCGTTTCAGAGGCCGGACTTCAATCAAAAGGTAGCCTTAAAAGCCTCGCTTCTCTGAAATCATCCAGACCAGGCGCCTCGCGGCCATGCAGCGCAGCGAGGGTGAGGGATAACCGGAGTGTTTTATGGCGATCCCGGAAACTCGTAAAGCGAATGGCGTCGAGCTTCTTTCGGAGATCCGGAGAACGGGTGAGGAGTTCTTCAAGATCGCCAGCTGTCATTTTCCCAGGCATCGTTCCATGGTTTTTTTTCAACCTAGCTCGGGTTTCCCAAACCCGAGATTTTGCTTCCGAAAAAGCTCGGGAAGGGATGGAAGGGTCGGGAGGTGAGCGGAGCGTAAAGACGAGGTCCAGTCGATCCAAGATCGGCCCGCTCAGCCGAGAGAAGTAGCGCGCTCGGTCCGCGGGAAGGCAGCGACACGCAGGGAGTCCGCTGTCCATGGGTGATCCGGGCACTCCTCCACAGGGACAGAGGTTTCCATTGCCGGCAAAAATAAAATCACAGGGCAACTCATAAGCCCCTTCCACTCGAGTGATCGTGATTTTCTTTCGCTCCAGTGGCTCTCGAAGCGCCTCGCGTGCATCTCGGTGCCATTCTGGAAATTCGTCTGCCAGAAGAACCCCTCCGTGGGCGAGTGAAAATTCTCCCGGACGAAGTCGCCCCGCCGAGAAGGATCCAATGAGGGCCGCGGGTTTTGCTTGAGGGCTTACCCTTCGAAAAGAAATCGCATCGCTCTTTCCGGTCATCTCCGAAATGAAAGCGCGGATTCGGAGTGTTTCCGGCTCCAGCTCGGGTTGGAGCGCCAGGAACCATTCGAGCGCTAACGATTTACCAATGCCTTTCGGCCCAAGGAGGAGGAAATGGTGGGCACCCGCCGCAGCGATTTCGAGGAGTCTAGCCAGCGCCGGGGGAAGCGGAAGAAGTTTAGAGTCGCTCGTGGCACTGTGCTCGGGGAGATCGGTTGCAACCGTTAGATGCGGATATTTCCTCGGATCATTTGGTTGATCGGCCGATTCCCATTCGTTGGGCAAAAGCGCATTACTCATTTCGGCAAGGTTACTCAGAGCGCGAACTTTCGGCAGGACCGTATCCGGAAAAAGTTTCCTACCTGCGTGATAGAAAATTTCAGAGTCCTCCTCAGCGATAAAAATAACATCTGCTTTTGCCAAAAGCGCCGCCGCTAATGCCCTTGCGGGCGACCCCACTCCTTTTAATCGACCACTTAAACCAAGCTCTGCCCAAGCGAATAGCCGATCTGCGACGGGAGGTCGCTTCTTCCCTTCGATTCGGTCCGTTTCTAAAATCACGGCAATCGCCATTGCGAGGTCGAGGCCTGTCCCATTTTTTCGTTCGCTTGCGGGCGAGAGATTCAGAACAATTTTTCGTTTCGGAAATTCCAACCCACTGGATTCGATCGCGGACCGAATTCGGTCTTTCGCTTCTGAAACTTCGGGTCCAGGCAGACCGATCATTTGAAAGTGGGGGATTTGAAAGCTCGAAGAAATCTCGACTTCTTGGAAGCGCGGATCAATCACGCCATTTAAGAGGGTAAAAATTCGGGGAGAGTCGGTTTCAGAAGGTCGCATGCCGAGTGGGAATGCGAACGACGTACCGAATGCGAGCGAGGTTTAGCTGCGTTTCTTCAAGCGACCTAGTAATTCCGTACGAGCGCGATTGATCGCCTCGGCGATCTCCGTTGCTTCCTGCCACTCCCGCGAGCCCGGACGCCCGATACGATCTGGATGGTACTGCTTCATTTTTTCTTTGTAGGCTTTTTGAATTTCGGACTCCGAAGCCAGAGTGGAGACTCCGAGAACTTCATGGGCAGCGCCGTCTTTCACGATTCCGACCAGTCGAAGGGGAGATTTTTTTGTCTGTTCGGGCGGGAGGGGATCTCCCGGGGTGTGTCGCTTGAAACTCAAATTACGGTCCGCTTCTCGCACTTTGAATTTACTTTTAGTCGCCTCATGAGACCTGGCTCGAAGCCAAAGTAGAATAAATCCCAAGCTCATTCCTGCTTGGATCAATCCGAAATGCGACTGGATGAAGTTCAGTAGCGACTCGCTCACTGAAAAGATTATGCGCGACTTGGGAGAGGTTGGGAACCTGATTTGCAATGAGCCTCCCGTGCTTTCTCTTCAAACTGCCTCTTTCACCTCTCTGTTCTTTGAAGCACGGTTAAGCCCTGCGCCTGCGTGCCGTGCTTGGACGGAAGCGCAGGGTTGTTTTACGGGAGTCGAGTGGCATTCAGCGATTGAAGCCATGCCGCTGATCCGGAAGTTTTTTGAAGAGGCGCGCCTTGCCGCTTCCGAGGTACTCGGGGTCGAGGGGATTGATCGTCTCGGGATCTTTCGAAAACTCATGCTGCATGAATCGACCGGTGGACTTTCAAGATCGTGGCTGCGAGATCTTGGGTTTGTTCATCTCGATGCAGCATCGGGAATCCATTTGTATTGCCTCTGGACCGCCGTGGACAAAACATTGATGCGGTTTTCATCGCAGTTGAAGTTCTCGCTCAGCGCGATTCGGCTCTCAAGAGGAGTCATTCCCTTTTTCTTCTTTGTGTTTTTGTGGGGATTCACTGGGTTTAGACCGGGACTGCTCCGACCTTTTCTGTTGGTGCTTTTTCGGCTCTGTAGTTCGCGCCTGGGCATTCGGTTTCGCTGGGCAGTGCCGTTGGTTTCAGCGCTTCTCGTTGACGCGCTCTTCGGATTTTTTCACGCTTACGGAAGCGAGTTTGAGTTTGATCGCTGGGCTCCCGGCGAATTGCACTATGCCCTGTCTTGGTGGGGAGGTGTTTTCGGTTTTGAGTGGGCCCGAGCGCGGGGATGGAGCGGAGCGCGAGCCCACCTCTGTCTTGGAATTTCTTCCTGGTTTTCGATTTTGCCCCTGGACCTTTGGATCGGTCATTTTGCGCCCTGGACCCCGGTTCTCAGTTTTATCACCGTGGAATTTCTCGTCCGGGGGGGGTTTCTTCTTCTCTTTCTGGGCGTACTCCTCTCTGGATTCTTCCCGAATAATGCCTGGGCCACGCATTCCCTAGAATGGATGAGCCTGGGTTGGAATGCGGCTTTCGGGAGCATCGGTGGAATATTGAGCGAGTGGGGAGGCGATCGAAACTTGGATGAAACTCTTGGAGTATTTCTGAGCGCATTTTGCGCCATCCTGATCGTTTTGGCCTGGATGGGTCGAACTCGACACAGTCCAGATGAGGCGATGAACGTTTGACGGCAAATCGATTTGCGCTTTAAAGCTCCAGGCAGGTAAAATAGAAGGCTAGGGAGTTTCATGCGGGGAATATCGGAAAACAGAGCGGGCCGTGAAGCCATCCGTTCGAGTCTCACGCCAAAACTATTGGCACTTTTGAGCACTTGCGCCCTTTTTTCCTGCGCGCCTGCATCGGACGAAGATTCCTACTCCGACGCGTGCGTGCTTCCGTCGGACCAAACCCAGACGCTCACGGGGAGGTGGTACCGACTTCCCGTTTTCATTTCTTTTCGCGATGGTCATTTTAACTCTTACGAGCTCGGGCTAGCCATGGACGCGGCGGACAACTGGAACCGGTTTTTCGGCGCCACTCAAGGTGTCGCAGTTTTTGATTACGGCACCCGGGCATCGCCAAGGCTCGATCAAAAAACGACCAGCCCACCGGCTGGAGGGATTTGTTCCGAAGCCACCCCGGACGTCTCGAGGCCAGGCGGTTACCGAACTTCTCTCACGATCTTCAAACGGACGACGTGGATTTACGCGACTTCGGCCATTGCGATCACGAGCACGTGCACGACAGCGGCCAGTCCTGTGAAGGCGTTGACCAACGCCATGATGGAATTGAATTATCAGACTTATTTCACGTCTGGAAAACCGGTTCCGGACCTCACTTCGATTTTCACTCACGAGCTCGGGCATCTGATCGGCCTAGATCATAGCTGCGCCGGAAGCTACGATGCCTCTTCCCCGACCCATCCACCCGTTTGCTCAAATTCAGGACTCGACTCGAGTTATTTCAGCGCGGTGATGTATCCTTCATTCGCGTTCAAAAGTGATGGAGTGACCGGAATCCCCAGAAAATCACTGAATGGAAATGATCAAGGGCGAACGAGCTGCCTGTATGGTCCGAATGCCCTTAAATAGTATGATGGATTGTGGAAGATCATGATCTTTCAAGTCTGTAGCTTTAAACCGGTAGCTTTCGAAAAGAGAGAAAATGACTATCTTGAGTAGAGTAGTGGTGGGTTTTGCAGTGGCAACGGTTTTTGTAGGTTCTGCATTTTCCGTAGAACCGGCCGCAATAAAAAAGCCTGGAAACGGGCAGTATTTTCGATGGGCGGCGGGATATCCCGGCATCATTACAAGAACCAAAGGTTGCTCTTCGCCGCTGTTATGTATCGGAACTTATGAGGTTTACGTAGAAGGATATAACGGTCCCGCGGTGATCAAAACGGGACAAGCTTTCTGCAATGCGGTTTACGAAAATAAATGTCCAACTGCACAAACCTGCGCCGAAGATGAGGCAATTACTCATCAAAAGGCGGCTTACGTTGGCGATCCACGGGGCGATGTGAACATGCCTGATATGTATCAACGTGGATCAAAGCGCGAATCAGGAGACGCAAACTAAATGAAAAAGTCTAATTTTTTAAGAGCGGCTCTTTTGACACTTTTCTTACTTGCTACAAATGCGAAAGCAATCGGAATACAAAATGTCAGTGGTACGGTCGATTCTTTCGATAAATCTAATATCGTTTTAAAGCAAGAACACGGCCCAAGCCTTAAAGTCCCAAGATCTCTTTTATCTGATGAGAATGAAAAAAATCTCAAACCTGGGCAAAAGCTCCAGTTAAATATCGACCTACGGACAATCGAAAAATTAAATCCGAAGTCTAAAAATAAATAAGGAAACGTCTGTTTTGGAGCTTCAAAATCAAGAGCGGAAATTTTCTATGAGGGATTAGGGTGCCAAAGCGCCGCTATTAGATTACGCCCTTTTTACGAAGCAATTCCATCGCCGCTTTTGACGCGTAGACCGAAGGCACGAAGTTTACGAAACCTGACAGGTGCTTCATCAACGTATTTTGTCGGTCGACGAGTAGTGAAGGATGGCCTTCTTTGTCGACGACCTTCACCGATTCGCTCTCCGCGATGGCCGCTTTAGCACTCATGGACCCGCCCGCTTTGCGGTTCAGGTATTTTTTACTTTTCGTAAACGTGACGTCTTTTTCCGGATGGTCCACCAAAATCCATTCCCGGCCGGTTCCATTTTTTGCGATGACGGCTTCGATTTCTCGGAGCTTGGTGTTCATCTGCTTCACGAGCTTTTCTTTTTCTTCCGGCGAGTCGCTGATGATTCGGTGACTGAAGGCCGGGTGGCGGATCGTTTTCGGTGCCTGACGGTACATCAGCATCTCGACGAGTTCTTCGGTCTTTGCGTCACCCCGGAGTAGGTGTTTGAAGCGGGTGTCTTGGAGGCGTTGCATGAAGTACATGTCGTTCCACCAAAAGAATCGCTCATCCTTTTCCTCGACCATCGAAAGGAGGTCGTGAAATTGGTACATCAGATCGTGTTCGAGCAGCACCTTCGTGACTTGGGTCGACATCGCGTCGAACTTCGCGGATGCCGGATTTTTAATGACCTGTGAATACCAGCTAAATCGCGCAATCAGAAAGTCTTCGACCGCGTGCTCGGCGTTCTCGCGAACTCCGAATGCTTTTTGGCCACCGGGCGCATCGAAGGCGACCAAGTTTGCCATGATGTAATGCCGATCGAACTGGCCGTACTTCATCCCGGTGTAGTGGGAATCGCGGAGCAGGTAGTCCATGCGGTCTGCATCCAGGTCGGAATGCATGAGTTGATTTGCAATCAGGTAGGGAGACTCGCCTTTGATGATTTTAGAGATCATCAATTCATCTAATCCGTAATCTTCCAGGATCGCGGTGATTCCACCCTCATACCGGGTATTCTTGATAATAAACGCGCCGAGGTGCTCGTGGTTATTCGAGAGCTCTTTTGCTACTTTCGTTTTTCCGCCGCTCGCTTTCCGTTCCGCGCGCACATTTCCATGGCGCATGTAAGCGTGCTCGACCGAGTGAGAGAAAGGAAACGTTCCGAGGTCGTGAAGGAGTGCCGCGATGCGAAGGCTCTTATGAAGAAGGGCGGCCTCGCTGCGTGATTTCGGATTAAAGAGCTCATCGTCAGAAACGCCGATGCCAAGCGAGCGAATCATCTGATCCATCGAGTGCATCACGCCGATCACGTGCGCAAAGCGGTTATGCTCAGCGCCGGGGAAAACGTAGTTTGCGAAACCCAATTGTTTAATCCAGCGCAGTCGCTGAAAAAAAGGAGAATTGATGATTTTCTCTTCCCATTCCGTGACGGGAATAAATCCGTACATCACGTCGAAAATCACGGCCTGCTTATGGCGATGGGTTTTGTTTGCCATTACGTTTCCACGCTCAGAGCCACTTTCATCGGCTCCGCGTTCAGTTCGCGAAAGAGCGTGACGATCTCGTCTTTCGACATGAGTTTCATGTTCGTTTCGCCATACTTTCGAACCGCAAACCCGCCAGATGCGATGTCGCGGTCTCCGGCCACCAAGGAGAAAGGAATTTTCGTGATCTGCGCTTCCCTGGTTTTAAGTCCCATCGATTCGTTCCGATCATCGATGTCGACCCGAAGTCCCATCAGTCGGAGTTCTTTCGTAAAAGCGGCGACGTACTCCTTGTTCTGGTCGGCGACTGGCACGAGCCGCGCTTGAATCGGAGCGAGCCAGAAAGGAAACGCACCCGCCACGTGTTCGATAAGGATTCCGATGAATCGCTCCAGAGATCCGAAAACTGCGCGGTGAACCATGACCGGAGTTGGCGATGAATTATCCGATCCCGTGTATTCGAGGTTGAATCGTTTCGGCATGTTAAAGTCGAGCTGGATGGTACCGAGTTGGTGTTTGCGCTTGAGCGCATCGGAAACTCGGAAATCGATTTTGGGGCCGTAGAAGGCGCCGTCTCCGGCATTGATCACATAAGGCATGTTCAAGCCGTCTAGTACTTTTTTCAGGCCGTTTTCAGCCGTGTCCCAGAGTTCATCAGATCCCACGCGTTTTTCCGGACGAGTGGAGAGGTTAATTTCGACGTCCGTGAAGTTGAAGAACGCGTACGTCTTCAAAACCATCTCGATCACTTTCTTAATCTCGAGCTCGATTTGTTCGGGGGTGCAGAAGATGTGGGCATCGTCCTGACAGAAGGTTCGCACGCGAGTGAGCCCGGCCGTCGCACCGGATTTTTCGTAGCGGTGAAGCCGGCCGAAATCCGCGAAACGAATCGGCAGATCGCGGTAAGAGCGCTTCGACGACGCATAAATGAATGTATGCGCTGGACAGTTCATCGGCTTCACTGCGAATTCGCGTTCGTCGATGTTGGTGAAATACATGCTGTCTTTATAGTTGTCGTAATGGCCGGAAGTCTTCCAAAGCGAAACGTCCATGATTTGGGGAGTGATCACTTCCTCATAACCGTAGGGAACGTAGAGGTCGCGCATGTATTGAACGAGGCGATTATAAATGGCCGTTCCTTTCGGGTGGAAGAACGGGGAGGCGGGTGCCTCTGGAATAAACGAGAAGAGATCGAGTTCTTTCCCGAGTTTCCGGTGGTCGCGTTTTTTCGCTTCCTCCAGCATGGTCAGGTATTCATCTAACTGCGCTTTTTTCTCAAACAGCACGCCGTAAATCCGAGTCAGCATCGGATTGGTCTCTTTACCCCGCCAGTAGGCGCCGGCAATGGACATGAGTTTATAGCCATTTCCGATGTCGCCCGCGCGCATGATGTGCGGGCCTTTGCAGAGGTCGGTGAAATCGCCTTCGGTGAAGGTTGTGACCACCGATTCCCCTGCGGCCTGGAGGGCTTTGATGATTTCGACTTTGTAGGTCTGGCCTTCGGACTCAAACTTCGAAATCGCGTCCCCGATGGAGAGTTCTGCTTTCACGAGAGTGGCATTCGCCTTCGTGATTTTCTTCATCTCCGCTTCAATTTTTTCTAGATCCTCGTTCACGAGCTTCACGCCCGGAATGTCCATGTCGTAGTAAAACCCATTCTCAATCGTCGGGCCGATGCCGAACTTCGCCGCGGGGTAGAGGTTTTTCACGGCGTGGGCCATCACGTGTGCGGCCGAGTGGCGCATGCGTTCGACCTTGGAGGTGATTTCGGGTTCCTGAAAATCGTGCAGAGCGGTGTTTTCGTTCATCACTCCCAAACTTAATGGAGTCGGCGTTTTTTTTCCAGCAAGCAGGGGACTTAGGCGAGGAATTTGCTCATGGACCTTGTCTTATTTGAATTTCGGATTGTTCTTGGAGGGTCGAGTCATGAGTTTGCAGCGGTTATTCGGAGTGTTTTTCCTGGTTTGTTTGAGTGGGTGCTTAGAGTCGCAAGTGGCTCGGAAATCGGGTGCGGCAACTCTCGCGTCGAGGGCCGGCCTAAAAGCAGAATGGATTCAGTCTCCTCTGGTTTCGGAAGGCGAAAATCCCGCGCTTTACCCTTATGCGAAACGGGTGATGGAGGGGGCGCCGGTTCAGTGGAGAGTGCTATCTCTCACTAATCAATCGTCTGAACGATTGACGCTTTATTTCGGGGCTTGGGAAAACGACGAACTCGAAATGCGTCTCTCCACCTATTGCCCCATTCTGGCCGATCGCCTGGTTCCGCGAGGGAACGAAGTAGCTATCGATATCTGCCGCTACATCAGCCGCTGGAAAGTGAGCGGATTAGAAATCTTGCGTGAGTACCACCGAATGGAGAATTCGGTCGCGGTTGCCAGAAATGAAACGGAACCGCTTAAAAATACGACGGATCTTCGGACTGGAGAGAAAATAGAACTCATTGCGACCTTGATTCTGACCAGCGGATCTCCGATCCCGGGAGAAGTTCTCGGTGATCCGGCAAAAGAGCATTTCCTTCCACGTGGATTGCCTTCGCTGTATACCCAACAACTCCTCTCGACGGACTTCCGTAGACTCCTCCGGCCAAGTATTTACCGGGAGGATAGCACCCCGATTGAGGTGGGAGACTTTGCTGCAGAAGTGAGTTTTCACGGGCCTTCGTATTTCGACTTTGAGAGTCGGGAGAAGCAGCCAGGGCGAAAATCGATTTTTCCACCCGAGCGTGAAGGAATACCGCTATTCGAGTAAGGCACTTCGTGAGAGGGGAAATTCATGCTGACTTCAAACATCCAACCTCCCGTTTCCCTCCGTCCGGCGATCTTTGAGGATTTGGATGCGATCCTTTCGGTTGAAAAGCGCGTTCATACGGTTCCTTGGGAGAAAGCTCATTTTCAAGGCGAGCTTGAGAAATCGTATTCTCGTCTTTGGGTACTGACGGACGACGAAACGGACAGCATCGTGTATGGATACGCAGTATTTTGGGTCATGGGCGAGTCTGCCGAAGTTTTGAATATTGCCGTCGATATTCCTCACCGGGGGCTCGGACTCGCGAAACTAATGCTGCAGCAAATCATCAATGAAGCTATGCGTCTGGGCCTCGAGAACCTGATGCTCGACGTCCGCAAATCGAATCTTCCCGCAGTGGGTCTTTATCAGCGTGCGGGGCTGTCCATCACCCAATACCGCAAGGGATTTTATTCAAATGGGGAAGACGCTTACCATATGACCGTAGGTCTGACTGGCGAAGCCACTGAGTTCTGATTCCTCTCGACCGAGTATTCCAGTCCAGAAACGCTGCGTCTCGTTTTTGACAGACTTAGTTTTCTTGGGTATCAGCCTTCCAACCTAAAAGATTGGAATCTCATGAAGTACCTGCGACTCACGTCGTTCTGGGGCATGTCGCTCTGGGCTGCGGCTTGGTTCATTTCCTTAATTTTCCCTTTCAGCCACTCCACTGAGGCGATGATTTATCCCGTGAGAAGCCTCTATCAAGGAGGAGCTTACGCCACCCTCACCGAGACCACCCTCGAGCGGGTTTTTTCCGATCGCATGAGTGGAAAGTCAGAACTCTATGACTTAACCGGAAAGTCCGGACTTCGGGACCGAAGCAATCTTTCGAAACGATTAGCTGCTCACCTTTATCAACTTTGTCTGCAAAATCGGCTCGACCCCGCATTCATTCTATCTGTCATTCAAGCCGAGTCGAGATTCCAGCTGGATGCTGAGAGCCCGGCGGGTGCCATCGGACTTATGCAACTCATGCCGGGCACCGCCCGCGTGGTTGCGGCGAAGCATCCGACCCTTCTCAGCTCGGAGCGCTTCACGGCAAATGACCTTCGAGATCCTTTTCTGAATTTGACACTTGGCGTAGTGTATTTGAAGGAGATGAAGGATCGCTACACCGGACTTTCTCCTTACTACCATTTAGCGGCCTATAATATGGGTCCCGGATCCCTCGACGCGCTCATGGCGGGACCAGATTTTCGACCCGAGAAAACTTTGAAATACTACCAAGGCATCATGCGAGGCGTGAGTCACTGGAGGCATTATCAAGGCCGGCATTCGAAAGTGTCGACTACCCATTCTGGAGCGCTCGGGATAAAACCAATCTCGGATGTCGCGAGAAATTCACCCAACCGAAAAATCTAAATCCGCAGGTCGGCCCTCCAGTGTCATTTTACTCAGCGGGGGACTCGACTCCGCCGCAAACCTGGCCTTGGGAGTGGAGTCGGGGGACGTTCTGCTTGCCCTTCACGTGGATTACGGACAGCGGGCCGAAGTTCCCGAATGGCGCGCCTCTCAGAAACTCGCCGATTATTATGGCGTGAAGATTGAGAAAATTTCGATCCCTTGGTTAGGCGCCCTGGGCGGAAGTAGCCTGACCGATCGCTCAAAAACGATTCCCGAACTGAAGTGGTCTGAACTCGATACCCTTCCTAAAATCCAGGAGAGCGCAAAGTCCGTTTGGGTTCCGAATCGAAACGGAGTGCTCGTCAATTTAGCAGCGAGTTTCGCCGAGCGCCTGCGCGCGGATCAGGTGCTGGTGGGTTTCAACCGTGAAGAAGCCACGACATTCCCTGATAATTCAGAGGAATTTCTCGATCAGTGCACGCAGGCGCTTCGTTATTCGACTGCAAATGGAGTGGCGGTTTTTTCTTACACGACTCGGTTCGATAAAATTCAAATCTGCGACGCCTTAAAAAACCTTTCTCGTCCTTTTCCTCACGCCCTCGTCTGGAGTTGCTACCTCGCGGGTGATGAACCTTGTGGAAAATGTGAATCCTGCGGCCGGCATGACCGGGCTTTAAAAGGTGCGGGAGTGGAATGAGAGTGGCGCCGATCCTGATCTTGCATTCGATTTTGTCCGCCGGAATGATTTTATGGGTCTCCGGTTGTGTGTCGGCTCTGAAGGAGCCCCCCGCAGCAGTTCAAGCCGAACTGAAGGACCAGAAAATTGAGACTCGGCTTCGCGCAGGAATTCACGAGCGTTTAAAGGCAGGACTCGGTTGGGGGTATGTGGCGGCGATTCGCGAGGACGGAAAAAACGCCGTTTTCGCTGCTGGTAAGAAAACGTTAGAGCCCGCTAGTCTTTTTCTCGATGTGGATTCCGTCCCGGTCGGTTCGGTTTCTAAGGTTTTTACGGGCTTCCTTCTGCACCTCGCGGAGCAAGAGGGGCGGTTGAAGCTGAATAAAACGCTCGGGGAAGTGTTCCCGCGTTTGAAAAAAACAGATGCCGGGAAAATCACCCTTTTTGATTTGGGACTGCATCAGTCGGGACTTCCTCGTTCACTTCCCTCGCTTCGACTGAAAAAAGACGACCCGTATGCGGACATTCAGAAAGAAGAAGTCCTCCGCCTCCTCGGAGAATGGAAAGCTCCCAATATTCCTGGCTTAAAGGCACCGCGAGTTTACTCGAACTGGGGATACCTCGTTCTCGGTTTGGTTTTGGAAAAGGTTTACGGCCAGAGCTATTCGGCGATTCTACAGAACAAAATTTTTTCTCCCCTAGGATTCGAAAATGCTTCGATCCATTCTGAGTCGACGAAAACGAGGCGGAGGTCGCGTAGCCACCGATCACGGGTCGCCAGGGCATCAGAGGGATATTCGCTTGCGGGAGATCCCCTTCCGGAATGGTCGTTCAAGGGATTCACCGCCGCAACCGGTGGAGTTCAGGCCAGCGCCGCAGATATTCAGCTCATTTTGGCTGCTCTCGAGAGTCCTGGGGAGTCCACACTTGGAAAGGCGATTCGACTCTCGATGGATTCGGGAATCGGATGGGATTCTGAGCCCGGCCACTCTTTGCTTTGGAAAAGCGGAGCGACTGCTGGCACGCGCTCGATTTTGTTGTTTGACCGGTCTAAGAAACGCGGACTCTTTCTTGAAACAAACGCTCCACTGGCAACCGACTCGCTTGCCATCTATGCCGCTGGCCTCAGCGCTGCCGATACTTTGGTCGCCCGAATCGTCACTCCGCGCTTAGCTACCGCAGATGAGATTGCCCATTTGAAAGGCCGGTATCACGTCGTTTCTCCATCGCCGGCTCTGACTGGGCTCGTGATCAGCGAAACGCTCGGCCGAATCGTTGGGCACTATTCTTTTGGGTCCGCGACCGCGGGTGTTTTGCTCCTGCCCGGAGCAGAATTTGGTAGCTGGAACGTGGCGGAAGGAGAACTGAACATCGATAAAATTCGTGTGAGTTCTCCTGGGGACGTCACGCACCTATCGCTATCGATTTCCACGGGCGGCTTGGTGACGGTTTATGAATTAGAAAAAGAACCCGTAAAAGTGGAAGCCTATCCCGCGCAAGAATAGCCAGGGATGTTTGGAGAGTAATGCAGATTCAGATCCGATTCATTCCAGAGCAAACGGCCTACCTCGGCCCCGAACTTCGTCCTCATTTCCTATTAGAAAAATGGAAAATCAGGGGCTCGGCGCTCGCCGCGTTCGTGGGTCCCTGCGAAGTCAAAACCGGCGATTTAGTCGACTGGGAAGACCGCCTTGAAAATGATTTCATCCGTGCGAAACTGATGGTCCATTTCTTAGGAGAGTTTTTTGGGATCTCCTTGAGTGAGGGCGTTCTCTATCAGCGCCTTTTCATGGCTACTGCGGGCGCAGAAATTAGCCGAGCAACTGGTAAACCCGTCTCGCGCGACGGAGATGACCTTTTCTGGTTTGACGGGAAAGATCCGCGAAAGCTCTCGGTCTCCATCGTGACGGCATCGCCGGTTTCGGTTCTCCTCCATGCGGGCATAAACCTCGACGCCGCAGGAGCGCCAGTGAAGGCGGCCGGGCTGTTTGATTTGGGGATGAGAGGCCTAAACCCCTCCGATTCCACAGCACCTTCGTCCGCGGAATCTGAGCCAATTACGGCTCTGGTCATGCGTATTCTCGAATTGTTTCAAGCTGAGGTAGCGAGCATCGAGTGGGCTTGCGCCAAGGTCCGCCCCGTGGTGTAGTTTGCCACATGTCCTTTCCTCTCGCTCCTGCCTATATTCGAAATCTCGCGCCTTACGTTCCTGGGAAACCGATCGAAGAAACGCAGCGCGAATACAAAATTAAAAATGTGGTGAAGCTTGCTTCAAATGAAAATCCACTCGGACCTTCTCCGAAAGCGTTGAAGCTCCTTCGAAAGAAAATTCTCGACCTTCATCGCTATCCCGATGCCTCGGGCTTCCACTTGAAGGCGGCGATTTCCAAGCACCTGAAACTGGGTACGGAAAAAATCATCATCGGCAACGGTTCAAATGAAGTGATCGATCTGCTGATTCGGACTTACTGTGTTCCCGGCGATGCAATCGTGAACTCCCGAGCGGCATTCATTGCATACCGGATTTGCGCGCAAATTCAGGGAGTGACGACGCTGGAATCGAAACTTACTTCGGATCTGCGCACGGACCTAAAAGACATGGCGGAAGTCGTGCGGAAAAATCCGCGCGTAAAAATGGTATTCATCGCGAATCCAAATAATCCGACGGGGACTTACAACACGAAATCAGAGTTGCGCGCATTCCTGAGCGAAATGAAAGAAATTCGGGGGGGCACCGTGCTTGTCGTTCTGGATTACGCTTACTGGGAATATGTGACGGCGGCGGATCTGCCTGAACCGGTTTCTCTCATGAAGGATTATCCGAGCATGATGATCCTTCGGACCTTCTCGAAAATTTACGGACTGGCCGGATTACGAGTCGGTTATGGCATTTCGGCGCCGGAAATCATTTCGACCGTGGAGAAAACGCGGCAGCCATTCAATTTAAATTCCCCGGCTCTCGCCGCGGCAGCGGAATCGCTCGGTGACGTCGCATTTGTCAAGCGCGCTCGCCGCGCAAATGACGACGGAATGAAATTGTGGAAAAAAGCTCTGGAACGAATGGGAATTCCCTATTGGCCGAGCCAGGGAAATTTCATTTTGCTGAATACCTCGGAAGGTTTTGGTCGAACCGGCGTAGATGTTTTTGAAAGCTGCCTCCGTCGGGGTGTGATTTTTCGGCCGGTGGCGAATTACGGTTTGACTCATGCCTTACGAATTTCAATCGGAACCAAAGCGGAAAATACAGTCGCCATTCGTGCTCTGGAAAAGGAGCTCCCAGCTGATCGGAAACTGATCGCTCCCGCTCGCCGGAAGACTTCGAGTCGCTCCCGTGCGTGATTCCCTTCTTTCAATTCGGAAAGAGGGTACCGTCATCGCGATCGATGGACCGGCAGGTACGGGAAAAAGTACCGTGACGAAACGACTGGCTGAAAGTTTGGGCTTTATCCACGTGGATACGGGTGCCCTCTACCGTTCGATTGCTTACCTCGTGCTTCGCGAGCGGGGAGCAACCGAAGGGGGGCTTGACTCGTTCACTCCCGAGCAGTTGCCCGCCGTGGAATCGCGCGCAGTGGAAATCGCCGGGGCCGCGGAGCTTCGCTTTGAAAGAAAGCCCAAGCTGAATCCTGCAAATCGTATTTTCGCGAACGGGGAGGACATCACTTCCTTCATTCGCACCCCTGAAATTTCGATGAGCGCGAGTCGGATCTCAGCGATTCCGGCCGTGCGAAGTGCGCTGATCGCGCTTCAACGCACGATGGGAGGAAGGGGTAAGGCCATCTTAGAAGGTCGAGACATCGGGACCGTCATTTTCCCGGATGCGGACGTGAAGTTTTTTTTGACGGCCTCGATCGAGGAACGCGCGAAGCGGAGACTGGCAGAGCTCGAGGCCTCCGGGGCGGATGCTCCGAGCTATGAAGAAGTGAAGGCTCAAATCGCGGAAAGAGATCGGGGAGACATGACCCGGGCAGTCGCCCCCCTTCGCCAAGCCACGGACGCTATCGTACTCGATACTTCGAATTCGACTCTCGACGAAGTCGTGGAGTGGATGGAGAAGCAAGTTCGGGATAAACTCTCATTGTCATGAATCGAACCGCTCCTCATTCACGAGTCGAAATTGTTTCGGAATCTCTGGCCCCGCGGTCACCCAGAATCTTGGTTGCCCGTCCGGACCGGATCGGTGATGTGGTTCTTTCCACTCCCGTCCTGCAGGCCCTTCGTGAACAGTATCCGAATGCCCACATCACGTTTCTGGTTCGGGATTTTGTCGCTCCGATTATTCGCGGTCTTCAGGACGTGGACTCGGTTTTTATTTACGATCCGGACGGGCGTCATTCTGGGGTAGGGGGCTTCTTTCGTTTGATGGAAGAATTGAAAGCCCAACGCTTTCAAATCGCGATCGCTCTGCACTCGGACCTTCGAATTGCTGCCGCCCTTTACGGAGTAGGCGTTCCAAACCGGGTTGGTCCCTTATCAAAAATTCATTCTTACCTTTTTTATAACCGTGGCTCTCGCCAGCGCCGCTCGCTCGTCGAGATGCATGAAGCGGATTACAATCTCCAACTTCTTCGGAAGCTCGGGATTCGCACGGGAAGCCGCACCCTTTCCACAAAAGTAGCGTTGTCTGAAGACAAAAGGGCTTGGGCGAGAGGATGGCTTGCGGAAAATGGACTTCGTCCGGCGCAAGTTGAAGACCAGACCGTCCATTCATCCGCTCGGAAGCTGGTTATTGTTCATCCCGGTATGGGAGGTTCCGCTCTGAATTGGCCGGAAAATTATTACGTCGATTTGATCCGGTCGATTAAAAACGAGGGTCATGACGTGCTCGTCACGGGCGGACCTGCGGAAAGTTATCTGCTCGAGCGCATTAAAGCCCAAGCTTTGAAGACGGAGCATCCCATTGTGATTTACGGTGGAAGCGAAGCCGGCTCGGTCGAAAATCTTGCGGCTCTCTTTTCTGAGGGCGACTTAATTGTTGCGCCGTCGACCGGCCCCCTTCACATCGCAGTCGCACTGGGGAAGCCAGTCGTCACTTTCTACCCTCCCATTCGCGTCCAAAGCGCGATTAGATGGGGGCCTTACGTTTCGGACTCGGAAGATGCAGGGGTGCTGGCTCCCGAGGTTTACTGCGGCCAAGATTTCAAATGTCGCGGGCCGAAGTGCCATTATTATCCCTGCATGAAAACGATTGGTCCAAGGGAAGCGCTCAGTGAAGTGCTTCGTTTGCTTGCGCGCACCAGTTTAAATCGTCCCGAACCCCTGCCGAAAGTGGAGTCATGAATCCCGTCGATCGTCTGAAGTCATTGGTTGCTGCTTTTTCGAAACGTCGCATCTTAGTCATCGGAGACGTGGGGATCGATCGATACGTGACCGGCGATGTGGAGCGAATCAGTCCGGAAGCGCCCGTTCCCGTCGTTTTTGTAAAAAGTGAAATTCATAAACTTGGCCTGGCCGCTAACGTCGCCGATAATTTACACGCTTTGGACGCCGAATCCGATTTGATCGGAGTCATCGGAGAGGACCGATTCGCAAGCGAAGTTCGGTCGCTGCTGCGGAGAGAAAAAGTTTCAGACCGCGGCTTAGTGGTGGATCCCGCTCGGCGCACGATCGTGAAAGAACGTATCGTGAGTGATCGCCAGCAACTCCTTCGGATCGATTATGAGTCTCCAGAGCCGGTATCGGCTGCGATCGAGAAACAAATCCTCGCATCCGTGAAAAGGCTTCTCTCGGGTGCTCGTGCTAAAAAAGCGGCGACTCGCGTGGATGGACTCATTGTTCAGGATTACGCAAAAGGGATGCTGTCCCTAGAGGTGATCGCCCAAATTTCGAAGCTCGCGAAAGCAGCGAAAGTGCCCGTTTTCATGGATCCGAACGCGAAGTCTACGTTAGACCTTTATACGGGTGCAACGTTTCTGACTCCTAACGCGAAAGAAGCGGCCGCGCTTTCAGGCGTGGCGATTCGAGATCATTCGAGTCTAAAGTCTGCGGGTTCGAAGCTGCTGAAAGGTACCGGCGCAGAGTTTGTGGTGATCACGCTCGGAAAAGACGGCATGGCGATCTTTACGAAGGGCTCTCGCGAGCCTGAGATGATTCCGACTTTCGCCCGCGAGGTCTACGACGTCTCGGGAGCGGGCGATACTGTCATTTCGATTATGGCGCTCGCTTACGCATCGGGCGCGACGATTCGCGAAGCCGCTATCTTAGGAAATCTCGGAGCCGGTGTCGTCGTTGCGAAGCGGGGTACGGCGACTTGTACGCCGGAAGAGTTGAATCAAGCGATGAAGGCAGCGGTCACAGCCGGTTTGCTGGTGGCGGAAATCTAAAAACCTTCAGTGCTTAATCCGCTTTTTTGAGCCTGACCGTTCAGGGTGCAGTGCATCTAGCACTTGACGAAAAATTGAAAAAATCCAGAGAAGATTCAAATCTCTCCTCTGGATTTTTTGTAGGGTGATCAAATTCAGCTAGAAAAATTTAGTAAAAAAGGACTGGTTTGAAATCGAGTCTGCCTGAATCTGTTTTCGAGTTGAGATCGATCGTTCCCATCTTCTCTCGGACCAGCGATTGATTTCCTTTATCTACAGTGAAAGAGACTTCAAGACTTGCACTCTTCGCTCCGGGCTTCAGCTTGCAATAAATTCTGGGAGTGAGCGACGTGTAGCGAAGACTCTGGTACTCCGGTACAAATTGTCCTCGGCCTACGTTGCCGATCGATAATTCGAATTTTTTTGCCCATTCATATTCACGATCGATCAGTTCGAGCGAGTAAGCCTGAATTTCTTCGCCGGTGAGCCAGTTGAACCAAGGCGCATCCACGGTGCAGTTGACCTGAGTGGTCTCTCCCCGGATGTCGAAGCCGAAATAAAGCACACCTCGAGCTTGGGGGTCGAGTTTTACCTGATGGAGAATCTTTTGATCTCTTTCATTGTAATGAAGATTTAAAGTGATTTGCTCAAGGGCGATGAGTGCTCGGAGCGCGTCTTGATCTTGAACGGTAACGGCGTCACGGGAGAGTGATTCGATGTAACCATAGGTTGCCCCGACCAGTCGGCGGGAAAGATCGGAATCTGTGATTCCGGAGCGACGATGGATCGACCAAACCGCTTCGTGAAAGAAGAATGCCCCTTGGTGAAGTGGCGTGAGGCGTTTGTAGAGATCTCCGCTCACTAATAAAATATTTTCTGCCGTGTAATTCCCGATTTGTTCGAGCGAGCAGTTTTTCGGAAGGACGACCGGAGAAAAATCGAATGAAAGAGGAAGGGTTTCTCCCTGATCTAAAAAGCGGATCCGACTAGAGGCACTTACTTTATCGGGCTCGATCGCAAGAGCGGATAGAAGCTTCTTGAGAGTGATTCCGGCGCTTTTTCCATCTAGACCGGTGAGCATTCTTTCTGGATTGAGAGCGTCTGGTATCGCCTGATCGACGTAGGGCAGAATCGCATCAGAGATCAGTCCACCAAATATTATAGAGTGGTTAGGGGAGAGGTGGGTTTGGAATACTCGAGTCACTTCAAAAGCCGCCCATGTGACCGAACTCTCTCGAGTCTTCAGTGCAGCATTCAGGACTTTTTCGTTTGAGTTGATCCAATGTTGTTTGGTCTCCGCTTCATAAAGGTCAAAAAGCTTCACCGTTTCGATTTCGTTTTTTGAATCACGGCAGACTACCCCTACACCGCCATTTCCTGTGCGATCACCACCCGCAGAAGCGGGTGATGAACAGATGATCGAGATTAAGAAAAGAAGCAGACCGAGTTTCATTTTCATTTGGACTCCAGTTTTGACAGAGGGAAAAGTTCCATGCTCAGGCGATAGACTTGAGCAGGTGAAGTGACGTCTTCGAACAGGGAGAAGAACTGATTTTGGAACTCTCGAATGAGTTCTTTTGCTTGGGGAATTTTTTCGGGAAGCAGCGGTAGGGTTACAGTGGTGAAGTCGCGATGTTCGACCGGGATTCCGAGCAAGGCGTGCTTGGCGATTTCGAGGGTTTCGACATGAGCGGCTCGGAGGGTGAGATCTTTCAGATCGTCGGTCGTGCGAATCGGCTGGGCAATCCTTTTCAAGGCGCCATTTTTTTTCTCAAGCAGTCCCAAATGAATCAGTCTTTTTACCGCCAAGCTTGCTTCCTTTTCGGAAATTCCTAGTCTCTGAGCAATCCAGCTCGAGTCGCCTTTCGCGCCGCTAATCTTTACGAGCGAGAGTATCGCGAAATGCTGCCACTGAGAGATTGCGAGAAATTGCTCTTGCGTCAGCTTAACGAATGAATCGTGTTTGGGCTTCGCCACGTTTTTTGTCTTTTTGAACGGTCCCAGGACCTCCGCTCGTTCGACCGGATCGAAGAGTAATTTCTCACAAATTTTCACTGCGAGTTTCGCCGAAACGTTTCGCTTGCCACTGAGGATTTGCGAAACCGCGCCAGCGCCGATGCCTAGCTTTCTAGAAAAAGCGCGCAACGAATAACGTTCGTTTCGGAGTTTCAATTCCTGAAACTTTTCGAACATTTTGGTTTGAAGTTGCGGATGCGAAGACATGAGAGTCCAACTACTGATTCCGAAACCGGATGTAAATCCGAAATGTAACAAACTGTTACAGATCTGTGTAACACCATTAAAAAAAGCCCCCGGTCGCAGAGCGAGCAGGGGCTTTTCGATTTTTTAAGCGCGACCTTTTTAGAAGTGCGACTTTTTAGCGGCGCCAGCACCGAAGGTGCCTTTGCCTTTAGCCTTGAACGAGGTTTTTCCTGCGTTCGAAGGGGAGGCCGCCGTCATCGGTGCACCCCAGCGCTTGATCTTATCCTTTGGAGCAGCGGCCGCTCCGTCGGCTTTGAATTTCGGCTTGTCGCCGTAAACACTCGCGCCAGTCGGAGCGGCAAACTTGCGTTCGCCGCTGAATCCACCGCGCTCGGCACCACTGGAATACCCGCCGCGATCACCACCGCGGTCTCCGTAGGATTTGCGTTCGCCGTATCCGCCGCGTTCTCCGCTACTCGCGTATCCACCGCGATCGCCGCCGCCATAACCGCGGCTCGATCCGCCACGACCTTGATAGCCACTGCGTGCTCCGCCGTGACGATCTGCGTATCCGCGTTCCGCGCGCTCAGCCGTGTGACCGAGTAGGATTTTTCCTTTTTCGCCCGCTACCGGTGATGCCGCTTCGCGCTCCGACTTATCGGAGAACACTTCGGGGAGCATCATCGTGATGAAGCGTGAAGCCACTTCTTCAGCGGACATCGGCGCAAGCAGGATCTTCAATTCTGGAGTGAAGAGTTCGGTTGCCCGAGCAAAGGTGGTCGCGTCTTCGAATTTTTTCGAAATCGCGGCGATCTTTTTCTCTCCAACGTCCTTACGAGTAGGGATCTTTCCCTCGTTCATCGTGCTCTTCGTCGCGCGTTCGATCCGTTGGATCAGGCCACGGTGACTCGGAGTCACTAAGCTCATCGCATAACCGGTTTTGCCACTGCGGGCGGTACGGCCGATGCGGTGAACGTAGGAATCGAGCTCACGAGGGAGCGAGTAGTTGATGACGTGGGTGATGTCTTTCACATCTAATCCGCGGGAAGCAACGTCCGTACAAATGAGCAGCGTCACTTTACGATCGCGGAACGCCTTCATCGTGCGTTCGCGGGCTTTTTGGTCCATGTCGCCGTGAAGCGCATCGACTGCGTAGCCACGTCCCATTAAGTAACCAACGAGATCCACCACGAGTGCTTTCGTTTGGCAGAAAATAATTCCGTAGAAATCGTCTGCGGCGTCCATGATTTTGCAAAGCACTTCGGGTTTGTTCGACTCTGAAGTCGAGTAATAGATTTGCTCGAGGTTGGCAGGGAGCATTTCCGTGCGGTTGATTTCGACTTTCTTAGGGTTAACCAAGTAGTCTTCGGTCACTTTACGAACTTCGCGGCTCATGGTTGCTGAGAAGAGCCAGATGTTTGAGGTGCGGGTACTGACGGCTTCTTCGCCGAGAGAAAGTTCTTCTCTGCTTTCAGAGTCGTTATCGAGACCGGCAACGGATCCGAGGATTTTCTCGAGATCGTCTTTGAAGCCCATCGAAATCATTTCGTCTGCTTCATCCAAAATCACAATGGAAACACCGGAGAGGTCCAGCGTGCCGCGATCGATGTGATCGACCACACGGCCAGGAGTGCCGACGACCACTTGAGCGCCGCGACGGATGGCCGCGATTTGGTCACCGTAAGGGGCGCCCCCGTAAATCGCTGTGGACTTCACGCCTTGGTATTTTCCGAGGAGATCGATCTGTCCGGAAACTTGGATGGCAAGTTCCCGGGTAGGGCAAAGAATGATCGACTGAACGGATTTTTCAAAAGGGTTCAACCGCTCAAGAAGTGGAATCCCGAAAGCGGCGGTTTTTCCAGTACCGGTTGCGGCGAGTCCGATGAAGTCGGTGGCATCGCCGAGCAGGATCGGCAGCGCAGCCGATTGGATTTCGCTTGGCTTCTCGTAACCTAGCTCTTCGATCGCGCGAGCAACCGCGGGAGTCAAATCGAGGGTTTTAAAGGATTCGAGCATTTCAGTCGGAACATGAGGAACGACTGGCGCGGGAGCGGTGACTTTGATGGAGGACTTTTTCGGGCCGGACATGGACGCAAACTTAGGAATCGTAACTGACAAGAGTGCCTTCGATCTGAGGAGTTCCTTTAAGGGAACTGCCATCGGTAGTAGAGAGGGGTGAATAAAACCGGCTCCCTGACCAACTCAGCGAGCCGCAAATCCCAAATGGGATGAGCGGTTTCTAACACGGCGAATCGGAAAAGGGGCGGAAAAAGACGGCGGCCCGCATGATTATTTCGAGGGGGAGATTGATGAGTTTTTCTCATGCCTTAGAAAAAAAGAGATCTCCTTGGTGCCTTTGTCTCGTTCGCGTACCATTCTTATCAGGTATGGAGCTGAGGACTATTTTTTTGCTCGGGGGGCTAGTGGCGCAAACGGCAGGAGCAACGCTCCCGAACCGCTGTGGCGAGCAGTTTCTTCCCCCCTACGATGCCCGCGTGATTAAGACGCGAGATGACACCACGGTTATTTACGAACTTCGCGCTTCAAATGGAGCGCAGTATTTTTATAAAGAAAACTTTCAGTCGGCGCAGGGAGAGCGCGCGATTTTCGACGACCTCGGAATGGCAGCCCTTGCTTACCGAATGGCCAAAGAGACGGGGCTAGGAGATGCGCTTCCTGAGACTGCTTGGAGATCGGGCGTCGCAGTGAAAATCGGGGATCACGTATTCCGCACCCGGCCGGGCGTTCTACAAGCCGGAATTCCAGAGTTTGTTACTCCCCTTGATGATTTCAGAAAATTGCATCCGGATGCAGCTTTGAATTCGGAGGCTCTGAAAGAAGTTTTAAACTCCGGCGATTGGCCCCGTCTTTATGCAGATTGGAAAATATTTTGGAATATTTTTCAGCAAGTCGATTTGAACATCGCGAACCTCGCACGCACGGGCACGAAACTGATTATTTTTGATTTGGGAGATGCTTTTAACCTTCCGGCTTCGCGTAAAAAAATGGGGGTGATCAGTGAAAAAGAAGCCTCGAAATACGCGATGCCGGGGAACCCAAATGATTTTGCGGAATTCCGCCCAGACTTCCGAGTCGCCGACCCAGAGTTTAAGGAATTCGTCCGCATCATTGCAAACGCCAGCGACGAAGAACTGGCCCATTTTTTAGGAAAGTCACCGGACGATTACCTGATATCGCCTCGCGGCCAAGTCCGCACGCATGTCCAGGCGATGAGAAACGAAGCCACGCGGATTTTGAAAATTTTGCACCAGACCCCGTTTGACTATTGAATAGGCCTCTGGTCGACTCGTCCGATGCGTTTACAGACCCTCGTTTTCGGATGCATCACGGCGCTCAGTCTTTCATTCACTCCGGCTCGTGCATCCATCGAACGATTCCTCATTGTGAATTCCTCGCTGGTTCGTGGGGGGCAGCCGACGGTGGTGCAGGATTTCATCCAGCTCAAGAAAAACGGCATTCGCACGGTGATCGATCTGCGAACGACCGGGGAAATGGTCGAATGGGAACGACGCGTGGTTCAGAATGTCGGCATGAATTTCCGGAGTTTTCCGATCGATGGAATGTCTTACCCAAGTGAAGCGTTGGTGGGAGATGCGCTGAAAGCGATGCGCGATCCGAGGTTACAACCCGTGTTTATTCACTGCCATGCGGGCAAAGACCGAACCGGTCTTTTAGTCGGGCTCTACCGAGTTTCGGTCATGGGGTGGAAACCGACGGATGCGTATGAAGAAATGTTGAAGATCGGATTTGATCCGAATTTGATCGGCCTTCGGAATTTCTTTTGGGATCATCTCCCGCTCCGTCGCGTACGCACAGGCCCAAACCTGGGCCGCTAATCTTGCTCGTAGCCCGGGCTCGTTCCATGTTCGAGAATTTCTAAATCCTCCACCGTTACCCGAGCAAAGGCTGTCTGGTCGATTTCCTTGGCGATTTTCTCAACGAAACTACGGGCGGAAGGTAATTTCCAACTTTCCGGAATAACCGCCGCGAAACCCACGACACAACGCTCGGGATCCTCGAAATCTGCGACTTCGAGGGCCGAGACGTTGAATTTTTTTCTGAGCTGCGTGCAAAGGTCTTCGAGAAGCTTCCGCTTCTTTCCGCCCTCAGTATTATTGTAAAAATCGAGGACGATTCTACCGGTACCTACGAGCATGACAGCCTACTTAATGACCGACCACCAGTTTTCGGTGCGTGGCAGTTTCATTTCTCCGCGAACGATTTTTTGGTAATCGGACTGGAGTTGGCGGGTGATGGGGCCGGGTTTTCCCGTGCCGATCAAACGAGAATCCAGGCTTTGAATCGGCGTGATTTCGGCCGCAGTCCCGGTCATGAAAGCTTCGTCCGCGCAGTAGAACTCATCGCGGGTAAAGCGTTCGCCGACAATTTCGATTTTATTGGTTTTGAAGTAATGAATCACCGTCTGGCGAGTGATCCCGTTCAGAACCGAGGTGAGTGGAGTGGTTTTCACGACTCCGTTTTTCACCATGAACAAGTTTTCGCCAGAACCTTCGGCCAAAAATCCTTCTGGATCCAGGAGAAGGGCTTCATCAAAGCCTTGGCGTTTGGCTTCTTGCTTCGCGATGACGCCGGTCAAGTACTGACCCGTGATTTTCCCCTTCGTCATCACCGAGTTTGGGTGAGGGCGAATGTAAGTCGAAATTTTCAATTTCGCGCCTTCTTGAATGCCTCGGTCTCCAAGGTAGCTGCCCCATTCCCAAACTAAGACGGCCACGTTCAATACGGGGTCTTCGCCGGGAAAAACTCCGAGGGCTTCGTCACCAACGAAGACAATGGGACGTACGTAACACTCTTCGAAATCGTTTGCTTTGCAGGCTTCGATGCAGGCTTTCATGATTTCTTCGACGGAATAGGGAAGTCGAAAGCCCATGATTTTCACGGAGTCGCCGAGACGCTCGATGTGTTCTTGGAGGCGAAAAATCGCTCCGCCGCCGGAAGCTTGTTTGTAGGCGCGGATCCCTTCGAAGGCGCCCGATCCGTAGTGGAGGCCATGAGTGAAGAGGCTGATACGCGCTTCTTCGGCTGCAGTGATTTTTCCGTTGAACCAGACTTTAGAGCCACGAGCCATGACACTTCTCCTCGGGGAAAGGGTCCCGACACCTCGGCGACCCACCTATTGAATGGCTGGAGTATTTTCTAAAGCTACCGTGGGTGTCAAGCGCCGAGACGCCATGAGTCGAATGATCTCGGCCGCGGTCTCCTCCAATGCCTTCCCGGTCACGTTAAACACGGCCCATTTGCGATTTTTTCTGAAGATTTCAGACGCGTAGCTGATTTCTTCGTTCACTTTATCGGGATCGGCATATTCTCCGCCGCGGTGCTGCCCGAGTCGAGACAGGCGATTCCGCCTGATGGTGGTTAAATTCTCCGGATCGATGGTGAGGCAGACAATTTTTCTTTGATCGATCTCAAAAAT
Source organism: Oligoflexia bacterium (assembly GCA_014376785.1). Taxonomy (GTDB): domain Bacteria; phylum Bdellovibrionota; class UBA1018; order UBA1018; family UBA1018; genus JACMQW01. The sequence goes on from JACMQW010000082.1 coordinate 80,557, forward strand.
TTCATTCGGAGTTTGAAAGCCATTGATGATCGGGATGTTCACCACTTTCCAGCCCTGCTGCGAAAGATACATCGAAAGCGGGGTTTTAGAGGTTCGGGAAATTCCGAGAATTACTAAATCTGCCTCACCCAGCCGGGTGAGGTCACGGCCATCATCATGTCCGATGGTGTATTCCATGGCATCAATCCGTTTAAAATAAGCCTCGTTCACATTATGAAGCAGGCCTGCGATCGATTTCGGTTCCAGGCCGAAGTGTCCCGCTAAACCAGCGAGCAGAGGACCGATCAAATCCACGCAAACCACGCCTCGAGCGGTGGCCTGTTCCGCCAGCGCAGTGCGGATATCGGGGCTGACGATCGTGTAAACGATGAGTGCTTTCGCCTCCGCGGCTTCTTCGCAGATGGCTTCGATTTGTTCTTTTTTACGCATGTTTTTATGGCGTGAGATGTAGATATCCTTCTCTGCCGAGAACTGATTTGCGAACTGGACCATAGCGGCTTTCACCATTTGCGCTGCAGTTTCTCCCGTACCGTCAGAAACGATGTAAACTTTTTTCATCAGGACTCACTCGTTAGGTTTAGGACTCTGAATTTAGGATTCGTAGTTCAGCAGTAGAGGTCTTCCAGAGTCTTCCAAAGTGTGGCGCGGTCTGGTTCGAGAGTGAAGAACTTTAAATCGCGAGCGCGCGTGAATTGGCCGCGGCTGGCATTGCCAAAGAAAGTCCTTTGGCGCTTTGCGAGCTGGTTCGTGGCGAGTTCGATTTCGGAGCGCAGACCCTCGGTCCCCGGTTCGATTTTTCTTCCCGCCGGGGCGATGCCGTCTAGGTACCGAATCACCTCGACATAGCCGACCGAGTCCAATGCTCGCGCTGAGGGATACGATTCGCGAAGCCGGCTGACTTCTTCGACAAATCCTTCTGTGAGCATGAGAGAGGACCTGGCGGCAATCCGCTTTTTTAAATCATCACTCCCGCGGTCGGTGATGAGAAGCGAGAGTCCGGGGATTGCGCCGCGTGCAGAGGCTTCCGCTTCAAGCTCAGTCGGCGTCTTCCCGCTACTCTCGATCGTTTCCAAAGCGCGAAGGAGTCGGTAGCGGTCTCCCATAGAAATTCTGAGTGCCGAAGGCTCGTCTTTTTCCAAAAGCCTGGCGAAAAGTTCCTCATTCGTCAGAAGTTCTAACCGCGCACGCATCTCAGGTGGCGATTTCGGCGAGTCCCAGAGACCAAAGATGAGAGCTTTCAAATAAAATCCGGTACCTCCGGTAATCAGCGCGCGTTTCCCCCGTCCATGGATATCTTTTAGGGCAGAGTCACAGGCGAGAATAAAATCTCCCGCATTAAATGACTCTTCCGGATTACGGATATCAACCAGGTGATGAGGGATTTCAGCGAGTTCCGCTTCGGATGGTTTAGCCGTTCCAATATCGAATCCGCGGAAAACAAGGAGCGAATCTGCATTCACGATTTCGATCTCTCCGTGAGCGCGTGCGAATTCGAGGGCGAGCGCCGTTTTACCCGACGCGGTCGTGCCGGTTAAAATCGCGGTCGGTTTCCCGGGTGGATCTATACGCGACGCTGAAACCATTCTTCAAACCGAGTGCGCGGAACCCGCGCGACCGTGGGACGACCATGCGGGCAATTCCACGGGTGTTCACAAGCCATGAGGTCAGAGACGATTTCGGCGGCTACTTCTGGATTAATTCGATCACCTGCGCGGACCGCGGAATGGCAGGCCTCTGATGCGAGCTTTTCAAACAATCGTTCATCAAATTTCAACCGCTCTCCCACGTCGTCATCCGCGAGGTTTCGAAGTTTCTCCACCAAACTAAAAAGGCGCGTGCGTAAGTTTGCGGTTCCCCATTCGGCGGGGATGGCGCGGAAAAGGAGATTTTCCTCGCCGAAAATTTCGGATTCGAATCCGAGTTTTTCTAGAAGCGGAAGTCTTGCTTCGATGACGTTTCGATCCTCGACTGGAAATTTTACCACTTCGGGAAGGAGGAGTACTTGCGCTGGGGCGCTCGTTCCTTCCGACAGCGCGCGCTTTCGTAGAATTTCGAATCGAATGCGCTCATGGGCGGCATGCTGGTCGACGAGCGCGAGCTCGTGTCCAAAATCATACATGAGGTAAGTTTGGAAAAGGATGCCGGCAAAGCGGTCGGGGGTGAAGGGGTGGGCTGGCTTTGGGGCGGCGCCGTCCAGCGACGGAGTCGCCTCCGAACAGAAGTTCTGCGAACGTTGCACCTCCGTAAGGCCGTCCAGCGACAGTGTCGCCTCCGACCGTGAAGCCTCCGAACGGGAGGTCTGCATGGCAGAAGTGAGTTCATCACTGGCGGAGGAGAAAAAAGAATTCTGGGATCCCGGCAAGAGCGTGGCAGTAAAAGGAGAATTTTCAAGCGACCGTACAGTGGCTCCCGGTCCGAAGTTCATTTCTCCGCGAGCAAACCCGACCGACCCGTGTTTCTTCACCATCTCTTCGCCGAGACGTTGAATGGTTCGAAAGATTTGCGAACTATTCAAAAATCGAAGTTCGGTTTTCGTTGGGTGAACGTTCACGTCGAGAAGTTGGGGAGGGAGGTCGAGGTAAAGAGCGAGGGCGGGAAATTGGCCGGGTAATAAAGCTTGGCGAAAGGGCGAGAGCAATGCTTGCTGGACCAGTCGATCGCGGACCGCACGGCCGTTTACGATTTGAACCATTTTTCGCATCTGGGGCGAGGTCGCGCCCTGGAGCCAGTGGATTCGCGCCCGAATCGCGCCGGCTTCGACGGTTTCTTCGGTGATGACCGGAAAGTCATTCGAGTCGCCTAAGATTCGCGCAACTCGCGCAGACTCTTCTTCGGGACGCGCTGAAAAAAGAACGCGAGCTTCGGTTTCGAGTTTGAAGCCCACGTGCGGATGAGTGAATGCCAGCCGCTCCATCCAGTCGCGGACCGCCGAAACTTCGGAAGTGGCGGATTTTAAAAATTTTAGGCGCGCAGGAATCTGAGAAAACAGTGCACGGACTTGCATTCGCGTCCCATGCTTTTTCCCATGGAAACTTCCGAAGGTGGTGTCGGTCACTTTTCCTTCACGCCACTCGAGCGTGAGATCCGAATCGATTTCGCGGGAAAGAATCGAAAGATCAGCACAGGCGGAAATGCTCGGCAGCGCCTCGCCGCGAAACCCCAGGGTCGAGAGCCGCTCTAAATCAGAGACCTCTCGAATTTTACTGGTCGCGTGGCGGAGGACCGCGATCTCGAGGTCTTCACGGCTCATCCCGTTCCCATTATCCAGGACTTCGATGAGCGCCTTTCCACCGTCTTCGAGTCGAACTGAAACCTCAGTCGCCCCCGCGTCGAGCGCATTTTCGACGAGTTCTTTCACGACGCTGCCAGGACGTTCGACGACCTCGCCGGCGGCGATTCGTTCAGCAACGAGAGGGGAGAGGATTTCGATCCGTTTCACTCCCCCCGCGTATCACGGAGCATCGGCAATGACGACTTGGTTTCGTCCGGCGCCTTTTGCGGCGTACAGGGCTTGATCGGCATGCTTTAAAAGCGAGTTTGCCGACTCGATGCCCGTCGTCAATTCAGCCACTCCCATCGAAGTGGTCACCGAAAGGCGCTTCCCTTCATAAATGAAAGCGTGCGTCTCGACCGCCCCTCGAATGCGCTCCGCGATGTCGGAAGCGTCTTTAATCCCGGTGTTCGCCAGGAGAAGGACAAACTCTTCGCCCCCGTAGCGGGCAAAAACGTCTTTCGGTCGGATGTGATTTGCCCGGACTAAGGCCGCGAATTCGCGCAGAACGTGGTCGCCCGCATCGTGGCCGTAGGTGTCGTTCACCTTTTTAAAATGGTCGAGATCGAAAAAGAGGAGGGCAAAATCGGTGTGAAGCGCTTTTGCTCGTTTAAACTCCACCTCTAAAACTTCCAGGAGGTAGCGTTTATTATAAAGTTTCGTGAGTGCGTCGGTGTGCGCCGCGGAACCGAGGTTCCCCATGTAAAGCGTTTCAAGCTCCCCCTGAGGAAGAAACTTCATCACGGTATTCCCAAGCTTAATCATGTCTTCTTTTGCCAAAGGACGCGGAGCATCGGGGGCAAGTTTCTTATCGTTAATCAGAGATCCATTCGCGGATCCGAGATCGGTGATCAGGACTTTTCCACCGGACTTCGTCACTTTTGCGTGTCTGCGCGAAATGCTCTGATCGAGAATGGAAATATCCGCGGTCGGATCGCGGCCTAAAACCATTTCGTCTTGCGTGATGAAAAAGCGGTGCCCCTGCGGAGTTCCGCGAATGATGATCAAGCAGGCTTCCTGCTCTTTCGCCTTCGCGAGTTCTTGGTTCATCGTCGCCTGGTCAGACGAGAGAACTTTCGTAGAATCGGAGCCGTCCGTATCATCGGAACCCGGCGGAGGAAGATCGTCGAAAACAGCCATGATCTCGAAACTTTACGTGCCAGACCGCGTGCGGGTCAATGGAAGGATTTAGTTTCTCTGATCGCCATCATCCGCGCGGTCTCGGTTCGCATAGGTTCGGAGGCGTGCGACCGGCGAATTGTCGTCTGTATCGTCAATGTTTTTACGGTCTCCGGCAAGCCGAGTCAGGGATTCCTTAATGTAGATTTTTCCTTCTTCGACTCCCGGTTGGTCGAACGGGTTCACATTCCACAACGTTCCCGTAAACGCCGTCATCACACACGCCGCGAAGTAGAGCGATCCCATATTTCTCTCGTCCAGTCGCTCGACGTTAATCGTGAAATGGGGACGGCTTCGCTTCGTCAGAACGAGTGCGATCGCCTGGTATTCGACGCGAAGGAGGGAGTGGAGGGTGTGCCCCTCCAAAATTTGAAACGCCGGAAGGGTGGCCGAATTGAATTTTCCTTTCAAACGGTTCAAATGCGGAATCTTCACTTCGTCAGCGACTTGTTCGACGTTCATGAAAAAGGTCACTTTATCATCCGGGCCATCCCGAAGGAGTTGCAGGATCGAATGTTGGTCGGTCGCGCCCAGCGCGGACAGAGGCGTGAACCCTTTCAAGTCTTTCCCAAGCGATTCTGCCCAAAGTTGGACAAACCAAGCGCCAAACTGTTTCAAGCCCGTCGCATAAGGCATGATCACGTGTATCGGGCGTTTTTCGAAATGGGCGAGCAAATCCGCGCTGATTTGAAAAAGTGCATTTTTCTCGCAGGCTTTCGCGTCGGTGGTCGTCTTATCGCAGTAATCCCGAATCTGAGTCGCGCCTTTAATGAACTCACGCATGTCGAGCCCGGCGAGAAAACCCGGAAACGTTCCGACGGGAGAAAAAATCGAGAACCGTCCACCGATCGAAGGGTGGATAGAGAGCGTCGGAATTCCTTGCTCAGTGGTGAAGGCGCGCAAATCGCCTTTGGTCGGGTCGGTGATCCCGACCGTGTGGGTTTTCCAGCGTTCATTCCCGAGCCACTCGAGAGCGAGGAGGAACTGGGCCATCGTCTCAAACGTCGTTCCTGATTTCGTCACGCAGACCACCAGTGTCGTCGCGGGCGATAGAGTCTTTAACGTTTCGTTCCAGTCAGTCGGATCCGGATTTTCTAGGAAATGGACGCGCAGTCCGCTTTCAGCCTGCGGCTTCAAAGCAGAAAGCAGAGAAATCGGGCCGAGGCTTGAGCCGCCGATGCCTAAGAAGAGGGCGTCCGTAAATTTTCCAGAAGCGAGGATTTCCTTCGCCATTTTTTCCGAAGCGTCGATATCCGAAACGGCCGTGTTCGTCAGTGAATCGTAAAAACCGATCTCTCCAGTAGCAAACCGCGCCTTGAGCTGATTCCAGGTGTCGAAAAATTTCTGACCTCCCATCGCGGATCCCGAGAGAGATTTTGCGGGCCGAAGCAGACTCGACCAATCGTACATCAACGGAGAGGAACCAAGGCGGGCGGCGGTGATAGACATGCGGACGATTGAACAGAAAAGGAGCCCTGGGAGCAAGTGATTAAGTGAATCCCCGGATAAAAAATGCCCGAATTCAGCCGCAAAGAGCCGAAATCGGGCGAAGGGTTAAAATCGAAAAAATCACGTGTCCGCGAGCTTTTTCCGGAAGGTCTCGGGAACGTAAATGCAACCGATGACAAAGGTTACGGCAGCAATTGCGATCGGGTAGAAAACGCCTGCGTGGAGATTGCCCGAGCGAGCGACTGCCCAAGTTCCGATCAGAGGAACGACCCCACCGAAAACGCCGTTTCCAATGTGGTAAGGCAGCGACATCGAAGTGTAACGAATTTTCGTCGGGAAGAGTTCCACCAAGAAGGCGGCAATCGGACCGTAGACCATCGTCACGTACATCACCTGGATCCAGACCAGAAGCCCGAGCGCAAACACATTTGGATTCGGCGATCCGAGTTCAGGCATCGCAGCGTTAAAGCCGGAAGCAGACAGCATGCCGCTGTAAATCGGATAGTAAGTGAGCGCGGCGAGAATGAGTCCGGTCATGATGATCTTTTTTCTTCCGATTCGGTCCGATAATGCGCCGAACACGATGAAGAAAGGGGTCGCGCAGAGGAGAGCGACCGCAATGATTTCATTTGCGAGGACGAAATTCACTTTCAATACCGTCTGCAGATAATAAAGCGCGTAGAACTGACCCGTATACCAAACAACTCCCTGACCCATGGTAGCACCAAAAAGGGCCATAATGACAAGGCGGCGATTTGCCGGTTCCACGAAACTATCGCGAAGCGGAGAGGTCGAAGCTTTTCCTGAAGATTTCAATTTTTGAAAAACGGGTGACTCTTTCATTTTCTTTCGGAGGACGAACGAAAAAACCACGAGGATCACCGACAGGAGAAACGGCAGACGCCAGCCCCACTCTTTGAATGCGTCTTCACCGAGCGACTGACGAGAGATGAGAATCACGCCGAGAGAAACGAAGAGTCCGAGGGTTGCCGTCGTTTGGATGAAGCTCGTGTAATATCCGCGCTTTTTATCCGGACAGTGTTCTGCAACATAGGTTGCAGCCCCGCCGTATTCTCCGCCGAGGGCGAGACCCTGAAGGAGGCGAAGGAGGAGTAAGAGGAAAGGAGCGAGTATGCCCACTTGTTCATAGGTCGGAAGGCAGCCAATTAAAAAAGTAGAACCACCCATAATCAGAAGGGTTACGAGAAAAGCGTATTTGCGTCCGACCACATCGCCAATCCGACCGAAAACCAATGCGCCGAAGGGACGAACGACGAATCCCGTCGCGAAAGTAGCCAAGGTGAGCAGGAGGGCAACGACCTCATTCCCCTTCGGAAAAAAGTGACTCGCGATGATCGTCGCTAAACTTCCGAAGATGTAGAAGTCATACCACTCGATCAGAGTGCCTGCGGAGGAAGCTCCGATGACCTTCCAGATGTCTTTGGTTGAGACATCGTTGTTGCTCATGGATTCGGTTTTCATAATTTTCCTCGTTTGTAACCATACACTGAATAGAGTTTACTTCCGTACCTATCTATTGTGACACCGATTCGGTTCAGAACGAAAGGCTAAGCATCCATGTCTCGAGCCCCTCTTCGAAATTCATTTCATTTATTACTTCTCCTGCCATTTTTAGGACTGCTCTCGGTGCCGCTCTACAACCGTGCAGACCCTGAGATTTTAGGCTTTCCTTTCTTTTACTGGTTTCAGTTCGCCTGGGTGCCAGTGACCTCGCTGCTGACTTACTTCGTTTATCGACGAGATAAAAAAATCGAGGCTGCCAGCCACGTGAACGGAGATCGTCATGTCTGAAATCAAGTGGACAGCCCTTTCGGTTTTTCTTTTTTTCTTTCTCTTGGTAACCGTCCTCGGCTTCGTTGCTTCGCGGTGGAACTCGAAAGATTCAAAAGGGGTGGGGAGTACGCTAGATGAATGGGGCCTGGGCGGGCGCCAGTTTGGCGCTTGGATCACATGGTTTTTAGTCGGGGGGGATTTTTACACGGCCTACACCGTGATTGCCGTGCCGGCGCTGGTGTACGCCGTCGGTGCTTACGGATTTTTTGCGCTCCCTTATACAATTCTCGTCTACCCCTTCATTTACAAGGTCATGCCGAAATTATGGCAAGCGGCGCATGAACGCGGCTGTGTGACGGCAGCGGACTACGTTTACGATCGCTACACCGACCGACGTCTCGAGTATGCCGTCGCAATCACGGGGTTACTCGCGACGATGCCTTACATCGCGCTCCAGTTAGTCGGTATGGAAGTGGTCTTAAAAGCGATGGGACTTCACGGAGAAATGCCGCTCATCATCGCGTTTCTGATTCTCGCATTTTACACTTACTCCAGTGGCCTTCGCGCTCCTGCGCTGATCGCATTTGTAAAAGACGTCATGATTTATATCGTGGTGATCGCCGCGGTCATTCTCATTCCGATTAAACTCGGAGGTTACGCAGCGGTCTTTGCGGCGGCGTCGACAGCGTTCGCTTCGAAAGGCGGAGCAACCGGAACTCTTCTGCAGCCGGGGCAGCTCTTGCCATTTGCGACTCTCGCTCTCGGTTCAGCATTTGCGGCTTTCATGTATCCGCACACGATGACCGGAGTACTGGCGGCGAAAAACGCGGACGTGGTTCGAAAGAATGCGATCTTTTTGCCGGCTTACACAATCTTGCTTGGGATGATCGCGCTGCTCGGCCTGATGGCCTTAGCCGCTGGAATTAAGCCTGAAAACCCCACGGAAGTCGTACCGCTTCTTTTTAACCGAATCTTTCCCGAATGGTTCAGTGGATTCTCGTTCGCCGCGATCGCCATCGGCGCTCTGGTGCCCGCAGCGGTGATGTCGATCGGAGCTTCGAGTCTCTTCACGCGAAATCTCTGGAAGCCGCTTGTGAATCCAAACCTCACTCCGGCAGGCGAAGCGCAAACTGCGAAAATCGTGTCCTTGGTGGTGAAGTTCGGCGCGCTCGCTTGTATCGTCGGGCTGCCGACAAAATTTGCGATCGACCTTCAGCTTCTCGGGGGTGTTTGGATGCTCCAGATTTTCCCGGCCGTCGTTTGCGGACTTTTTATGAAGCGTGTTCACACCGGGGGACTCTTTTGGGGTTGGCTTGCGGGAGCCGTTTTCGGAACCACGCTGGCATTCTCAAGCGGGATATTGAAACCCGTTTACGGCGTTGTGATCGGAGGCGAGACCTATTCGGTTTACATCGGCCTTCTCGCTCTCGCCTTAAATCTGGTGATTACTTTCGCGGCCACGGTGATTTCGCCGTCTAAAGCTAACCAATCTCGGTTCGCGTAAGGAAGCGAAGAACAAATTAAAAAGAGGCGCTCACTCCTAGGGAGTCAGCGCCTCTTCTCTTGGTAATTTGGGCTACACCCTATTAACCTTGGCTGGGTCGTTCTTTCGAAAGCTTAGATCGAGAGGAAAAGCCCGGCATCGACCACGTAAGAGTGGCCGTTTCCGAAGTCTTTAAACACAGTGTTGAAACGAGAAAGTTCCGTAAACCAGCTGAGTTTTTCCGACAACTTATGATCTATGCCGAGTTTTACCGCAACGTTGGTGGTGATCCCTAATGTCGTGGCATCAAAGCTTCGGCGCCCCGCAGTGAGCGTCGATGCGTTCGATACAGCGCCTTTGTTCCGTACAGTCGCGAGACCCGCGGTTCCAAAGAGTGACCAAGCTTCGTCGAGTGGAAATTTTCCGCTGAGGAAACCGCCGACGTCGCGAACGCTGGTTGCGGCTCGTCCGCGAGAGAGGGTTAAGCTCCCGGTGTTTTCCAAGTTCTGGGAGGTGTAGACCTCAGCTCGGATGGATCCCGTGCCGACGCTTTTTTCTCCGAAAGCAGAAAGTCCGTAGACTCCGCGGCTCGCGTAGCCTCTCGGTGAACCGTCCGCGAGTTTCAGACGGCTTCCGATTGCCGATACTCCGACTCGGTTCATTCCCGTGCCGTAAGCGGCCGCGACCGCGAAGGTAGGGAGATCGGATTTTTCGATGTCTGCGTTGGTTGCGGTCGCATTCGATCCGACCATTCCAAGCGCATACCGCATTTCTAAATCACCGTGGCGATCCGTGAGGATCGCTTGGGAGCGCATAAATCCGGAGTTTCCGGCTTGAAAGTTATTCCCGACGTAGTTGTAGGTCGAAGTGTTGGTTGGAGAGAAAATATCCCAGTCTTGGCCGACCGTCAGGCGGCGAGTTTCAGAAAAGTCGTAATCGATTTTAGCGATCCGTACACGAGGGACCATTTGAGTGGTCGGAGAGGCTTTCGTAAAATCAATAAAATCAAATTCAACGTAGCCGCGAGTGGTCGGATCTACGATTGCCTCCATTCCGAGTCGCGTTTGGGCGGCTTGGAAGGAGGTGACTTCTTTATCGAGAAGGGTGAAGTCGCCCTGCGGGCGGGCAGCGGTAGGCGCGGCTAAGTTTTCTTGGCCGAAACTGTTCACCGCGCGGTTTGCACCGACGGCGCCGACTTTAATAAATCCTTTTGCTTTGAGTTCGATCGCTTGGGCAGGGGAAGAGGCGACGCAAGCCACTGTGATAGCAACGGGCATAAGATAGAGAAGCGGTTTCATTTTTTTCATCTCTCAAGCTTAAAGAATATTCTTAAAAAGCCGAGTTGAATTTACGGATTGCTGCCGAATTATTCAGATGGCTCCGTTGCGTCCATTGCAATCGAGAGCGTGAGGTCGCTCAGAACATTCACGCTGGAACGAAACCGCGCGACGACCCAATCGACCGCAAGCAAAAGGGGCAGCATCTCCGCCGGTAGCCCGAGAACGCCGATGACTACGGATAGCGAAATGAAGCCAGCCTCCGGAATCCCAGTGATTCCCATCGCCGCGACCACGCAAGTGAGGGCAGCGAGCACCATCGTTCCGACGTCCATGGGAATTCCGTGGGAGAATGCGATAAAAAATACGGCCATCGCCTCATAAAGAACGATGCCATCGTTGTTTAAGTTCGTTGCCACACCGGCACCCAGCGATGCGGAGCGGTCGGAGATTTTCAATTTTTTCAAAGCGAGCAGGGTCTGAGGGAGGGTCGCAAGGCTGGAGTTCACTCCAAATGAGTACAGAACCGGACCTTTCGCCGCTGACCAAAATTCACGGAGGGGCATTTTTGCGATTCCCCGGATCCACGTTCCGTAAACGAATGTGATTTGAAGCGCAAAGGCCGCGAAGACGACGATCACGAATTTAGAAAGGTGGCCGAAAACTCCGAAGCCGTGGTTTGCCACGGTGGATGAAAGCACTGCGAATACCGCAAACGGAATCAGGCGCATCAGCCAGTGGAGGATGATCTTGAAAACGTCCCTGATTTTTTCGATCCAGTCGGCGATGCGGTTATTTTCCAAGGCGGAAAATACCCCAGATTTCCGCACGGCAATTCCACCCAAGACCGCCAGAAGTGCAGTCAGCAGAATGTCGTTTTGGAAAAAGGGACTGAAAAGGCTCGAGGGAGAGAAGGTCTTTATCCATCCGTCGAGTCCGAGGGAAATTCCTAAGGGAGGAGTCGTCGCCGGGGCTGCTGAAATTTCACCTTCGGCGAAGGGAAGTTTTGCTCCTCGGAAAAATAAGAGAGAAAGTGAAACGGCAAAGAAAAGAGCACAGGCCGTATTCAATACCGCAATTCCGACAAGCCGCAGGGCGTGGCTCAGGCTGACGTGGACGCGTATCACCGCTGAGAGAACCGTTAGAAAAAGGAAGGGTCCAGCTACGAGCTTCACCCAGTGAATCACCAGTTTTCCGATTTCCCCCAAAGAATCTGCGCGGTGGGCAGGAAGGAAACTCCCGACCAGAAGTCCTAGCGCGGCTCCGAGTAAAATCTGAGCCGGTAAGGAATTTCGCAGGCGTGCTGAAATCATTTCGTCAGGCTCCGAGCGATAATCACTTTTTGGATTTGATTGGTGCCTTCCACAATCTGAAGGATTTTCGCTTCGCGCATGTAACGCTCTACTGGGAAATCCTGGGTGTAACCCGATCCGCCCAGAATCTGGACACAGTCGGTAGCGACGCGCATGGCGGTATCGGTTGCGAAAAGTTTCGCCATGGAGGCTTCGACTGCGAACGGTTTTTCTGCATCGCGGAGGGCAGCGGCTCGCCTCACTAGCAAATCAGCCGCGTCGATTTCCGTCTGCATCTCCGCAATCAAGAAGGAAATTCCTTGGAACTCCGCAATCGGCTGACCAAATTGTTCCCGCTCTTTCGAGTGCTTCACCGCGACCTCTAAAGCGGCGCGAGCCACGCCCACGCCGGTGGCGGCGATCGTGATGCGACCTCCGTTCAGGGCAGTCATGGCGACCTTGAATCCCTCGCCCTCGGCACCGACCCGGTTCTCGACGGGAACGCGCACGTTCTCGAGTAGGACTTCCATCGTGTGGGAGATGTGCAATCCCATCTTTCTTTCCCGTTTGCCCATGGTCATTCCGGGCATTCCTTTTTCCACGATGAACGCGCTCACTCCGCTCGCACCTAAGCCCCCCGTGCGAGCCATCAGCAGCAACGTTTCCGCGCTATCTGCCTGAGTCGTCCATAGTTTCGTTCCATTCAGAACATAGTGTTCGCCGTCACGTTTCGCGGTGGTTCGAAGCGATCCCGCATCAGATCCGCTCGAAGCTTCGGAAAGAGAAAAAGCTCCGATCGCTTCACCACTGGAGAGGCGAGGAATAAAGCGCTTTTTTTGCTCCTCCGTACCAGCGGATGCCAAAATCATCTGGGGCAGGCCGGTGACGGCGACCGAAATCGCATAAGCACAAGACACCCTTGCGAGTTCTTCGATCACGACCGCGTATTCTGCGTATCCAAGCCCCGCTCCGCCGTAAGCTTCGGGAACGGGGATTCCCGTCAATCCAAGGCTTCCGAGCTTCGCGATGATTTCGGGCCGAAACGTTCCACTTTCTTCATCTGCTTCGACGATCGGCCGAATCTCATTTTCCGCAAACTTGCGGGTGAGCGACCGAAGCTCGGCTTGAACTTCCGTATCCGTGAAGGGAGCAGCATGACTGGAGAGCGAAGTGCCGGATGAACTCATAAAGCGGCGATCTCCCCGAGCATTTGCCTTGCGATGATCATTCGCATGACTTCGTTGGTACCCGCACCGATCTCGATGAGCTTTGCGTCCCTCATCATCCGTTCGACCGGGAATTCACGCGTGTAACCATATCCGCCTAAGATTTGGATGGCATCTAACGCCACTTTCGTCGCCATTTGGGCAGCCTGTAATTTCGCTTTTGCGGAGAGAACCGACGCTTCTTTTCCGTTCAGAAGACCGTCGTCGAACATTTTCGCGACGTTGTAGGTGAGGTGCCTTCCCGCCTCATAGTTTGCGGATGCTTCGGCCAGTCGTTCTTGGATCATCTGGAAGGAGCCGATGGCCTTACCGAATTGCTTTCGATCCTTCGCATATTGGGTCGCGACTTCGATCGCACCCCGCGCGATCCCGAGTGAAATTCCCGCGATGGTCACGCGTTCCAGATCGAGATTCACCATCATCCGTTTTACCGAGCCACCTTCATTGCCGACTCGGTTTTCTTCAGGAATTTTCACCTGATCAAACACCAGTTCGCCGGTAGGGGAAGCGCGCATGCCCATTTTTGAAAATTTCTTACCCGTCGAGAATCCAGCCATTCCGCGCTCGACAATGAAAGTGGAAACGTCTTTTTTCGAATCGCCCGTTTTTGCGTAGACGTAGAACGTGTCTCCGGTCGGACCGTTGGTGATCCAGGTCTTCGTGCCGGTGAGTAAATAACTGCCGTCCGACTGCTTCACTGCTTTCGTAGTCATGCCGAGCATGTCGGAACCCGCACCCGGTTCGCTCATTCCCATTCCGCCGATCTTCTTTCCGGAGATGAGGTCGGGAAGGTATTTACTTTTCTGTTCGGCCGATCCGTTTGCACCGATTTGGTTCACGCAGAGTATGGCGTGAGCCAGATAAGACAGGGTAGAGGACGCATCGACTGCGCCCATTTCTTCCATGGCAATCGTTGCCTCGACAGCGCCGAGTCCTGCGCCGCCGTCTTCTTCTTTTACGCTGATGCCCAGGAGTCCAAGGTCTCCCATTTTGCGAAAAGCGGGGTCGTTAAATTTTTCTTCATGGTCGAGGGTTTCAATTTGCGGGGCGAGTTCATCGCGAGCAAACTGACGCACGGTTTCTGCCAGCATTTTTTGTTCATCAGAAAAGAACCACATTAATACACGACTCCTTTACTTTCTTCGCTTCGTTGTGGAATCATTCCTAACATCATGGCGGGCCCCGGGAAAACAGCGATTTATCCCCTGCAGATTCTAGTCAACTATTGGGAATTGAAACCCGCGCGGTTAGCCGCGAAGTTGAACCAACTCTTGCGCCAAAATGTCACGCACATCGTGAGTTTTGTGCCTTGGCAGGCGTCCGAAAATGACATTTCGCACGGTTTGACGAAATTTCTCCAGGCCATTGCGGATCGAAAAATGAGTGCAACCCTCATTTTGTCGCCTGAAGTCGGAACCGGTGCCCTTTACGCAGGACTGCCAAAGGACCTGGCCAAAAAGGAAGAGATGCTGGCTCGTAACCGAGATGAGCAACCGGCGACGGTCGTTTTAGCTCCGCGAATCTTTGCCTTGCCCTCTTTGCACTCGAAAGAGCTGACCACTCGGTATCATCAGTTTTTAACCAAAATCGACGGAATGATCGGTGAAATGGGGAAAGAGCAACCCGAGCTCCTTTCCTCGCTCCAACTGGTTTTCACCGGAAGTTTCTGGAAATATTACCGACCTGCGTCGGGTTCGCAGCTCGCTGCTTTTCGTGGCCAGAACGGCGATCGATCGAATGCAGCGGAACTGGCCTTCCGAGCCGACCTCGATAACCAAGCCAGCCTCCGCGAGTTCATGACGGTGAAGGGTTCCGGAAATGGCCTTGCTCCGAAAGCGAAAGAGAACGACGCCGTTTTCCGCGCCCAGTTTCAAAATCAGGCCGAGGAACTCTTTCGAATTCGCCAGGCCCAGTTTGTTCGGAAGCGTTCGCTCGGTGTCGATGTCGTTCAGGCAGAGCTCTTCACGCCCGAAGCAGATCCGAGCCTCAGTTATTCTAATCTCTTTCAGCTCATCTCTCGTGGAATCGCCGATTTTCCAGCTTTGGATCGTCTGATTGCCGAAGCAGCCACTCGTCAAAGCATGGTCGGTGAGTCGCGTGCCGCTCCGATGATCCACTGGACGGGTTTCGGACCGTTCACCCAGCTGACCGATTCCGAAAAGCAATATTTGATCTTGAAGTCGCTTCTTCTGCTGGGAAGCCGCGGTGGAAGCGTTATTTTGGATGAAGCGGAGTGGTTCTCTTTATCGAATGGCTTTCGGAAACGCGCCGAACTTTTTGCGGAATCTCTTCTTGCGAAAGAACTCGAGTTGGAGACGAAAGTATTCTGCCTGACCGGTCACCTCTGGAGTGAGGGAAAGCGAATCGATGGTTCGACCTCGAATGGGAAAGACTCTCATTCTCTGTTCTGGCCGGAGCTTCGACTGACTTTAGATACGCAGGCAAGATTGATTGCTTCTCCAGAAGCTCTGGCATGGGAAGAAGAAGCAAAAGCGGTCTTCTTGGAACCGAACTTCATTTTAAACTCCGAACGTTGGAGAAAAATTTCTTCTTGGATGGAAGCCGGGCGATTGGTCGTTTTCTCGAAACACCAGCCCATGTCGGACGCCGTTCGCGCTGATTTTGAAATGGCGACTCGTGGCCGCGGTCGAATCGACATGAATCTGGGCACGCGCTACTTCGTCTATTCTGTCGGTGAGGGAAAAATTGCGGTCTACGAGCCCACCGCTCAGACCTCGGACTGGAAGCGTTTTGTGGCTTCGATGCTTTCGCTTTCTCTTGCCACGCCTGAGATGGGTGTGAATGACCCGAGAGTCGATTTGGTTTGTCTGAAGCGGGGAATGGAAGGCGGAGCAGGTCGAGCCGGACTTTTCATTTTCAATGGGTCGAGAACTTCGGTTACCACGGAAATCCGATTTGAAAATGATGTTATCATCGATGACCTTTCAGCCGTTCTTTCTCGGCAGCGAGATCAGGCGAGGACACCGAGTGCGGATGCTTTCACGGCAGCGGATGACGAAGCGGAAGCGAATCGATTTGAGTTGGAAACGCCGCCTTGCGGGATCCTTCCGATTTCGGTTTCAGGTCTCGGCGAAATCGGTCGTGAAAAACGAATTGCGGGCACCCTATCGGGACTGACCTCGAAGCACGCTCATGAAGCTGCGAGTGCCGAATTAACAGGCTTCGGTATGACCGACGATTTTGAAAGTTTATTTAAGGAGTGAGATGGATTTAGGCCAAGATTGGGGAGCACTGAATCGGATTCTTTATCCACGTCGGAAGACGAAGGGGTCTTCTCAGTCGCCCCACGTTTTTATCGCTCACCATGCGGACCGAACCCTGCGAATCGTCGGGGACCGGGACGAACTCCTTTACGCCACCGGAACGCCGCTCGGAGAAGCGACTGCGGCTGCAGGGAGTGACCGAAAGACAGTGGCGATCGACATCGTGGAGATGGACCGTGCGCTGAATGAGTGCTTGAAATCCGACGGCGGGATCTACGATCAAGGGCGCGATCTCCGGAATGTGCTTTCCGTCACTAAGGGAAGATTGCCTGCGGTTACGGAACATTTTCTTTTCACCGCGCTCCGGGCTTGGTGGGGAAAATTTCTGCCGAGCCATTTCGGTATTTACCTCCATTTAGAGGGCACTGAGCCACACGACGCGCGCACCTTGCTGCTGATTTTCCGAAAGGGAGAACTGACCGAGTTTGATGAGCCGGATCTTTCGGCGGTATCGCAGGAGCGACGCGCCGATCTCAGCGAAGTCGTGAAGGTTTTACGAGAGCGCTACCGAGTTCCGGTACAGGGATTCGCGATGAATCGTGCTGATTTTCAAGAGTGGTCGGAGGCCGGAGATACTTCGCACACATGGAAAAATGTGGCGAAAGCACTCCGGCATGATCGACTCCAGCTGGTTCCGTTCCGGTTCAGCTTAGCTGCCGTTCTCGGTTCCCGCGGTATTTTCTCAGTCTAGTTTTTTTCCGGTGATCCCGACGATTGCTTTCGTCAATTGGGTGGAAGTGAAGACGCTCATGTCTTGCGCTGGAATGGCGGTGGAGACGCCGTTTACCATCGTTTTAGCGGAGAGCGCTGTCATGACTGACTTCGTCGGAGCGGAGAATTTAAATTCTGCAACCAGTTCGGTGAGATCGCCTTCGACGCGCGCGACTGGAACGACCTTCATGATGACGGAATCCGCAGTTTCAGAAACCACAGAGTAGGGAGCCGTGTCGGAATCGTTGCTGGATTCGAACTCGCATTTCTTATCCGAGTAGTAGGATCCGGTCGTGGTGACCGATCCTTTATTGTCGAAGACGTAGGTGACAATGTAACTTTCGTAATCGGTTCCAATGCATGGAGAAATCCAGGTTCCGATCATTTTCGAAGACCCGTCAGCCGATTCGTCGGCCCGAGCCAGGTTTGCTGATCCGAAGGTGCTGAGGACGAGGCCGGCTACGAGAAGAGATTTGAATGAATTCATGGAAAGACTCCTTTTAAAGAAAATTCAGAATGAGGGAGAGTGGAATGATTTCTACTCTCCAAAAGGCCGCTCACCGGCTATCGGCGGTCGTAAGTTACCGTGGAAACTTGTCCGATTTCATCTGCAGTCAGGGTGCGTGAGCGTCCGCCGATCAGAATTTTTGCAGAGACGAGTTTCAAAGTTGCAGAGTTGATGGCGTTAAAGTGGAACTCGGCAGAGAA
Organism: Oligoflexia bacterium; assembly: GCA_014376785.1. Lineage (GTDB taxonomy): Bacteria > Bdellovibrionota > UBA1018 > UBA1018 > UBA1018 > JACMQW01. Next base: position 98,231 of record JACMQW010000082.1, read on the forward strand.
ATCGATCAGTCCGCCTTCTTCGCGAATCGGATTTTTACTGTAAAAGGTGACCGAATCTTCCGTTTCCGAAAGAATGCGGTAAGGGACGGAGCTTTCGACCACCGTCGGAGTGGTGAAGCAGGCAAGGTCGTTGAATTTCAAATCTTTCGTTACCAGCTGGCCATCCGCATCGAACATAAGTTTCGTTTGGTAGCTTCCGTTTGTCACTTCCTTGCAGGGAGAGAACCAAGTTCCGACGATTTTCGAATCGTCTGCATGGGCAGCGAAGGAGAATACGATGGCAAGCAGGATGGAAAGTCGTGAAAAGTTCATGAGAGCGTCCTTTGCGGAAAGTTTTGGATGGTGATCGACTAGGTCTATCCTCGGTATATTCCGGGGAGCGCGCTCTGCGCAAGGATCTTTAAGTTAAAATTGCTTAGGAAGATCAAGGTTTTAACGAATGGCAAGCCTCCGTTCTAAGCTTCTTGCCAATCTGCAGCAAAGTCGTTAAAACCTCGGCCTGCCATGATTTACATCCAATCACTGACGAAATCCGAACTTGCCGACCTCCTGCTTCCTCTTTCACGCGTGAAAGGGCGAGACCTCGACGAAGAGGAATTTGCCAAAAAAGCAAAAAAGCAGGCAGCTTACCGGGCCCAGCAAATTTTTCACTGGGTCTATCAGCGATTCGTGACTGATTTTGAGCAGATGTCTGATCTGTCTAAAGACCTTCGCGCTTGGCTCGTTTTGAATGTGGAAGTTTATCGCCTCACTGAACGCGTATCGAATCAGGCACTCGATGGAACGCATAAGTTTCTTTGGACCCTTCACGATCAGAAGACGATCGAATCGGTGATCATTCCCGCGGCACTCCAAGAAAAAGGCGGAAAAGACGCGATTGCCCGCCTTTCTGGACAAGACCTCGCCCCGATCGAAACCGACGAAGAAGAAGAACTCATGCAAGCGGGCGTGCGATTCTCGGGCGCAAAAACTGAGGAAAAAGTCGACTCTGCGAAATGGAAACGTCTCACGGCTTGCATCTCGTCCCAGGTCGGATGCGCGATGGCTTGTAAGTTCTGCCTAACCGGCATCCAGGGCATCGACCGCTCCCTCGAAACGCACGAGATCGTCACTCAGGTTCTCGAACTTCGGCGCCGTTCGCCGATCACGAACATCGTGTTCATGGGTATGGGCGAACCGCTTAAAAACCTGCCGAATGTTGCGAAAGCTTGTCAGATCATGCTGGACCAAGACGGAATGTCTTTTTCGAAGCGGAAGATCACCATTTCAACCTCGGGCTTAGTTCCGCAGATCGAAGAACTCGGACGACTGGTCGATGTGTCGCTCGCGATTTCGCTGAATGCGACGACCGATGAGCAGCGCTCGGAAATCATGCCGGTCAATCGGAAGTGGAATATCGAAATGCTTCTGAACGCTTGTCGAAATTATCCGCTCGGGCCCCATCGCCGAATCACGTTTGAATACGTGATGCTGAAAGGTTTTAACGACTCTATGGAAGATGCGGCAAGGCTTGTGAAGCTCACGCGTGGCATTCCATCGAAGATCAATTTGATTCCTTTCAACGAGCACTCGGGCGCCGATTACAAACGCCCGACGGACGAACGCGTGAAAGAGTTTCAAAGTTACCTCACCGAACGCAAAATCACCGCGACGGTCCGGATTTCTCGCGGACGCGATATTTCCGCGGCTTGTGGCCAACTTCGCTCGATTTTCGGCACCGCGCGCGGGACGGAGAAGCATAAAGATTGGAAAGAACTTCCGGTGATTCAGCCAGGCCACGTTAGTTCGGGACAGGGAGCTTAGGTTGGTTTCGACTCAGGAGTTGGGGGCAGTTACGGCTTCGCCTACTTTCGGTGGAGTTACGGCTTCGCCTACTTTCGGTGGAGTTACGGCTTCGCCTACTTTCGGTGGAGTTACGGCTTCGCCTACTCACGTAGGTGAGCCTACTCGCGGGGGAGTGAGTGCGAGTGAAGACCATGGCCTCTACCACCATTACTCGCGTTATTTAAAAGAGACGTTTGGGGGTAAGACTTATAAAGTCGTGGTGAATTCGGGTCTCACTTGTCCGACGCGAGACGGGACGATCACGAAGGGGGGATGTACCTTCTGTGATGTACGGGGAAGTTCGAGTTTCTTCGGTAAGCAGGGGCGGGGCGGAGAAATTACCGACCAAATCAACAGTCGATTACCCGGCACGCGGGCGCGTTTCGGCGCAGAGAAATTCATCGCTTACTTCCAGAGCTACACGAACACTTATTCCGATGCGGAATATTTGCGCGAAATTTATGGCGAGGCACTGGCGCATCCGGATATTTCGGGGCTCGCGATCGGGACTCGGCCAGATTGTTTACCCGACTCGGTGATCGAACTCTTAGAGGAACTCGCTGGGAAACACTACGTGTCGCTTGAGCTCGGTATTCAAAGTTTCGAGGCTCCCACTTTAGAATGGTTCATTCGGGGACATGATGGAGAGTGTTCACGAATCGCCCTTCGTAAAATGCGTGAGCGGGCGCCGCATGTTCACACCTGCGCGCACTTTATTTTCGGAGCGCCCACCGATTCTGCCACCGCTCCGAAAGATGCGGCGCTCGAGATGAATGAGTTCGGAGTGAAAGGCGTGAAGCTTCACCAGATGATGGTGTTGAAGTACACGAAGCTCGCTGAAATGTACGAGGCCGCCCCTTTTCCAATTCTGACGATGGATGAATACGCCGAGCGCGCCATTCAGTTTCTGGAGCATTTAAGACCCGACATTTATGTCGAGCGATTGCAAGCGAAGGCGAGCCACCAGGCGGAACTCATCGCGCCGGATTGGTCGAAGACGCATTGGATTCCCTATAACCGCATTCTGAAACTCATGCAGGAGCGTGGGAGTTATCAGGGTAAGGCGCTTGGTTACGCGAAGACTTAGGGAAGCATTTCTTGACAAAAACCTGAGAAATGAGTGACCTAAAACGCGACTATGAGGTTTTTATAAAACCCTAAATCTGAATAAACGGATCAATCGCGATCGAGGATCACTATGAAAGTATTCTTACTTATTTCCTTTTTTTTGCTCTCAGTTAGTTCATTCGCTTCACCTACTCCGGGCGATGAGATTCTACTTTCCGATGAATCGGGGATGAACTCCATTCACGTAAAAATTCTCAGTTACAATGCTGCTGCAGATACCTTCGAAGTCCTGAGAGAAGTCACCGAATCGGGGACGGTCGAGGTTTTTAACGATACCGTTCCAAGTAGAAGGATTCTTTCTGATTCCGATACCAAAGAAATGGTTGATGAGTGCCGAGCCAGTGGCAAATCCGAGATGATGACAGTTCCTGCCGGCACCTTCGAAGTCTGCCGAAATGTTTATTACGAAGGAGATGCCATTGGCGAAGTTCCATTTGGATATGTCATTCGTCCGAAGCCAGAAGCTGATCTGAAATTAGTCAGTTTTACTCGTGGCAATGAGATTGGGGCATCGGGAGTTGGGATGAAAAATCAGAGTTCTGCGGGCTCCAGTGAATCTGAAATTCAATATCCTTAAAACGTGATTTTAAATTTGATTGAAAGGACCTGTGCGAGATTTGCATCAGGTCCTTTTTTTATTAGATCATGATGGAATCACTCGAGACTCATAAACTCATCGGTGCTCTGGTCTCAAGACTTACCTTTTTTGCCAATTTGTAGTTTTTCTCAAGGGTTGCTAGCCTTTAAAAGTGAGAAATATTCGGCAATGGGTTCTGTCTGGTTTAGCTCTATCACTTTTTTTTCTCCAGTATGCGTCAGCAGCGCCAGCTGATTTAAATCGTTGCACTGCGCTTCTTGAGCGCCCGTCGAAAGTTTCCGTTTTTGTGCAGGAGTTTCGCCGCAGGCGTATCGGTCATGTTGAGTCCGGTGCGAAAAACGAAGAGTACGGCTACCTGATCGAGGGATCGCTCGGCCAGTCCACGTCATCTGTCTTTCTTGCGAAGGCCCCTTTTGGTGCCGCGGTAGTGATCAAACGTTCGACGATGCGACCGGCAATCGCCCTGTCTAGTTTGTGGAGAGAGCTTTCGGTTACGGAATACCTACTTGAAAATGGGGAAAAAGTTCCGCGAATCCTGATGGTGAAAATAGATTCGAGCGGAAAGGTGTTCATCGCGAAAGAGTATTTCGAAGGTCTAACGGGTGCAGAGATAGAACGTGAGCGTACGTCTTATTCTGATTCCCTGCCCAAGGAGCTTTCGGAAACCGCGTGGAGTTTATTAGAGCCTGAGAGAGATCGGCTTAAAAATCTCTTTTCGAACGGCTTCCAGGAACATCCTTCCTTTCGGGTTTGGTATGGAGTGAATCTTCCTCGATTGATAAAAAAATACGGTGAGGCATGGGCTCAGATACAGCGGCTCATTTTAGTAGATTCCGAAATCCAGTCGAAATTAAATAATTTCATTTATGCCCAAGATTTCGGAATCCAGAATTTCTTGTTTGATGTTCCGTCTGGTCGTTGGATTGCTTTCGACCCTTGATGGATCTGGAAGCAGGCTGCTCCGCCTACGTCACTTAAGAATCGCGAGCGTGTCTTCGAGAATCGATTTCGTCGGAGTTTCTGTGATCCGACCGATCTCATTTCCATTTCGGCGGAAGATAAAAGTCGGCAAACGCTCGATCTTCGCAGAATTCACAAACCCAGGAAATGTTTTATGCCGGTCTAAAGCAATGAGCTTCAAACTTTTCGGTGCATTCACCAGAGCGAGAAAAGGAGGGACGTGTTCTTGACTGTCTCCGCACCAGCTCCCGAAATAGACTTCGACGTCCGTTTGGCTTAACGCTGTTCGAACTTGCGCGGTTTCACTCGGGTGTTGCGCGAATTCCGCTTTAGCTGTCGCGCGTCCCGCCGCCATCCAGGGAAAGTGTTTTCCATCCAGTGTTTTTCGGTTGATCACTCCAGTGAGTGGTTTCTCTTCCGAAGTCTGCGCTTCGGTCGAGCCGAAAGTAAATCCGATTCCAGAAAATAGGGCGAAAGCAATGGGCGCAAAAGCGAGCGGCTGAATGATCTGGTTGAGCAAATGAGATTTAATCATGGTTCTTTCCGTTCTGGAGGGGAGCAATACAGAGTTTCAATCGCAGTATTTCGGTTGGATCGACGCTATGGCCGGTTCGAAGCGCTTCCTAAATTCGTCTGCAAGCACGTCGGTGCAGACCGCGTACCGAATAAAAGATTCGCCAAATCCTGACTCATCTTTAGGCCCGGAGAAATGCACGCCGACGATTCCCGTCTTCTCAATCACGAGGCGATTAAAAAGTTCTGCCTTCGGAATTCCACGCGCGTTTGATTCCTTGACCAGATCTACACCGAACGCTTCATCGGGCGTCAGCCAGAGCGTAAAAAACCCGCTGGTCGTTTCACACGCAGGTCTTAGACCGATGGTTTTCAGTTTCGGAACGAGAAAGTCGAGCCGCGCGCGGTACATGCGGTACGTGTCGTCCAGGAGTCGTTTCGTGAGGTCACGGTCGCGGAGCACGTCTGCGTAAGCGGCCATTCCGGTCGGAACGGGGCCGCTATCGGTGTTCCCTTTGATCAGAATGAAATCTTCGACGAAATCTTTCGTGCCGACGAGAACGCCGAGACGCTGGCCCGGGTCGGAAAACGATTTCGAAACGGAGTACATTTCCGCCCACTCCAGACCCGGATAGTCTGCGCCGACCTTCGCGGCGGCGGCCGCAAGCGAAATGTGTGAGACGCCATCCGTGAGGGTCGCGTAGGCTCCGTCGTTCACCAGTCGGATGCCATTCTCAGCGCAAACCTTCATCAGTGGCTTCCACTCCTCCAGCGTCGCTCCCGCCGAAGCAGGATTTCCTGGGCGGATGACAAAAACGAGATCGGGTTTTTTCGGGGACTTTTTCAATGCCTCGAGCAAAAGCTCGGTGCGCATTTTCATCCCATCGGCAGAGCGGAGGGGCCACACGATCCGGTTTGCGCCGAGGTAATTTCCAGCCCAGGTTCCCATGACGTCGTATGCGGGAAGGTGAGTGACGACCGAAAAATTTTCCCTTCCCTTCAAATGGAGTCCACAAGCGAGAGGAAGAATCGCCGTCGCGGTTTTAATTCCAGCAATCGGCGTGGCACGCCAATCGGGATGATCGCCTAGGCGCACACCTGAACACGCTTCGACCATGTTTTCCGCGAACTGACCGAGGTTCTTATCTTCCGCGTAGGTATGAAGATCGTAATCCGGCTTTCCTGCGAATCGCGCCTTCCGTTCGAGCACCTCAGGCGCCGGAATCGCATCCGGATTTCCGAGCGAGAGGTTTAGAACTTTCACTCCCATCTTCTCTTCGTATTCGCGAATGAGGACGTAGATCAGCTGGAATAGGTTAATGCCGTCGGCAGGAATTTGGCGCATTCCAACCTTATAAAAGGCGATACGTCAGATTGCATCTTCCTAATCCGAGCCGCCTTAAAAAAAGACCTTAACGACGTTTCTTCGGAACCGGTCTTTTTGCAGACGCCGCAGCGGCGGGAGGGGCGCGGTGAATTGCTGCATCCAACTTCTCGAGAGAATCTTTTTGCTCGAGAACCGTCGTGCTGATTTGGGATACAAGCTGTTTCATCGTGTTGTGCTCATCATTTAAAATGCGCACCTGCTCGGTGAGATCCCGAGCCTGTTTTTGGCTGTCTGCGGCCTTTTTTTCGATTTCTGCCATCTTCGCATTCATGCCTTCGACGTCCGGGCAGCCGGGAAGAGTGAAGGCCATGGAAGCGCAAGCGAGCGTTAGCAAGCTAGCAAAACGAAGGGGACGCGACTTCAGAAATTCGGAACGGTTCATAGGGAATCTCCGGATAAAAAAGGTTAGATCTCTATTCTAGAGAAGTTCCCTCAAAACATGAACTTCTTATTCGCGACGTTCGTAATAATGGCCACTCCCAGCGTCGCGGTAATTAATGCCGACCCGCCATAACTGAGAAACGGGAGCGGCACCCCGACGATAGGAAGGATCCCCATCACCATGCCCATATTCACAAACACGTGCCAGAAAGTGATGGAGAGCAACCCAACGACGAGGAGGAGCGCGAATTTATCGTGTGATTGGAAAGCGACTTGGAGACCGTTCATTAGGTAAATCAGATAAAGGAAGAGAAGGATCACGCATCCCGCGAATCCATGTTCCTCACTGAAAACCGAAAAAATAAAATCAGTGTGGTGTTCCGGAAGGAAGTTTAACTGAGACTGTGTTCCTTTTTTATATCCCTTACCGAAAAGCTGACCGGAGCCAACCGCGATCATCGATTGGATGGAGTTGTAGCCGGTTCCTTTCGGGTCGCTCATTGGATCCACAAAAGTGACGAGTCGCTGCTTCTGATAAGGTTTCAACGCAAATTTATAGGCTATCGGCATTGCCGTGAGGCCGATCAAGGCGAGCGTGACCAGAACTTTCGGTTTAATTTTGATGAACATCATCATTGTCCCGAAAGTGAGGAGCACAATCATGGCGGTGCCGAGGTCAGGCTGGAGCATGATGAGAAATGAGGGCACTCCGACTAAGAGGGTGGGAAGGGCTAAGTCTTTAAATCCGTAGCCCCCGACCGTGCGATGGGATTCGAAGTATTTTGCCAGGCAGAGCACCATGGACACTTTCATGAACTCAGATGGCTGGATGGTGAAGCTGCCGATGCCAATCCACCGTCTTGCGCCGAGACTGGATTTACCGACCACGAGAACCGCAACCAGTAAAAGAATGTTCGCGAAATAGACGATGTAGGCGACTCGGGAAAGAAACGAGTAATGAATCATCAAGATGATCGCAGTCAGGATCATTCCGACTCCAAACCAGATCAACTGGTTTCGGAAAAGTCCGAGCGATTTGTCTTCGACAGCAGTTGCCGACATCAGATTCCAGATACCAATCCCAAAGAGGATGAATTCTAGGATCAACATGTTCCAGTTGAACTTCTTCAGCTCCTCATCATAAAAACCATAACGATTCTGGGACGGATCGAGTGCCGGTTGGCTTTCGGAATAGGTATAGCTCATTCTGGATTTCCCCCGGCCGGAAGCACATCGCTGGTTTCTTGATTCACGTCTTCATCGATTGTGCTGCCATTTTCGCTGGGCGCCGCTGCGGCGGCGGCGGCAGCGGCAGCACGCGCATTCGCTTTCACTTTCTGGTCAGCAACCCACTTGGTTTTTTGCGCTTCTTTTTCTGATGCAGCCCGAGCAGCGATCGCTTCCGCACCATATTTCACCGGATCAAATTTCCTGAGGTAGGTTTCGACGATGGCTTGGGCGATCGGTGCCGCGTTGGTTCCATGGCATCCGTGTTCTAAGATCACGGCCACCGCGATTTCTGGATCAGAGGCGGGGGCGAATCCGGCAAAAAGTCCATGGTGGCGCTCTCGGTATTTCATGTTTTCACACTTTGCGAAAACGCGGTCTTTCGAGAGGTTAATCACCTGAGCGGTTCCTGTTTTTCCGACGAAATCCATCCCCGGGAGGCGGTAGCGATATCCGGTCCCGCCTTGTTGGTTCACCACCTGGAAGAGGCCATCTCGAATCGCGGAAGAAGTTGCTGGTTTTAGCCGGTGTTGGTCGAGAATTTCCGGTTTCGATTCTGAAATGACCTGGCCATCAATGGATTCGATTCGCTTCACGAAAAAGGGACGGTACTGCGTGCCTCCATTCGCAATCGATGCGTAAGTATTCGCGAGTTGGAGAACGGTCGTGAGGACGTAACCTTGTCCGATCGCAACCGAGAGCGTTTCGCCCGGATTCCAGGGCTGGTTGAGGCGTTTTCTTTTCCATTCCTCAGTCGGAATGAGGCCCGCGACTTCGCGACCGAGGGGAATTCCAGTCCGGCGCCCGAGTCCTAAGTAAAAGGCCCATTTTGCGATGTCATCGACGGACTTCAGGCGCTGCGCGACCTTATAGAAAAAGACGTCGCAAGATTTCGTGATCGCTTCCCGCACGTTTAAGTTTCCGTGGCCGTGCTGGCTCCAGCAGTGGAACGTTCGACCACCAAAAGTAATTTTACCCGGACAATTAAAAACAGTCTTGTCGTCGATGGCGCCTTCTTCGAGTCCCGCAATCGCCGTGATGATCTTAAAGACCGAACCCGGAGGGTAGTGATCTTGAATTGTTTTATCGTGGAGCGGACGATTTTCGTTGCTCACGAGTTGGTTCCAGAGAGTGGTCGGAATCCCTCGAGAAAAAGAAGTCGGATCAAACGCAGGGCGAGAAATCATCGCCAAGATTTCTCCGGTCTTCGGATTGATCGCGACCGCAGCTCCCGCGCGGTCTCCGAATGCTTTCACCGCTGCGAGTTGGAGATCTTGGTCGATGGAAAGAACCAGGTTTTTACCCGGAGTCGCTAATTTTTCCATCTCTGCGGCGAGGACCCGTCCGCGTGTTTTATCAAATTTAATCCGTCCGAGGGCATCCACTTCCACGAGCTTTTCGCCGTCCTCACCCCGTAAAACGTCTTCGAGTTTTTGCTCAATCCCAAACTTTCCGACCGAATCGCCGAGTTTATAATCCGATCCGTTTTTATTCAGAATCGGGAGTTCGGTTGCGCTGACTTCGCCGATGTAGCCAAGCAAGTGAGCAGCCACATCGCCGTAGATATTCGTGCGTTTGATTTCTTGTTGGATTTGCACGCCAGGCATGTCTATTTTCCAGGCTTCGATGAGGGCGACTTCTTCGCGCGAAAGGTCTTCTTTAATTTTCACAGGAATGAAAGACGGTTGGTTCTTCATTTTTTCCAGAATGGCGGCGATCGCTCCTTCCCGCAGTCCGATGAGTCGAGAAAGGAGAATAATCGTTTCTTTCGATTTCTTCGATTCCTTGAGGTACTGAGGAATCATTTCCAAATCAAACGCCGGACGATTATCGAGGAGCAAGGTTCGGTTGCGGTCGAAAACCATTCCACGGGGAGCGGACATTTTTACGCGCTTGATCCGGTTTTCTTCCGAATACTGACGCATTTTTTCGCCGTTAAAAATTTGTAGGTAAACCAGGCGCGAAAACAAGATTAAAATACCGACGATCAGCGCTGCATAGAGAAAGCGGAATCGGTCCTGGAGTTCCCGGATTTGTTCTTCTTGGCCTAAAAACGCCATTTAAATTCCTTCTTCGACGAGCAATTCATCTTCGATGAGCTGCCGGGATCTTTCCGATTTCGTCGTTGATCGATCAAAGGCGTCTAGGGCTTTGTAGGCCCAGTAGCCTGTCAGTCCTTCGATTCCTGCGAAGGGAAGGACTGTAATGAGAAAATGATAACTTTGAGCGCCCGCCAAGTCGAATGCAGCGAGGAATGCGAGCACCAGAATCTTCCAAGCGATGGCTGCGCCGAGCGTGACCAGAAGGAGCGAGGCAAACTGGGAAATGACAAAAAATCTCGAGAAGACTCGAATGCCTAAAAAGATACTCATGTAAATCGAGAGAAAGAGGCCTCGGGGAGCACCCGAGTGTGTCTCAACGAGTAATGCAAAAACCAGCGTCAGAATGCCACCTTCCGTGAACGTTCTGCGGAGAGCGCACCAGATCACCGCGATCAGGACGAAGTCGGGTTGGAAATACCAAAGGGGGTAGGAATTAAAGAGGGAACTCTGCACGGCCAAAGCCACCGCGACCAAGAGCACAAAGAGCGGACCATTAAAAAAGCGGAGGAAAATGCTCCTCAAGCGGCGGCTCCTTTTTTCTTAGGCTCGACCTTCGGTTCGCTCTTTACCGGGAGTGGCTTTTCCAGAACTTCGGCTTTCTGATCCAGCACGATCATCACTTCTTCGAGTTTTGTGAAATCCACGGCCGGCTTCACTTCGACTTCTTGGGTGATTCCGAACTGCTTCTTTTTCACTCGGGAAACCGAACCCACGGCGACCCCACGCGGGAAGACTCCTCCGAGTCCGGAAGAAAGCAGGGTGTCGCCCACTTGGATGTCGTCGGTTCGAAGGGTGAATTTCAGCTGACAGAGCTCGTCGGTGAGGCCCTCGACTACCCCGCGAGAGCGAGACCGTTCGATCACGGTGTCGACGGCTGAGAGGAGATCGAGGATCGTGACGACGTCCGCGGTGTGATCTGTGACGCGAAGGACTCGGCCCACCACGCCTTCATACGTGATCACGGCCATTCCCTTTTTAATGCCGGCGAGTTCCCCTCGGTTCAGCCGGACGGCGCGAAATTCCGTCGATACGTCCTTCGCAATGACGCGGGCGACGATGGTTTCGAGCTTCATCTTTTCTTGGAAGTTCAGAATGCTGCGCAACCGCGTGTTTTCGTTCTGGGCTTCGTTGAGATTGGCGATTTGTCCAAGTAATTTACGGTTTTCTTCAAACAACCTCGCGTTCTGTTGCTTCACATTCCAGAGGTAGAGGTAACCTTGAGTCAGATCGACCCCCTGTTCGAGCGTCCAGGAAATCAGGGTTTGAATCGGAGCGGTCACCGCTAAAATCACGCGGTCATAGAAACGATAATCACGCGGCGCGCGCGATGAGGTGTCGAGCGCCACGACCGGGATCAGGAGGAAAAGAAAGAGCGTAATGTAAAAGCGGTATTCTTTCAGGTATTTAATCATAGAAATTTGTCGTGATTCTCCTTAGGATCTTCCAAGAAAACGAAAGGTTGTGTCAACGTCTATGATCGGTTCAATGCGTGGAAAAGTCGGCGGTTACGTTATTGTGGGGATCATTGGATTCATTGCGTTGGTCTTCGCCTTCGAAGGCGTCTTCGGACCAAAAGCAACGCGAGGCCTTCATGAAGGGTCTTTAGCGGGGAAAGTGAACGGAGAGCCGATCACGATCTCCGACTATAATAAGGCCCTTGAAAGAAAGACCGAGTACCTCAAGGGGATGCTCGGCGGAAAAATCTCTGACGAGCAGATGAAGATGTTCCGCATCCGCGAAGGTGTGTTTCAGGAGCTGGTCCAGCAAAAGCTCATGGCCCAAGCCGCTCTCGATAGCGGGCGCATGCCAAGCGACGAAGCCGTTCGCGAAGAGATCATGAAACTTCCGTATTTCCTGAAAGACGGAAAATTCGATCCCGCCCAATACCGCGCGGTGCTCGAAGCAAACCGGTACACGACCGCGATGTTTGAAAAAATGATCCGCGAACAGCTCGCGGTTGAAGAGTGGACGCGTGGATTTGCAAACCAAGTGCGGGTTTCCGATGCAGAGGCGAAAGAAGAGTACCTCTCTTCGAAAAATCAGCGCTCTTACAAAATCGTTTCGATCCCGGCGCAGATGCCGAAATCTGACAAAACGGATTTAACTCCTAAAACAGCCGTCGAAAAAGTAGCCGGCATGTTGAAGGCCGACAAAAAAGCAGACGTACCGGTCGATTCCCTCTTGAAGCCTTTCGGTGTCACTGTTCGGGAAGTGGATGATGTCACTCCCGGTAGCCCATCGATCGTCGGAGTCGCCGATCATCCTGAAATGGCAAAAGATCTTTTCAATGATTCGATCCCGGTTGGAAAGACGAAAGTCTACGAAAGTTCGACTCGGATGACCGCGATTTTAGTGACCGCCGTGAAGAAGCCCGACCTCGCGAAGTTCGAGACGGATAAGTCCGAGACGATGAATCAGATCCGTTCGCGCAAAGAGCGAGAGCTGATGAATGACGTGATGAAGAAGCTTACGGACAAGGCTTCGATCGATCCGAACCCGGCCGTGGTGGGTGAGCAGACGGAAAGCGCTTAACTCTCGGATCAGTTTCAGTTCCTGTTCCTGTTTCATGGTGGAATCTCTCCTTTGCTCATCGCGGGAAAGATTCCACCTTTTCTTTTTTAAGTTTTCGCGGGCAGGTCCACCCACTTCCGAATCAGCGCCACGAAATCAAGCCGCTTCTCAAACGGCATTCCATGTCCCGTACCGGCCATTTCCAAAAAATGGATGTTCGGCAATGAGGCGTAACGTTTTTGGTCCGCTTCGAAATCGGAGCGCACGTAAACTTCGCTTCTCTCACCTCGCAGAATGTAGACGGGTTTTCCAGTCTCCCTGGCAAACTCCTCCATCCAAGGACCGACCGCAACGCCCCGCGAATCTTCGATCGTTTTCAAAAGCGCCGACTGATCAAACGGAAAGGTGATGCTGCCGTCTTTCAAGTGAACACGCGCAACGGCGAGCAAGTATTGGGCGATGGCAGGATCGGGACAGCGAACGGCGAGAAATTCCTTCGCCGCCGCGCGAGTCGGGAAATGGTTTGGCAGGTCTTTTAAGAAAACTTTCAGCGCGTCGCCAATACCGCCGCCAGCTAAGCCGGAAAAGCCCAAGTCCACCAGGATCAAACCCAAAACACTGCCGGGCGATAACTTCGCATATCCACAAGCCGTGCGCACGCCCATCGAATGCCCGACGACCCAAGCCGGCGAGAAACTTTCTGCGGCGCAGGTTTCGGCAACATCTTTTGCGTAATCCAGAGGCGAGTAGCCCGTTTCAGAAGCAGGGGGAAGGCTTCCGCCGTGGCCACGCTGATCCGGAGCCAGAATATCCGCGTCGTCGTCTAAAGCAGCCGCTACGGGACGCCAGAGAGAACCATTGCCCCCCATTCCATGGAGGAAAAGCAGCTTCGGTCGCCCCGTCGCCGGAGAAGTTTCAGAGTTTTTTTGGGAGGTGGCCTCTCGGCGGGGATAGCGAAAAGTGTGGAGAATCATGCTTGACCTAAGACCTTCTAAGATTTAATTCAAAGCCACTTTCCCAGGTTTCTCTGGGCCTCCCAGATATATCAGAATCGTCCTTGGTTGTTGGAGTTTATGCAGCCTTCTTTCTATCCATCCGAATCCCCGCTTCGTGCGCTCGTCGCTCGCGGTCAGCTCTTTTTGGAGAAGTGCGAACTCGTTTTGGCAAAAGAAGCATTCCTCGAAGTGGTGACTCGCGCGACCGAATTAGGGGACCGTGAATCCTTGATTGAGGCAATTGCCGTGCTCCTTCGCCTCTCTGCAGAAGCGAAAGAAGAAGCGTCGATTGCGTACTGGGATGCTGAGCTTGAAAAAAACCTTCCGGGGGTATCGGGTAAAACGCTCGCGATGGCTTTGCATAATCGCTCCGTCGTTGCGACTCATAAGGACCGAATCCGCGAAGCGCAGACTTACCTCTACCAAGCCCTGCGCGCTTTTCGGCAAGGAACCGATGCGGCGAATTTGAGTCCTCTAGATGAACGTTTTTACGTGAAGATCTGGGCGTCCTTAACTGCGACGTTCATGGACCGGGGACTGAACCGACGTGCCGCCCTTTCTGCAGAAGCGCTCATCGCAAGGTACGATGGCCGGGGATTTCATTCTGAAATGACGACTCTCTTTATCACGCGCGGAATTTTTGATGAGCGCGGACGTCGCTTCGAGGCCGCTCGCGAATGGTACCAGAAAGCGCATGGGGCAGCGCTTACGGGTCGAAACTGGTATTTCCACCTCTACGTCCTCTACGCTTACGCCCGCGTCGAGCGGCACGTGCGGAATTTCGCTCAAGCCTACTGGAATTTAGACTTGGTTTCGCGGGCCGCCTCCGGGCCCGAGTTTGCAAACCTCCAAGACCTCGTGACCGCCGAACGAAAGCGCTTAGAAGACGATGCGGTCGATCTGTTGGTGGACGCCAGGCAAAGTGCCATCCGGACTCGTGAAAAGAAAAACATGAGTCTTGGGAAGCAATACGTTCTGCTCGGCATCTTAGAGGCGCTGACTGAGGCCCACTACAAGGATGCGCCCGATTCTGAACGGGGACTTTCAAAAGCGGAAATCATCGAAAGGGTTTGGAGTGAGAAATACAAACCCGAGTCCCACGACAACAAACTTTATTATAACATTAATCGGCTCCGAAAATTAATCGAGCCCGACATGCGACATCCTAAGTATCTCTTAAACTGGAAAGAGGGCTATCGGCTCGCTCCGGGTTTGAAAGTGCAGTACATCGGTGGAACAACGAACGGAAAAAAGGGGAACTAAGATGGGATTACTGAAAAAATTCGGCGCAGGCGGATTACTAGCTGTGGCGATCATGCTTCTGCTGAACGGCGGCGCGATCGCTCGCTCGGGTCAAGCCAGCCAGCCGGGCGGCGCTTTCAACGACCTTTTCCGTTCTTGCATGAACAACGTTTCGAAAGACTGTAAGACTTGGGCACTGCGCGGGGGCGGAAGTGATTCCCCTCGTGGACTCACGAAAGAAACGCGCGCCGAACTTGCCGCGGGCGAAAAGTATATTTTGACGGGAGAAATTCAGATCGATCGTGATCGTCCTTTTCTCCGCATTTCGTTCTTGAATCATCCATGGCTCGCAAGCGCGGTTAGGGTGAAAATGCCGTATTACCGGATCAACGATAGTGCTGGCCATTGGACATCTCTCCGTGGAGAAGAAGTCTCGATCCTCGTGACCGCTCGCTACGCTCCGCGAATGGACTCAAGCGGACACTTCATGCTCGATGTTTATCTGGAGCCGACGCCGGAGCCGCTGATCCAAGCGATTCAACCGAGAATGACTGGCCACCGCACGGGCCACGGATATTAAACTCGCGGTTGTCTTGAAAATTAAATTGCCTCATTAAAAGTCCCGGTCGGAAAATTTCGATCGGGACTTTTTTCGTTGGTTTTCTAGCTGCGGGGGGGGTGGGCAAGGATTTCGCTGTATCCACCTGCCGCGAGGGTTTCTCCCGTAACTGACTTCGGATCGAGAATGAGCACATCCGGTCGGCCTGCGGCGATGAGTTCTCCGCCGCGCTTCCCGCCGCCGGGACCGATGTCGATCAGCCAGTCGGCTTGGGCGATCACATCTAAGTGATGCTCGATCATGATCACGGAATGACGGGAATCGACCAAGTCTTGGATGACGGAAATGAGCCGCTTCACATCGTCTAGATGGAGACCGGTAGTCGGCTCATCGAAGATGTAGAGGAGGTTTTCATTCTGTCGATCGTCGAGTGTGGCCGCGATCTTCAGTCGCTGTGATTCTCCACCTGACAGAGTCGTGCCGCTCTGACCGACTTGGAGGTAGCCAAGCCCGACGTCGCGCAGGATTCCAAATTTTCGCGATAAAATCGAATTGTCTCGGAAAAGTTCATAGGCCTCATCGATGGTCGTGCTGAGGAGACCGTAAACATCTTTTCCTCGGTAGGTCACATCGAGCACCGATTTCTTAAATCGTTTACCGCCGCATTCTTCGCAGGGAAGTTTCACTTCCGCCATGAAGTGCATGTCGAGCGTGACTTCACCTTCTCCCTTACACACGGGGCAGCGACCACCATCGACGTTAAAAGAAAAGTGCTGGGTCGTGTATCCGCGGCGAAGTGAAAGGGACTGATTCGCAAAGATGCGCCGGACTTCGTCCCATGCTTTTAGGTAAGTCGCCGGATTAGACCGCGATGACCGGCCGATCGGAGATTGGTCGAGCATCACCACGCCTTGCAACTGGTCCGCGCCGTAAAGTCTTTCGAATTTTCCGACCGGGTCTGTCGCGTGGTAAAAATGTTTCGCGAGCGCATTGTAGATGGTTTTATGGACGAGGGTCGACTTCCCCGAGCCGGAAACTCCCGAAACCACCACGAGTCGGTCGAGCGGAATTTCCACATCGATTTCGCGCAGGTTATTCTCGCGGCACCCGATGAATTTCAGCCAGCGCTTTGCTTCGCCGCGGATGGGCCGCACACGTTCGATTCGTTTTTCCCCACTGATGTATTTTCCAGTGACGCTGGTCGAATCGAGCGCAAGCGTCGCGGCAGTCCCTTGGGCAACGAGCGATCCACCATTTCGGCCCGCCTTCGGACCGAGTTCGACTAACCAGTCGGCGGCCTTCATCACTTCGAGGTCGTGCTCGACGACGACGACTGAGTTTCCTTGGTCACGGAGGCGCTTCAGCACCGTGATGAGACGGTTCGTATCAGACGCGTGGAGTCCGATCGAAGGTTCATCCAGAATATAAAGCGTTCCGCAGAGTCCGTTACCCAGCTGGGTTGCGAGGTTGATTCGCTGAAATTCTCCACCCGAAAGGGAGCGAGCGAGACGTGAGAGGGTGAGATATCCCACGCCGACTTCTTCCAGAAAAGAGAACCGACGAATCACTTGAGAAAGAAGTTCGGTTCCGATCTTTTCTTCCCGCTTCGTTAGCGCAAGATCTCTAATCCAAATCAACCCGTCTTCAATCGGCAGATCCAGAATTTCTGCGATGTTTTTTCTGCCGCCCGCGTTCCCTGCTGCACGGCTTTCGATTTTAACGGCGAGCGCGTCGGGCGTGAGGCGAGCCCCGTGGCAAATGGGGCAGACCGACTGAGTTTGGTAACGACGGATGAAGACGCGAATGTGGAGTTTGTACTTATACTTCGCGAGGTCTTTAAAAACTCCGAAGACACCCGGGAAGGACGTATCGCCGGGGACGCCATTCCAAAGAGATTTCCGTTGGACGGGAGTCAGCTCCGAATAGCGTTTTGTGAGCGCGATGCCTTGACGTTCGGCGAAACGAAAGAGGTCTTTTTGCCACTCCGAGAAAGAAGGCTTCGTGAAGGGGTCGAGGGCTCCGCCTTTAATCGTTTTCGTCGGATCCGGAACGACCAGAGTCTCGTCGAGTTCGAGGTTATGACCAAAGCCGCTGCAATTCGGACAAGCGCCGATCGGGCTATTAAAAGAAAAAAGGTTCGGTTCGGGCACGCGGTGCTCACGCCCGCAGTTTACGCAAGCATACCGAACGTCGAAAAGGCGCCACGCTTTCGCATCTTCCATGTCGACAAACGCGACTCGGTTTTTACCGATGGCCAGTGATTGGTCGATCGCATCGAGGACGCGGGCCCGGTGGGTGCCGCCTTCGTCTTCTTCGGCAAGATTTTCGGTGGAAAGGCGAAGGCGATCCACGACCACATAAAGATCACGCCCATCGAGTTTTTCGAGGGCGTTTGGGAGGGCTTCTAGGTCTTCGATGTCGTAGACTTCACCGGCTAAGGAATCTTTTTCGCGGGCGTACACGCGGGAGAAACCTTGCTCTTTAATAATCTGCAGGAGCGTTTCGGCCGAATAGCCCTGGGAAGAGTGGCCGGAAGCAGATGAACCGAGGTCTGAGACTTTGCCGGGTGCCTTTTTATCTGATTTTTTCGCGGCTGGTTTTTTTGCGACGCTTTTTTTAGAGCTCGCGACTTTCGCTTTTTTTGCTTCTTTAGCCGATTCGACCGGGCGTTCAGGCAAGGTGAGGGGAGCCAGAATCAGCGCTTTGCGATTTGGGAGCCATTCTTTTGCCCAGTCTAAGATGACGCCCGAGTCGAGACGTTTCACTTCGGAGCCGCAGTCGACGCAGTAGGTGCGTCCGACTTTCGCAAAAAGGACTCGGAGGTAATCGACGATCTCGGTTTGGGTGCCGACGGTCGAGCGCGAATTCACGATGTGATTTTTTTGTTCAAGCGCGATGGCGGGTGGAATATTTTCCACGCGGTCGACGTCGGGCTTAGGCATTTTTTCTAAAAATTGGCGCGTGTAAGTCGAGAGCGATTCGACGTAGCGACGCTGGCCTTCGGCATAGAGCGTATCAAACACGAGCGAGCTTTTTCCCGAGCCAGATAGCCCCGTGACGACCGAGATCTGGCGGGCGGGGAACTCAACCGAGATGCTTTTTAAATTGTTCTGGCGAACACCGATGAGGCGGATCGGGCGCTTAGCGATGCCGGTCTTCTTAGTGTTATCCATAGGAAGGCCGAGTCTATTCAACCGTCTGGGAAAAAGATAGGAGGGCGGTGGGATTGGTAGGATTACTGAGTACAGGGTGGTGGGATTGGTAGGATTACTGAGTCGGGGCCGGTGTAAAACTTAGACGCGCCGAACCCTGAACGTTCGGGGAGCGGGGAGGCTCTGCGTCGTGGAAGGCGGCCACTGGTTCAAATGGGACGTCGAACCGCTGTTATCCAAAGGCCAAACTAAAGCGCAAACTCGTCTTCACAGCCGGGCCGGGGGGAGCGCAAGTAGGAATGGCCGCATCCTATTTCTGACTGACACCAACCGCAAACGAGAAAGCTTTCCGTGAGCGCTCTTTCGAAGGGAACGAAATTGAGAGCATCTTTTTGCCTCCCAATCGAAGCGACGTAGTTGTTCCCCAAACGCTCTAAAGAAAAATCTTTTTTCAATTTGAAGACCAATTCATTCTTCAATTCTTTTAGCTCTGTTTCAGAAGCCAGGGCGGTCACGCGAAATTTGTAGACCAGAGGCTTAGCCATTCCGGATTTTGGAGAACTGACGCAAGCATTCAGTTCTGTCATGGTGAGAAGTAAAAACAAAATCGCTTTGATTGTCCTCATGATTGAAAGTCTATGCATAGGGAACTGTTGATTCAAACAGGGATTTCCATACCTGAAGTCGGTTCTTTCCCATAACCGTGGGTCGGTGAACGAAAAAAGGCTTTAGATTCCGCCATCCTCACGTTTTGATCAGGTTGCAACACGCAATCATCACGGAGAGATGAACAATGGGATCTAAAGCCAAGGTCTACCTTCCGGCAGTTTTTAAGACGTTTCAAGGATTTGATGTCGTCGATCTGAAAGAAAATCGAGTCAGTCGCTCAATCGAGGTTGTTTTAGAGAAGAACGAAGAGCGGGTGCATGCCTGTGCCCGGTGCGGCGAAGCATTGGGTGCGATGCACGACCGTTGGAAAGTTCGGGCGAGGCATCTTCGTTTGATGGGGTGGGATGTGTGGGTCGTCTTTTACCGAGAAAAACGGTTCTGCCCAGGGTGCAAAAAGGTTAGGTCAGAAAAAATAGAATGGATCTGCGATTCCAGTCCGCACATCACGATGGACCTCGCGTGGTGGCTCAGCCGGTTATCTGAAGCAACCTCGGTGCTTGCGGTGAGTCGACTCGAGGGCATCGATAAAGAAGCGTGCTACCAAGTCGATAAGTTCATCCTCATGCGGCTGCTCCAGGGTTACCGCATCCCGGATGTCACACGCATCTCAGTCGATGAGGTTTACGCGCGCTCGAAAAAGCAGATGAAAAAAGGAGAAGACCGCGATGATTTATTTCTCACGGTGATTACGGACATGGAGACCAGAAAAGTAATCTGGGTCTCGGAATCCCGAAAAAAAGAGGCATTAGATGATTTCTTTACGCTCATCGGATCCGATGCACGTGGAAAAATTCTCGTCGTCGCAACCGACGCGCACGAGGGGTACTCGGCCTCGGTGCGGGAGAATTGCCCGCAGGCGACGATCGTCTTTGATCGCTTTCACATAGTGCAGAACTTTAACGAGAAACTGAATGACGAGCGCAAGGCGGAATTTGATTCCCTGGATAAGAACTCTCCCATCACCGATGAAATCGGAGATCTGATGCGGGGGAAATACAAATACGTTTACCTGACCAAACGAACGAACCGAACCAAGCTCGATCAACTGCACATTGATGAAGTGATGAGCAAGAACGTGAAGATCGCGAAGCTCGAGATCATTAAAGAGCACTTCCACCGAATGTTCGAATGTACGACCAAGGACGAAGCTCAGACCATGATGGAGGAATGTTTTAATTGGGCTGGGCAATGCGGTGCGAACTCGCTCGCAGTCTGGCTCGAAAAGATGCTCGATGAGGAGCGCCTTTGGAATTACTTCAAATACCGGGTCACCACGGGCATTAGCGAGGGCATAAACCGCGTGATCAAGGGACTCAAGTGGCAGGCCTACGGCTACAAAGACATGTTTTA
>JACMQW010000083.1 GCA_014376785.1 Oligoflexia bacterium
GGTAAGCGTAAGCGGATAAGGAGACGTTTCTAAAAGCTCGAGGAGCTCGTGCCCTTCCGGCACGGCTTCTATCTTCGCGAGTGCCTCCACTAACGGACCATAGAACAAACCCGAAGGCTTTCGAATCGCCCTCCCCTGCACATCATAAAAAGTTCCGTGACGGTAGACGAAGACGGGGCCGTTAGCAGCGTTCTGAAGTTTTAAAGAATCGGCGAGTGGATTCGGATGGGCGAGATTTTGGAATAATTGAAACTCCGCTGTTCCATCGCATACATAATCTTTTAAACCGGCCGCCGCACGTCCGAGTTCTGACTTAAATCGAGAGAGAGGAAAATCGATGTAGTTCGAATTCTGCGGGAGAAAGAGGTCATAGGAGGCCGAACCAGACGCTCCCGCGAGGCCCACTCCGAAACCAAAGAGAAATAAGAAACTGAATCCTGACCACTTCCATGTCGTCATAAAGATCCTCCGATAAAATTTTCAGGCAAATGATCACACGAACGATACGTTCATTCACGTGCGTGAACGCATGATTCTTATTCAGATGCTATTGATCGATCACTTCTGATTGTGATCGAACTCCCCAATCTCGACAAGCAATGGAAAAGCCAACAAACTGACGCGAAAAAAAAGGGGAGGGAGCAGCGAACCGCTGCTCCCTCCCCTTCTCATAACCGATTTAAATTCGATCAGTAACGGTAGGCATTTGGCTTGTACGGGCCTTCAAGTGAAACACCGATGTACTTCGCCTGGTCGGCGCGAAGCACCGTCAGCTCTGCGTTTAGCTTTTTCAACTGAAGGCGCGCCACTTTCTCATCGAGGTGCTTCGGAAGCACATGCACACCCAGCGGATACTTTTCGGCGGAGCCGAAGAGTTCGATCTGAGCGATCGTCTGGTTAGCAAAGGAAGAGGACATTACATAACTTGGGTGACCCGTTCCGCAACCTAAGTTTACGAGCCGACCTTTTGCCAAGAGGATGATTCGTTTGCCATCTGGAAAAATGACATGATCGACTTGGGGCTTGATCTCATCCCACTTGTATTGCTCAAGCGACGCCACATCGATTTCATTATCGAAATGCCCGATGTTACAGACGATCGCTTGGTCCTTCATCTTCCTCATGTGGTCATGAGTGATGACATGGTAATTTCCAGTCGACGTGACGAAAATATCCGCCTTATCGGTCGCGTAATCCATGGTGACAACGCGGTAACCTTCCATCGCAGCTTGGAGCGCGCAGATCGGATCGATCTCCGTGACCCAAACTTGCGCGGACAGGGCTCGCAGTGCTTGGGCAGAACCTTTACCCACATCCCCGTATCCGCAGACGACCGCGACTTTACCGGCGATCATCACATCGGTTGCGCGCTTAATCGCATCCACGAGGGACTCACGGCATCCATAGAGATTATCGAACTTCGATTTTGTCACCGAATCGTTCACGTTAATTGCTGGAAACTTCAGTTCTCCCCGCTCGTGCATCTGAATGAGTCGATGAACGCCCGTGGTGGTTTCTTCCGTCACGCCTTTAATTTTCGCCAAGCGAGTGGAGTACCAAGTCGGGTCCGTTTTCAGCTTTTCTTTAATAGAGGCGAAAAGAATCGTCTCTTCTTCCGAGGTCGGCTTGCCCACGCAAGAGAGGTCTTTTTCGGCCCGTGAACCTAAATGAAGGAGGAGGGTAGCATCGCCGCCGTCATCGAGAATCATGTTCGTGAAGCCACCATCATTCCATTCAAAAATTCGGTGGGTATAATCCCAGTATTCTTTCAGGCTCTCACCTTTCACGGCGAAGACCGGAACCCCCGTGGTGGCAATCGCAGCGGCTGCATGGTCTTGGGTCGAGAAGATATTACACGAAGCCCAACGCACTTCGGCTCCAAGGGCGCGAAGCGTTTCGATCAGAACGGCAGTCTGAATCGTCATGTGAAGGGAGCCGGTAATGCGAGCGCCCTTCAACGACTGCTTTTTCGCGAACTCTTCGCGAATCGCCATGAGGCCGGGCATTTCGGTTTCGGCGATGCGGATCTCTTTACGACCCCAATCAGCCAAACTAATATCGGCGATGACGTAGTCTTTCAAATCACTGTTTTTAACGGCATTTAACGGAGTCATGAGAACTCACCTTCTTCGTGACGAGGCACGATCGATTCGGTGAGCGCCGTTAGGTCCGGGAATCCAAGCCTGGGGCCCTAACTGGCCTTGCAACGCTCCTCGGATTCACCTCTAAGTGTAGCGGAGGTAGCGGCCAAAATCAGTCTCTTTCTGAATAATTCCTTTTAAACCGCGTTTGGTTGCTTTTAACGA
>JACMQW010000084.1 GCA_014376785.1 Oligoflexia bacterium
GACTTCTGAGTGATCTTCGCCTGAGAGATCGCCTGGCGGACTGAATTTGCTACGGCTACCGGATTAAAAACCTCGCGGTTCACAACGGTATCTTCAGGAAGGATCGAAATCCCAAACCTCGAAAGCATCCAACCGTTCTTTGAGCGTTTGATTTCTACGACTTTCGTAGAATTTGCGCCGACACAAACACCGACGTTCGCCTTCGTGTTTCCGAAAGAGGAAAGAATATCCGACAAACCCGAAACGACTCCGCCCGCGGCCATCGACCACGCGGGGACTCCAGCCGCATGCGACGTTGCATGGGAAAGAAGGTTTGAAACTGAGTGAGCACCGAGCGGTGCGCTAAGTAATGATTGTACGGCTGCAACGCAAGCGTCGAAACCAAATGTTCCTGCCATGGAACTCCCTGTTTATAAAAGTTAACTTGTTCAGGGAGGTTCGGTCAATTCAATCGAAGTCGATCTCTGCGAAAAGACCGGAGAAATTCAAAAAAGAGATCCGATCCAGTCGCTTCTCCGCCAAGTCGTTGACAGTAAGCACTCCGAGGGCACGGGTTTCTTCATTTCCGACGAGCGGTGACGACGGATCGTAGCAAAGAGATTGGGACACTCGAGTGAGTCCGAGTTCTTTCGCCGACTCTTCTGTGAGTGCAACGTAATTTATGGCGCTCGAGGGATGAATGAATACGGGGCCACGTCCCCACTCTTTCGCCGAAGCCGTCCCCTCAGTCGTGCAATTCATCACTTTTTCGACCACGAAATTCGGCCCCTCATTGGAGTTTTCGATTCGGAGTCGAAGCGGAACTCCCAGCGAAGCCGCATCGACTTTCATTTGGTTTGCCTTCACGGCGAGGATTCGCATCGCTTTCAACGCTCGCCACTTCGGCATCCGGTCTTGGAAAATCGGCAAGGAAAGAATCGCGATAAAAACCACGACCACCCCAAAAATCGTCCAGTTCTTTTTGCGCTTAAGACGAAGCTCGATCCGCTCCCAGAGCTCAAACTGCCGCCACTCGCTTTCGTTCCACCGATTTTCGGCTACATCAGATTCATGAATGGGGACCATAATAAATCTCCGAGCAAATAACTGTAGAGGGCACCGATGACGAGAAACGGACCGAACGGAAGAGAGACTTTCATGAGGCTTTCAGATCCTCCCGATTTTTTTCTCATGATCCAGGCGTAACTCAGCCCGAGAACCGTACCCAGCACCGAACTCATGAACACGGTCGTCATCACGCCGAATGGCCCGAGAAAGGCTCCGATCATGGCGAGGAACTTAATATCTCCCCCACCCATGCCCGCTCGGCCCGTTCGCCACTGATAGAACCAAGCGATACCGTAGAAAAAAAGAAAACCGAGCGCCGCTCCACCGATCGAAAGCGGGAGACCGATGCCGGGAGTAAAGTAAGCCGTCGCAAGCCCGATCGCGAGTCCGCCGAAGTTCAGCGGGTCTGGGATCAGCCGAGTTTCTAAATCGATGAAAGTGATCGCAATGAGTATCGCGACAAATGGAAAATCCCGCACAAATAAGAGCGGGGTAAAACCGAAACGGAGTTTCACGGTGAGAAATAGAAGTCCGGTTAAAAGCTCGACCACGGGATAGCGCACAGAAATAGGGGCGCTACAACTCCGACACTTCCCTCGCAGAAAGAGGTAACTTAGAACGGGAATATTATCGAACCAGCGAAGTGGGTAGCCACATTTCGGACAATGACTTCGAGGTTTCGAGAGCGACTTTCGTTCTGGAAGCCGCGCGATGACCACATTTAAAAAACTGCCGATGAGTAAACCAATGACGGTCACCCAGACATTTAAAAACCATTCCGGCGCACCAGCGAAGAGGACCATCCCGCTCACCCTTCCCGTCGATCGAGTAACCGACCGGCGCAGACGATGAGAGGAACCATCCAGGCGATCGCGTAAGCGACACTTCGCCAAACGAAGCCGTGCGGAAGCTCTAGTCCGTAAGTCACCAAAAACCCAAGATTGAAGTGGGAAAGGTTCGGAATTAAACTCACGAGCGGGAGGGCGACCGTCTTCACCCACTCTACTTTACCCTTCTCGAGCACCTGCCGGAGCGGATCGACGTTATTTCCGATGAGGTAGATTCCGATCACCATCATGACCGAAATCGAAGTCGTGGTGAACGAGGAAAAGAAAACGGCGAATGCGGCTAAAACACAGGCTTGGATCCAGAGAAAAGCCAGACCATAGAGGATCGTTTCGTTCGGAGCTCCGGAGAGCGAAAAATAGAGGGCTAATTCGGTTCCGGAGAGCAGAAGCCAATTCAGAAAAAGCACCGCAATTAAACCAAGGAACTTTCCCGTGATAAATTGCAGGCGGGAAATCGGGCGGGCCAGGGCAACGAACATCGTTCGACGTTCATATTCACGGCCAATCATGCCCGCGCCCTGGAACACCCCGATTATGCCGCAAGAGAGATTAATCGCGCTCATCCCGAAATCCAGAATCACGCGGTCTTGGCCGATGAAAGTGAGTTGGGATGCGAGGTAGCTCACGCCGATGAGTAAAAAGGCAAAGAGGAGGAAGTTATAGAGGACTTTGTCGAGGATAATCTCCTGAAAAGTCACTCGAGCAATCGCGTAAATCGGTTTTAGAAAAGTTTTCATAAAAATGCGTCCTCAAGCGACGGTCGGACTGGGTTTACCCAAAGTATTTTCGCATGGAGATCCATGAGGGACCTGAGCGTCGTCTCGACTTCGGCGTCCGAAGGCAAGATCGCGCGGATTCCCTCACTCATTTCTCGCAGTTCGGAGAATTTGCCCAGCGCCCGAGCGGCTTCTGAAGTCACTCCAGAAAAAGCGACTTCAACCGGAGTGGTTTCACGATCGAGGAACTGCGAAACTTTTCCGCAGCCGACTAATTCTCCTTTTCGAATCATAGCCACTGAGTCACATACCGCTTCGACATCCGGAATGACGTGGGATGAGAAAAAGATCGTCCGACCCTCGCGGGCAAGCTCGATGATGAGTTCTCGGATCTCTTTTCGGCCGATCGGATCGAGCCCGCTCATGGGTTCATCTAAAACGAGAAATTCAGGGTCATGGATCATGGCCTGGGCGATGCCGATCCGCTGGAGCATGCCCTTCGAGTATTTTTTTAGTTCTAGTTTACGGGCGTGAGTCATCCCCACCGATGCGAGGACCTGCGGAATCCGGGTTTCGATATCGCCTTCGCGCATTCCCGTCAGCCTGCCGAAGTACGCTAGCAGCCCTTCGCCCGTGAGGTGGTCATAGAAGTAGGGACGTTCGGGTAGATAACCGATCTTCCTTTTAGCCTCTTTTTCAGAGCAGTCGATCCCGTCTAAGGTAAGACGCCCACCCGTCGGCTTCTTAATTCCGGTAATGAGGTGGATCAGCGTCGTCTTACCGGCGCCGTTCGGTCCGAGAAATCCGAAGATCGAGCGCTTCGGGACTTCGAAAGTGACCCCTTTTAAGATTTCAGTTTGGGACAACCAAAATCCGGAGCGAAAGGACTGGCGAACGGCATCAATCTTCAGCATGGGATTAATCTATCGGGCGGTGGGGGGTTTCACAACTGGAGCTTTTGCCAATTCTAAGCCCAATACGGGAACGCTCGGAGTTTGGGTTTCTATCCTTTTGTTCGTGCGGTTGTAGAAAATCTCTCCGCCGAACGCATCACGTGCGGGAATACCCACCTTTATTCTAAATGCTGGAAAAAAAGATTCCGCATTTCTGGAGGCCGGATTCTTCAGCTCTGTATTGAATGCGAGATTCCAAAAATAGAGATCCTTCGCAAGCATGAATGCCTTCTCTTTTTTAGCGAGTTCGGCGGACATCACTTCATCTGCTTCGTGGTATTTTTTCATGAAAGACAGGGCGTTTAATCCGATTCTGAATTGCCCTTCTGGGGTTTGAATGGACTCGGCCATCTTTCTGAGAACGGTTGGGACGTGCTCAGTCTTTCGCATTTCATCATAAGCAGCGATCGCTTTCGCCATATTTTGGAATTCAAAGAGTTGGAGATAACCTAAAGTGAAGGTGAGTCGCCAAGCATCCGACCAAAGCCCATTCCGAATTTCATCCGGGTATTGGGCAAGATTTTTTTTGTAAAATTCGTTTCCTTTCTCAATTAATTTTAGAGCGCTTTTTGGCTCGTTTCGGACAATCGAAAGAAAATTTGCTCCCGCCGTGTAGAGTGAAAAGAAAAGTGGATCTAGGTCGGTAGCAAGTTCTAGAACGCGTGCGATTTCTGGCTCTTTCCCGGCTTCTACGTGTGTCAAATTTCCATCGGTGATGAATCGGATTAGTAGCCAATCCACTGCCGAGGTCACATGTCCGAACGAAAGAAGTCGGTACAATTCAGGATTCCATCGATAAGACGCAGATTCCTCATTGTCCCGAGAGTGCTCTAACCTTTCTGCAGTCCTCATCTTTACTAATCCACTATCTAAAATTGGAATCGCCAAAAAACTGACCGCTAATAGTGTTAAGCCAGCAAATTTGTAAGTCCTTGATACCAGGTGTTGTGTCATTTTTACCTCAGCCGAAATTCCGCGATTTCTTATGAAAACCCAGCTTGGAAAGAAGGGAAAGTTCTTTATACTTAAGACTATCTCACTGAGTAGAATACACGCCGGAATCTAAGTGAGCTTTTTTCGTCCTTAAGAAAAATGAATGGATTGCGTGAATTCCACTCGAACCGCCTAGGAGCAAGAACAATGAAATCGAAGTTTAAAGTAGTACGTATGACTGAAGCAGGATTTACACTGGTCGAATTGATGATCGTTGTTGCGATTATCGGAATCCTCGCCGCTATCGCAATTCCAAACTTTCAAAAATACCAAGCGAAGGCTCGGCAAAAAGAAGCAGCCATCCAGCTTTCCGCAGCCTACACTGCCGAAATCTCGTTCCGTGGAGAATATGGAACTTATGGCGGCTGCTTAAATCAGGCAGGTTTCCGGCCAGAAGGCGATCCAACCGCAACTAACGGCCAAGTGCGATACTTCACAATCGGTTTCAATACCACCGTCGCCAGCCAGACCACGTGTGGTAACAACTCAAACGTAGCATGTAATATCAATTTCAATGATCCTGCTGCGGCACCAGCCGCGCTCTGCCCTGTAGCTAATGCAGCATTTGACTCTCCATTAAACACTTCGAACAACGCGTATGCTGCAACTAGAACTACCGCGCCAATTGCTACTTTTGCTTTAGCCAGATTAGGAGCAAATACGGTTCTCACAGCAGGAGCAGATGCTGGGGTTGGTATCCCTGCAGATGCGCTTTTACTTACCAAAGATAGCTTCACCGTAATTGCGGTTGGGAATATCTCTAACCAAGGCGTCGCCGACGGTTGGACAATGAACCAAAATAAATCTCTGAATAATACCGCAGCCGGAATTTAATATATTGTATAAATGAAATTAAAGAGGTGTCCTAAAAGGGCGCCTCTTTTTTTATTTTTAATCTAAGAAGAAGGCTTAGTATCATCTTGGTCGACTTCAACTACTTCCATTCCGAGCTTGCCGAGTCGATAACGAATGCTGCGAAAAGTCATACCCAATAAATCTGCGGCTTTCTTCTTTACGCCCCCAGTAAATGAGAGTGCGTGCTTCAAATACTGCTTCTCGACCTCGGCTAGCACCTCATCTAGATTCATGGGGCCGTCTTTAAAATCTGGTAGTGGAAGCCGAATTTCCTTACTCGATCCCTGGCCAGGAGGACCCGGAGAAATCGCCGCAAGCTTCTGCTGGCCGACATTAATCGAAAGGGATTCGAGCTTGGACCGCGCACCGCCGTCGTAGTTAACGACCACCGCTGGTGGGAGAACGCCGACGTTAATGATTCGCCCGGTCTCTAGAGTCACCGCACGCTCGACGGTATTCTCTAATTCACGGACATTACCTGGCCAATGATGGGTACGGAAAATTTCAAGAACCTCATCTGAGAAACCATCGAGCTCCTTCTTCTGCCTTTCCGCAAATTTCTTTAAAAAAGCGTTTGCGAGGATTTCTACATCTCCGTGCCGCTCACGAAGCGAAGGCGTCTTAATCAAGATCACATTCAATCGGTAGTAAAGGTCTTCGCGGAAGGTTCCAGCTTTCACCCCCGCCTCTAGATCCCGGTTCGTCGCCGCGATGATTCGCACGTCGACTTTAATATCTTCGTTCGCGCCAACTCTTCGAATCGTTTTCTCTTGTAGGGCGCGAAGCATTTTCACCTGCATGGACAACGGAAGCTCGCCGACTTCGTCTAAAAAAAGCGTCCCGCCACTTCCTGCCTCGAATAATCCGATTTTATCGCTGATCGCGCCCGTGAACGAACCCTTTTTATGTCCGAACATCTCACTCTCGATCAACGTCTCCGGGATCGCCCCGCAGTTCACCGGTATGAAAGCCTTCCCTTTCATCGGACCCGATTCGTGGATCATCCGAGCGACTAATTCTTTCCCGGTACCGCTGTCGCCGATCACGAGAATATTCGTTTTATTCCCCGAAACCTTATGGATCATCGAGATTAAATTCTTAATCGGTAATGACTCGCCCAGAATCTGTCGCATCGGTCGACTCCCTACTTAATGCTATCGCCCATTTTAAAGATCGGAAGGTACATCGCGATCATCATGCCGCCAACCGTACCGCCTAGGAAAACGAGAATAAAAGGTTCGATCAGCTTCGTTAAACCGCCGACGAGCGCTTCGACTTCTGCCTCGTAAAAGTCAGCTACTTTTTCAAGCATCTTATCGAGCTGTCCCGTGTTCTCCCCGACTGCCATCATCTGTATGGCCATCTTCGGAAAGATATCGAGTTTCATAAAAACCACTGACAAACTCTTTCCCTGTTCGATTTCTGTTCGAACTTTCCCGACGGCCTCTTCAAGAACCGCATTATCGATCGTCTGCCGGCAGATATCGATCGCGTCGAGTAAGCTCACGCCCGAAGCGAGTAGGGTACCGAGCGTCCGAGTAAACCGAGCGGTTCCCCCCTTCAACATGAGGGGCCCAAAAAGCGGAGCTTTAAAAAGTGCACGATCGCGAAAGATGCGACCTTCTGGAGATTCGAAGAATTTCATTAATATAAAACCTCCCACTCCCAAAAATACGGCTAAATAGATGCCGTAACTACCAAGGAAGTGCGACATATCGATCACAAATTGGGTAGGTCCAGGAAGAGTGCCACCGCTTCCCTTGATCAATTCCTCGAATTTCGGGATCACAAAGATGAGCATCGCGGAAATCACCGCGATCCCGATCGAAATCACGATCGCCGGATACATCATAGCGGCTTTTAACATTTTTCTCAGTCGATCCGCGTCCTCCAAATAGGCCGATAGACGTTTTAGCATTTGATCGAGAGATCCGGAGGACTCACCTGCCCGAACGAGGGCAAGATAAAGCCTCGGGAAAGATTTTTCGTAAGCACTCAGCGACTCCCAGAGAAAAGCGCCTTCAGACACCCGGTTTTTTACTCCCTGACAAAGACTCCGCAGACTCGCCGAAGAAGCCTGATCCGCCAAAATATCGAGCGATTGGACGAGCGGTACCCCGGAACCGAGCAAGACCTGAAGCTGACGCGTAAAGTGCAGAACTTCTTCTTTCGTGATATTTTTCGAACCGCCAAAAATCGATCCGAGATCGCGCTGGACGAGCGAAACCCCTGCGATACGAATCGGGCGGACGCCTTGCCCCCGGAGCAGAACACGCAAATCGCCTTCGGACGCCGCATTCAACTGCCCCTTCACGCGTTTCCCCTGCTTGTCGACTCCTTCATACTTGTACTCTGGCATAGGCTTCCTTTTTCGCGCTTACTTGAGCAGCGAGATTTGTTTCACGAGTTCTTCCGGGAGATTACTGTTCTCGATCGCAACGTCTACCGAGATCACTCCGGCGCGAACGAACGATATCAGACATTGGTTCATCGTCTGCATTCCCGTCTCTCCCTGCCCAGTCTGCATGGCGGAATAGATCTGGTGAATCTTTTCTTCTCGAATGAGGTTTCGAATCGCCATCGTGGGAATCATCACCTCACAAGCCATGGCTCTTCCTTTCCCATCCTGCCGTGGAAGGAGCGTCTGCGAAATCACGGCCTGCAGCGTGAATGAGAGAAGTTGACGAATCTGCGACTGCTGGTGGGGCGGAAAAACGTTAATCAACCGGTTAATCGTCTGAACGGCACCGTTCGTGTGGAGGGTTCCGAAAACAAGGTGACCGGTTTCGGCCATGGTCATCGCCATCTCGATTGTCTCGAGATCTCGAAGTTCTCCGACCAAACTAAAGTCAAGGTCTTGTCTGAGAATCAGTTTCAAAGCGCTGCTAAAGCATTTCGTGTCCACTCCCACTTCGCGTTGGATCACCACGCAGTTCTTATGCGGGTGCACAAACACAA
>JACMQW010000011.1 GCA_014376785.1 Oligoflexia bacterium
GCCATGACATTCGTCGCTGTTCGGCGTCTCGAACGAATTAAATTTTCCTGAGCTAAACGGAAAATCGGGATCTTTCCTAGTCGAGTCACCTTCCTCAGACCTCGGATCATTAAGAACACGAGCGCCGGTCCGAAGAATGCCGCCCCTAGCACGCTCGCGCCTTGAGTGATCTGTTCGATGGGTGCAAAAATTCGGTTCCACTGAAAACGCATTGAAAAGTAGACAAATACTAGCAGGGTGGCTCCGAAGATAACGCCCCGTTGCCCCCCCCGTTCTTGCCGGTTCGATTCGAGTCCACTCGACTTCATCGCTTCTAACGGAGTAATCCGGGAGGCCCGCAGGGCAGGGAGAAAGGCCGCGATTGCGGAAGTCACCGCCCCCAATGCGAGCGTGGTAAGAAATTGGGAAAGAGTCAGCTCCAAGTGGTTTGCTTGGACGTTCGTGTGAAATTGCGCGGACAATGAATAAGTGACTTGTTTCACCATGAAGTCGGCGAGGATTCTTCCGAGACCGGAGCCAATAAAAGCGCCGAGTAATCCCATCATCGCGCTTTCCAGAACAAACACCCCTAAGATGCCATTCCGCGAAGCCCCAAGGGCGCGGAGGATACCGATTTCTCGCTTTCTTTCCGCCACTGAAATGCTGACTGAATTAAAAACTAGAAAGAGTCCGACCAGCAAGGCAAGCGAGCCAAAGAATGCAATCATCATCTGGTAGGATGCGACCATCTTCTCGGTTGCAGCTGATTGCTCCTCAGGACGCTCAACTGTAAATCCACCGCCCAGCTTTTCCCGAAGCTTTTCCTCGAGTCGAGTGAGGTCCACGCCCTCACTCGGCACAATATCGATACGATCGATCTTACCCACTTTGCCGAAAATGGCGCGTGCTCCATCGATATCCATAATGGCGAGACTTCCGCCGTAAGCGCGTGCTGCGCCCTCCGGCTCTAAAAGCCCCCGCACGGTGAAAACCTTAGAGCCATTGGTGGTGGCGAGGTCCATTTTAGAATCGATGGTAAGGCCGCGCTCCGCGGCGAATTTTTTAGTCACGACCAGACTATCGGGTTGGTTCAAAAAGATCAGCGGATCATCGATGATTTTATCATCGGTCGTTTTGTAAGTTCGAACCGCGGATTCTTGAAGTAGGTCAACACCGATGATGTAGAGGGACTCGTCTTTTTCAGTCGCTCCATGAAAAAAAGCCCGTGCCTCGACCATCGGAACGGCGTGGCCTACGCCTTCTACCTTTTGAATGGTTTCAAGTTTGGATTCGTCAAAGCCGGTCGGGCCAGCGGATATCGTAATTTGAGATTTCCCTGAGACGGATTCGACATTTTCTCGAAACGATTCCTGAGTCGACCGATTAATGATGCTGATCGCAAGGTAAAGAGCGATTCCGAAGGCTACGCCCAGGGTCGTGAGAATCGTCCGGGCGGGACGAAGTTGCAAATGGCGGAGAGCGACGTATCGAATGAGATTTTTCATCTGGCTTCGACTATCCTCGTCTGACGACAGGTGCGTCACTTTCGATTAATCCATCACGAAGTTTGATGAGCCGAGTCCCATAAGAGGCGGCATTCGCATCGTGAGTGACCATGAGAATGGTATGTCCCCTCTCCCGAGCCATTTCAGACAGGAGCTCCAAAACAGATTCACCCGTTTTTGAATCCAGATTTCCCGTAGGTTCGTCTGCGAGAATCAAGATCGGATCCGTCACCAATGCGCGAGCAATTGCCACTCGCTGCATCTCTCCCCCGGAGAGTTGGTCTGGCCGATGATCCATTCGGTTTGTAAGACCCATCTGCTTCAGAAGCGCGCGCGCTTTCGGCTCGACTTCTGAGATCGCTTTACCATCGAGGAGATGAGGAAGAGCGACGTTTTCCAGGGCAGAAAGTGTGGGCAAAAGATTGAAAAACTGGAAAATAAATCCAAGCCTTCTCCGGCGGAAGAGAGAAAGCTCATCATCGCCGAGCTTTTCGATCCCACTTCCATCGATCACCACCTCGCCGCTCGTTGGCAGATCGAGTCCACCGATCATGTGAAGCAGGGTGCTCTTTCCTGAGCCGCTCGGACCCATGATGGATGCAAACTCTCCTTTTTCGATCGAAAGACTAACGCCTTTCAGCGCTTCGACAAATTGATCGCCCCGAGAAAAGTTTTTTCGTAAATTTCGAGCTTCAAGCAGCATAGACGCTACGCTATTCCGATGCCCTCCGCCTCATCAAGGCGTTTCGACTGAATGGTCCATCTTCTCGAGAAATAGCCGGCGAATTCGCTCACCGTCAGCCCCCCAAAAGGCGCCGATATGCCCCACTCCAGGCACCAAGATGAATTCTTTCGGAGGAAGCGCGGCCTCATAGGCCTCCCGCCCTAAGCGCGGCCGGATGATTCGGTCGTCTTCACCGTGCAAGAATAGAATCGGGGTTGGGGCTAATTCTCGAATTCGTCGCCCTGGAGCCCATTCGTCAGAGAGTAGAAGGAATGCGAGAGGTTGGAATGGGGTCGTTAACCAAAACTGGGACAAAACACTCGCTCCGGCCCATTCAAACGAAATAAAGCTACTATCCAGAGTGATGAAAGCGGGATGCAGAGTCTCCTTTTCCTCTACAAGTGCCCGAACAGCAAGTGCGGTCCCCAAGCTCTGCGCAAAAACCGCAAGTGGGACACCGAGTTCCTGAGCGCGTTCGTTTGCGTAACGTAAGCCTGAGATCGTGTCTTCGACCCCGGCCCTAGGTCCCTCTACTTCCCCTGCGGAAGAACCGTATCCCCGGTAATCGAATACGAAAAAATCATACCCCTTCGCCAGTGCGAATGTGAGTGCCATGAAATGGGAGCTGATGTTCTGAGCGTTCCCATGCACAAAACAAATGACGGCTTTTGGTTTCTCCCGCTGATCGGTGTGTTTGAAATACCAACCTGAGAGCGTGGTTCCATCCAAGGACTTAAAAGAGACCTCCTGGAATGAAAGATTCATCTTAGCTGGGTCGTAATAAAGAGACCGCGACGGCTGAAAAAGCAGGGAAGAGCAGCCGTTTAAGCTGAAACCAAGGAGAATCGCTGCGATGATCTTCATGTCGGGTAAAACCTTTTCGAAAAAAATTTTAATAATAGAAATGAAGCTGGGTCATCGCTTCGCTGAAATCACGTTCTCGTTTTGCCGAAAGGTCCACAGCCCACCCTTCCATGAAGCCATAGCGAACCGTCACTTCATTTGAAAACATGAGGTCTCTTTCAGCGAAAGCCCTGAGCATCACTTCTGAAGAAACCATAAACCTGAGGTTATCCGTAAAGTGAACGAGCGCTCCGACACGAGGGCCGGCAGCCAAGCGAAACTTCACTCCTTGATAATTCGGCGTAAACGTCAGTCGCGGCCCCAGAAAGGCGAAAAGCGAAACGTCTTCATGACCAGTGGGGTCGAGCGTTAATCCAGG
Source organism: Oligoflexia bacterium (assembly GCA_014376785.1). Taxonomy (GTDB): domain Bacteria; phylum Bdellovibrionota; class UBA1018; order UBA1018; family UBA1018; genus JACMQW01. The sequence goes on from JACMQW010000011.1 coordinate 3,431, forward strand.
GGAATACTCGGCATTGAAGGGAAGGCATCGCTGTTCTGGATTTCTACAATCAGAGTCGATCGTCTTTTTCCACCCGATTTCCGCCCGAACTGATTTTGTACTGAAGTACCGATTGACTGGAGTGAGCGCAGTCATCTTTAGGATGTTTATCTCGTCCACCTCTAGAGCATGCCGAAAAGTATCGGAACGGTTTCGGTACCGGAGTCGAATCTGGCCAAAATCGACTTGCATGTTTCTCGGGTACCCAATTCCCGGGTCGAGTAATTCATGCATCGACAACTTATACCCGATGACCTCTGCTCCTCCTTTGCCTGCTTCACTCGCGAAACCTAATGATAATCGCCGCATGCCATGCTCAAGGTGAGGGGCATTTCGAAGGGGCGCAGGAACTTCTAAAGTTTCGCTGCGCACGCCGAGAGATGAACGTTGGACGAGGATTTTTTGTTTCAAAATTTGGGATGGACTTCCATCCCGCAAAAGCTCTTTCGGTGCAGAAAGTTCGACCTGGTCTGAGAATGCATCCAGTATCTTAGCTTGGGACGTTCGGGCTAAGCCAGTATGCAGCCGAGAAGGGTCTCTTGCCTTCAGCACCGTATCCAACCCCTCGATTTCTAATGGCGAAAGAATTTTCAATCGATAACGAAATTGAGAAAGTACAGAGGGGCGATAAGTCACGCGAGAGACCAGACCGGGAACCGAATACAGCACTCGGATCGTGTCTGAAGGAATCACGTAGTAAGCGAGTCTCTTTGCCAAACCGAGTCTGGGCGCGGCCGCGTCCAACAAGGTGAACATGTGGTAGCTGCAGTTTTCGGTAAAATAGAAATAATCGTAGTATGTAGAGCCCTCTTCCCAAATGTGGCCGACCAGCATCTTCAACTCATCGGGAGTGAGACTAAGATCGTAGCTCCATAGGTCCCGAGACTCGAAGTCGCTGTACTCACGGACTTTGTAATAATAAGGAACCGCCGTGAAGGTGCC
>JACMQW010000085.1 GCA_014376785.1 Oligoflexia bacterium
CAGGAACACGATAAGTACCGACTGATCGTAAAAATTTCTGAAAAACTGACGTCATCGAAGAAGATCACGCCGTCGGATTCAAAGTCGATTCATGCTCTCCTAGACGGAAAAATACCGGACGCGGTTTTTCAAGACCTCGAGCTTCCCGAAAATCGGCGTCTGGTTGTGCTCGGTCTGATCGATCATTACGGGACTGGTCGGATTTATTTTAGAAATTCGCGCTCGGTCGTCCAACTCGAGAATGCTGCATTTCCGAAGCGCACGTTGGCTAAAGTCATCCTTCCAAAAGCGGTGAAGGGTGCGCCGCAAAGCGAACTCACTCAGTGGTTGGCAACGTTTGGAAAAGAACATCGCAAAGAAAAAATTCTTCTGATTTGTGACTCCGCGAAAAAAGTAACGGAGTGGGAAAAAATTCTTCGAGATGAGTATGCCCTCAAGGCGGTCGCCTTTCACGAAGGGCTTTCTCCGATAGCGCGGGATCGAAACGCGGCTTTTTTTGAAGATCCCAAAGGCGCGAACTTCCTTCTTTGTTCTGAAATCGGGGGCGAGGGCCGGAACTTCCAACAAGCCAGTCATTTGATCCTTCCCGATCTTCCAGAAGATCCAGACGCGCTCGAGCAACGCATCGGAAGACTCGATCGCATCGGTCAGAAGTCGGACATCACGATTCACGTTCCATTCGTTAAAGGAAGTCGGGAAGAACGCCTCCTTCGCTGGCACGACGAAGTTTTCGAGTCGTTTACCTCACCCGCGAAAGGGGCGGGAACGATTTATGAAAATTACCGCAGTCAGCTCGATGCCCCGAAAACGGCTTTCGAGACTGTCCTTAAATCTGCCCGCGAAGATTACCTGGCCCAACTCGAACTCATCGAGGCCGGTCGTGATCGCCTGATCGAGCTGAATTCTTTCGATGCCGTGGAATCTCTGCGGTTAAGAGAAGAGATTTCTGCGGCCGAGAACGCAGGCGAGCTTCAGGTTTACTTGGACACTCTATTCGATGCGCTCGGTTTGACGGTGGATTCGTTGGATTCGGACTCGATGTTCGTTGAGCCAGGCCAGAGTCAGTACGCATCTTACGTTCCCGGTTTACCATCGGATGGGATCAGTTTTACTTTCTCGCGGTCGAAAGCGCTGGCGCGGAATGATTTAACGTTTATGACCTGGGACCATCCGATGCTGCTCGGAACGCTCGAATCGATCGCGCGCCAGGAATTTGGAAATGTGGCGGTGGCGGCGTGGGCGAATCCTTTACTCATCGTGGAATGTGCGTTTGTGCTGGAGCCTTCTGCAGTCGATGCTCAGTGGTTTGGGGATGAATTTTTTCCACCCACTCCGGTCCGCGTCGTTTTAGAGGCGACCGGAAAAGACCTCACCTCCGAGTGGGACTGGGATAAACTCCGGACTTCGCTCACGCCGGTGAGCGAACGGATGGTTCCGATGATCCGAAATCTTCCGAGTGAGCGCATTCGCGGTCTTCTGAATAAGGGTGCAAAAACGGCCAGCGATGCTTGTGCCCTGATGAAGCGAGACGCGCTCCGAAAGATGGATGAAAAAATCGAATTCGAACTCGATCGGCTGCGGGCGCTTCGCGGGAAAAATAAAATAGTGAGCGAACTTGAGCTTGCTTGGTGGACAGAGCGTCGCGTGCGACTGAACGCCGCTTTTACCGATGCTCAGGTCCGGTTGGATTCTTTTCTGCTCGTGGTTCCATCAAGGGTAGGAGATTAACCTCCCGATTAATGAAAAGATAGGATCCGTAAGCTTGCCATTTTTCACTTCGGACAGATAGGTTTGAGAGATGAATAAATCGTTTCTCGTGATGGGCTTTCTGATTTCTGTTTCGGCATTTGCACAGACGGTTAAACCCTTTTCGGAAGATGCCGCCTATTTGTTGGATATCGCCGCGAACTGTTCGAAAGAGCTCGCCGACATTTCTGAAAGTGGGATGCATGTGAGCACTGCTTCGCATGAAAAATTAGAAGATCGCGATGTTTACTCGATCGACCTCATTCATTACGGATTTCCCGGTGAAGTTCCTCACCATGCAGGGACTCTCGTAATCAGCCGGACCTTCGAGCGTATTCCAAATCCAGCTCCCGACGCCCCCGGCGGAGCTTTTCGGTTTGTCTGCAAACTTCAGTAAATGAAGAACTTGCAAAACAATCTGACGTTTCTGGGATTGGTGCTGGTCGCGCTGGTGCTGAGCTCTCCGCTCGCTCTAGCCGCTGGAAAGTGCCGAGTCGACTCCGCTAAATTTAATTGCACTCGAGTGATCACGGATGCCGACGGTCAGAAGCTGAGTTTCTGTTTGAGTGAAGAGGCGGTGAAAGCGGGCCTCGGATTCGAGAAGATCCTCACTCTGCGGAATGAGGGGAAGTGCGCGATTCCTCGCCATGAAAGATGCATTATTGCGGGAACCGAAGACTGTGCTTTGGCTGTGATCAGCTCTGATGGAACGCCCATTTCCGAGTGTTTCAGCGTGGATCAGTATCGGCTCGGCGTGACGATGGAGCGGGCGCGGAGGTTGAGACTCGACGGCACCTGCGCATCGATGGAAGAAGATCCGAATCTTGCGCGTCGAATTCGGTATCTTCGATAGAAACAAGAAAGCAGTCTTTCGGTGAGACCGAGAGACTGCTTTCAAAACTTAAAGTCAGGCAGTTACGGCGGAGGTCCGCCTACTGACCACGCTCAGTTCAGCGACTGAAGTCGCTTCCTTCGCTGATCAATGTTCGGGTTCTAGGTAGCCGATGTACGGGAGACCGCGGTACTTACCGGCGTAGTCCATTCCGTAACCGATGACGAACTCGGGTCCGATTTTGAATCCGACGTATTCGACGGGGACTTCCACGCGCATCGACTCCGGTTTCATGAGGAGGGCGCAGGTTTTCAGCGAGGCAGGCCGGCGCGCGCGCAAGTTTGCTAGGATGTATGAAAGGGTCAGGCCTGAGTCGACGATGTCTTCGAAGAGGATGACGTGTTTATTCTCGAGCGGTTCGTTGATGTCGAGAGTGACTTTCACTTCCCCGGAACTGACTTTCTTATCCCCGTAGCTCGAGACGCCGAGGAACTCACAGTGGATCGGGAGATCGAGTTTCCGAAGAACGTCGGAAAAGAAAATGAAGCTTCCTTTCAAAACGCAGATCGCGACGATTTCTCGACCTTGATAATCGTTCTGAATTTCGGAGGCGATCTCGGCGATTCGCTCGTCGAGTTTTTCCGCGGAGATGAGGACTTTCGGTTCAGAGCTGCGATTTGCTGGATTAGACATAAGCGTTATTCATGACCTCGCCAAAGCCGCCCCCACCGGGGACGATGTAGTGTTTTTCGTTCAATCCGCGTTCTTCACGCCAAAATTCGCCGGGCTTGGATGCCAGGACTTTATCACTCGAGAGGCCTCGGTCGAGTCGTACGGCATAGACGACCAGATCAGGGTGAGCGCGGGTGACATTCAATAGATACTCGGGAGTCACGATGCAGTGAAGCGCAATGTACTTTCGGGCCACGCCTTTTTCGGGCTCGAGTCTCTTATACAGTGAAATGGCCTCGACCAGGGTTCCCCCCGTCGCCCCCATGGGATCTGGGAAAAGCACAATCGACTCGTCGACGGGGCCCCCGATTTTATGGCCCGAGACTTGGCTGCCGGTCACCCGAGAGGAGTGGTCCATAATCCGTCCGATCGAAATGTGATCCTGCCGCACGCGCTTCGGATTCATGAAGTAATTCAGAGCCGTGTAGCAAATGTGGGAAGGAAGCGTGCCCGCGCGCGCGAGATTCACGGTGACCACGGGTTGGTCGGAGTCGATGTTCGGGCCGACGTAGACGGCTTCCTGCGGGTGCGCGTCGGACATCCGGGTCGCGATGCTCACGGTTTGAGTCGGAAACTCGCGGGCAACCACGGTATTCATCAGCGACGAATAGATCGAACCGACCAACTCATTTATTACAGGCTGGACGGTCTCGTTTGCGCAGAGTCTCGCGAGCAAGGAAAGGAGGAACGGATCCGATAAAAGATGCACGTTCGGACCATAGTGGTGTTCGAGCTCAGAAAGACGAAACTCGATCTTTTCAAATTGCCGATCGCGAATTTTCGTCATCTTCTTTCTTCTGCGACGTCAGTCCCAAGGAGGAAAATTCCGGGAGGTTCGCGATATTCGGTTCATGACAAAAACGACAACGGGCTTCGTACATCCCTTTTGCGCCGACTGCGACGAGGCTTTCATCACCCTCTACTTTTTGGGACCGCGATGCCGGCAGTCCGCACCGAACGCAGACCGCCTGAAGTTTTGTCACATTCTCAGCAATCGCGAGCAATTTCGGCATCGGCCCGAAAGGCTGAGCGCGAAAATCCATATCGAGACCGGCACAAATCACGCGCACGCCACGGTAGGCGAGCTTGTTACAGACTTCGATAATCGAGTCATCGAAAAATTGGACTTCGTCGATACCCACCACCCGGGTGTTGTCATCGACTTTTTCTAAAATGTCCCGGGCATTTTCGACCGGGATGGAGTGAATCCGGTTCGCGTCGTGGGACTGAACATGGTCTTCACTGTAGCGATTATCGATTTTTGGTTTGAAGACTTGGACCTTTTGGCGGCCGAATTGGGCGCGCTTTACCCGACGCATCAGCTCTTCGGTTTTTCCGCTGAACATGCTTCCGCAAACAACCTCGATGCAGCCCTGCAGGGAGTGAAACAGCATGGAGAAGGGTTATCAAAGAGGTTTCCGTTTGGAAAGGTACGCGCCCCGCGCAATAACCTAATGAGCGAAAAAATAAGCAAACGCGGAAACGAATGCGATCAGACCGGCCAGAATCGTTCACCAGAAAAGAACGGCTGGGAATAACGCGATCAAGATCGCTCGTCCGGTTCCGACGCGGTACGTTTCAGAGGCTCCGATGATGGCGATCGCGGCGGTGAAACATCCCGCAATCAGTCCACCCAGAATCGGGATTCCTTTAAAGATCGAAGCGGCCAAAGAAAATCCCACGATGGACACGGCGCTCTCATAGCTCATTCGGGACTCTGCGTCCGGTTTCGATAAACTTCCAAACAACCTGGCCCCGACCCAAACAAAGGCAGAAAGAAAGAGGATCTGCAGGAATGTTTTGAAGGGATCGATGAGCACTGCGCCCACTCCAAACATCCAGTCGAGGATCGTTTCGCGCATGGCGAGAATGCGGCCGGTTTGACCGCTCGAATCGATTTCAGAAGATTTGTCCAAGGCATGGAAGATGTCAGAAATCCGATTCCCGAACGCTTTGCCGAATCCCGTAAACCAGAGGTATTCCAGAGCGGATCCAATCCAGTTCGTCACCATTCCGAAAAGCAGAGGTCCTGCAATTCCGGTAGGTCGGTTTAAATTCCGGAAAAAATCAGTCGGATGAGTCAGCAGCGCTTTCAGCGTTTTAAAGTAAAGGACAATCGGATTCCGCCTGCGTTCGGGCGGAGCGCTGAGACCGAACTCTGCTACTGGATCAGAAGGCGCTTCAATCATGAACCATTTCCTTTTTTAACGGTTGTGAAGTCCGCCTCATTCCACGGAAGCAGCGGATCCAAGTCCGACATCAGTTCCCAGGTTTCTGGTCCGGAATGACGAGGGTCTCGAACGTAAAGTCTTACTCCGACTTTCCAGAATTCGAGAACCAGCGAAATTTCTTTCGCATCATGGAAGCTCAGCGTGAGGGCATCCCCGCTTGGCGATGAAGGTGTGCTGGAAAATTCTTTCACCACTTTAGAAGAAAGCCGGTCTAAAAGCGCTTCCACCTTGTTTTGGGGAATCGCTTTTCCTTCTAGCATCCAGGCACCCGCATCTTTTTCCAGGGTGAAGTGGAAAGGATTTTTCCCTTTCCGAGAAACTGTGATCGTCGAAAATGAAAAACGTTGGGTCGTCGGGATGAGTTTGGTGACGCGGAAATCTTGAAAGCTCCGATTTATTTTCTCAAAATTCGCGCGATCAATTTCTACCAGAGGATCCTGTCCGTCTGTGAAGGCGTAAAGAATTTTTCCACCGGATGAATCCTTAGCTTTTAACAGTTTTTCGCGGACGTGAAGGGTCTTAATGTTTGCTCCGCTTCGAATCACAGCTGAGTAAACTTCTCGTGAGCCAGCTAAAGTTTTCTTGGCGTCCTCGGACGACTTGTTTTCAGAAACAAAATCTTTCGCGGAGAGAAAAGAGAGCCCGGATAGGACGCCTTCAACCGCGTCTGAATCGCCTGCGGCTTTCTGTGAACCGAGTTTCAGATCCCAATCATTCAGGGGCAGTTTTTTTAAGCGGAGCGTTCCCTTGAACTGATCCGGACTCGTGATTTCAAGCTCAGACACTTCTTTCTCATTCAGGCTGAAGAGTCGCTTATCGCGAAAGTAGGACGTCTTCTGCTCGAACACCGAAAGTTGCCAATCCGGAATGAGGTAGACGAGGTTTTCGTCCACTTTGCCGTCTTTTTCCAGGAGCGCGAAAATTCCGTCTGAAATCGGGTTTTTCACACCGAAGTAAGCCGTTCGCGTCTTTCCGTTGGAAAGGCTAAAGCGAATTTTCCGAGTATTGATGTCGCTTCTTTGGCCAGTCGAAAGCCCGTAATCCGTGAGAATCACCGCACGTTTCTCGGCAGTCTCTGATCGAAGGTCGATCCGTTCGGACGCGGCCATGCCCGCGATATTTTTTACCAAGCTATTTACGGTCACATCGTCCGCTTTCGCCTTAAGAGGAGAAAGCATTTCCCATTTTGAAGTGCTCTCTGCTTGGCAGAGGTTTTCATTTGTGACCCCGCAGCCCAGTTTCACGTCCAGAGTCGATTTTTCCGTATGCCCTTGTAGCGAGACCTCACGGATAGGATCTTTGCCTAGGTCGAAAACTTTTTTTTCCGCTGCTTGGTTCGCTTCATCTTGCGGCTTTTTTCCATACTCAAGCCAATAAGTCGTTCCGCCTAAGGCAAACAATCCGGCAGCGAGTAAGAGCGGAACGATGGGTCGAGGAGCTTTTGTTTGCATGATAAGGCCCTCTTTATAATTTCTTACGGCGGAGCCAGACGAGAATGCCGGTGAGGCACATGATTCCTGGAATCACCATCACCGTAAGCAAACGAATGAGGCCCCCTTGAATCGCAGAAAGTTGAATGGTCCCGCCTGCTTCATCTTTTGTGCGAATCGAGATGAGACTTTCGTCCTCGAGTAGCCAGCTTACGGAGTTTGCGAAGAGATCGAGGTTATTTCCAAATCGGGTCCACTGATTTGCGGCAATAAGTGAGGTACCGAAAACCACGATTCGAGTCTTCTTCTTCTCCGCGCCCACAGAACTCGCGGAGTTCCCTTCAGCAGCTAATGCGGTATAAAGAGGGCCTTGAAGGTCTTTGCCTTTTTCGAAAGTGGCAGTCCCTTTTGTCAACCCAGCGATGTTGGTTTCGCCCCAGGCGTTCGGCGTGGTCTGCGTGAGCCACTGAACTTTTAAACCGGGTCTCGGATTCTGTCCGATTCGGAAAGAACGAGTGAGTGGGAAAACCGTATTTCCCTGCATGTCTTTCGTGATCGAAACTTCTTTAGAGAAAGTCGGAATGATCGGAACAGTCGCCTCTAACCGCATGACTTGAGAAACGGGATCGACGACCAGTGCTTGGTCGGACTCGATTCCCCATTCGGTGAGGAGCTTCGTGAGTTCTGGAGAAGCGTCGATATTTTCACCTTTCAAGTCCAGGTCCAGTGCAAAAACAGCCGCACCCCCGTTTGCCAAGTAATCACGAACCAATTTCACTTCCGGCTCGAAGAATGCCTTCGTCGGACCGATGATCGCGAGTACGGAGCAGCTTGCAGGGATTTTTCCGTCTGCGATCAGATTGATTTTTTTAACTCCGTAGCTCTGTTTGATCAGCGTTTGCTTCGCGAGCTCGTACCCATCAGCTGCGTTCGAATCAAAATCCTTTTCGCCGTGCTCACTGACCGCACAAAGCAACGGGGATGAATTCTTAAGAAGTTTAATCACTCCGTTCGTGATTTTTTCTTCATTCGGCACTTCAATTTTCGTGTCGCGAGTACCCACGGTGAGTTGCAAGGTTGAGTCCTGTCGAATGCCTGCTTGCTTAGCGCGCGTGATTTCTTTCACCGTATCCAGATATTCGACTTCTACTTTCGTGGAGAGGCTTTTCAGGTTTTCGAAAAGAGGTCGAACTTTTTCGCGCTCTTCCATCTTCGCCCAATAGATGAGTTTCACCGGGACGGTGAGTCCGTGAAAGACTTTCTTCGTTTGATCTGAAAGGGTATTCACCTGGTTTTTAGTCAAATCGATTTTCTTTGGGTACTTTACCGCGATGAAGTTGATCACTCCGAGCATTGCGACCACGAGGAGAACAATCGTTGCGCTATTCAATCCGAAAAGCGTCGTGCGCCGATTGAAATTCCCGCGTAGGTTCCACACCAGTCCTCCGAGAGAGGCGATGAAGAGAGTCGCCAGTACCCATGTGGCCCAAGCCCGTTCGGGAAAGGCCGTATGAACAATCGGTCCAGCGAAGAAGAACAGAAGGGTGGCGGCAGATAAGGCGGGGGTCAGGTTTGATTTAGGTGAAACGGATTTCATGACTTATCTCCAGCGGTACGAATCAAGAACTCGGTGGGTCAGGAAGAGACCGAGAAAAATGAAAGAAATAAAGTAGATGACATCCGGCGTGGAGATGATTCCTTGGCTGAATGGCATGAAGTGATTAATCAGCGAGAGGTGCATGAGGACATCGCTCCAGACCGGGCCGGCAGAATAGGCAGACCAGGAAATGATCCAAAGTAAAAAATTCACACAGATGGTGAGGAAGACCGCAACGATTTGGTTTTCAGTCATCGCTGAAAAGAGAATTCCCGTCGCGAGTAAACAACAAGTCAGGAAAAAAGTGCCCAATAAAGAAGTGGCGATCGTACCGACATCGGGATTCCCGAAGATCATCACGACCGCGGGATAAATCAGGGTTGCTCCCAGCATGACGGCGACGAAAAGAACGGCGGAAAGGAATTTTCCGCAAACGATATCGGTCAGGCTGACAGGCGCAGTCATCAGGAGTTGAATGGTTTGGTTTTTTCGCTCTTCGGCGAAAAGCCGCATCGTGATTGCTGGAGTGAAAAAGAGGAGAATGACGTTCATATTCCCGTAAAGAGGGCGAATCACGCCCTCGGAAATCGACATCGCTTTTCCCATATTATAGGTTTGGTAATTCATGGCTTGCTCGTTGAAATACGCGAGCATGTTAAAAAACATATAGCCCATGATTGCGAGAAAGAGTGCGAGGATGATGTACGCAACGGGAGTGTTAAAGTAACTGCGGAAGTCGCGCCTCGCGATTGTCCAGACGTTCGATGCCTTCATGAGGTTACTCCTTTTGAACTGGGGTCGATTAGACTGGTGTCGGATTCAGTGGTGGTGAGTTGGAGGAAGATTTCTTCCAGGCTCACTTTCTCCGAACCGAATTCGAGGATGCCCATTCCTTTTTCGACCGCAGCGCGGGCGACTAAGTCCCTAATTTCGCCTTGGTTCGGCGCGAGATCGATGACGAGCTTCGGTCCGGTCGCGGCGACGCCGAGAACTCCGGGGACCGCCCGAATTGCAGCTAAGCCTTCCGCATGCGCTTCTTTCACGGTCATCTGGAGTAATAAACCTTTTTTCAAACGCAGCGTGAGCCCGTCGATCGTGTCTTCAGCGACGATCTTGCCGTGATTGATGACGATGATCCGACCGCAGGTCGCCGTGACTTCCGGTAGAATGTGCGAAGAGAGGATGATGGTGTGCTCACCTGCGAGAGATTTGATGAGTTCGCGAATTTCGATGATTTGTTTGGGATCGAGACCGACAGTCGGCTCGTCCAAGACGAGGACGGCGGGATTATGAACGAGAGCCTGCGCGAGCCCGACGCGTTGTTTGTACCCTTTAGAGAGGTTACCGATGATGCGTCCGCGGACGTCGCCGATGTTTGTTTTTTGGAGGGCCCAGTCGACTTGTCTTTTCAGGAGGTTCTTCGGCACTTGGTTTAACCGAGCCGCGAATTCCAGATAATCCGAAACGGTCATCTCCATGTAGATCGGTGGATTTTCCGGCAAGTAGCCGATCGCGCGTTTCACTTCGATCGGTTCTTCGAACACGTCGTGCCCGTTCACGACGACGGTTCCCTCGGAGGCGGGGGTGAATGCCGTGATGATTTTCATTGTCGTGCTTTTACCCGCACCATTGGGACCGAGAAATCCGACGATTTCGCCCCTTTTGACGTCAAAGTTCAGATTGTCGATCGCTTTTCGCGGGCCATATTGCTTCGTCAGCCCCGTTACTTGAATCATCGTCACGCTCTCCTGAGGTCATTCGTTTGGGTTAAGAAAAGAATGTAGAACAATTAAGCGAAGAATCAAGAGTGGGATTTTTGAGAACGGGAGTCGGGGCCGCGGTCTTAAGGTTTGTTAATGGGTAGGGTGACGAGGGAATATGGGGTAAAGTGGTTTCCTAAGGGAGTGGCGTCGTCCGGGTTCACCTGGGCAAAAATTTCTGAAAATTGGAGTAGCGATTTAGCTTGGATGACGAGGATTAGGCGTCCCTCGGAATCGAGCGCCGTAGCATATCCTGGAACAGCATCGATGCCTTTCGCCATTTCCTTCAGCTGCGGTATGCCAAGAGCGGCGAATTTCTCTAGTTCTCTGGGTTGAGCCACGATGACGAGCGCTTTACGATGGTCGCTTTGATTTAAGGAACCGACCACTTCGTCTTTTTTAAATGAAATATCTGCCGTGCAGTGATGAATCCACCGCCCTCGTGAGAGGCAAGTTTTAGTCAAGTCAAGAGAACTGCCGAAGGTTCCATCGCTGATGAGTAGAGCATTCCGCAGTAGCCGGCGTTGCCTTCTCGCCGCGTCTGGAAAGAGAGTTTGAAAGAGTGCGATCGCCGTATCAGCGAACTCTTTGTCGATCGGTCTTTTTGATTCAAAGTAAGTTTTCGCCAGAGGATAGAGACCTTTTGCCCAGCCATTATATTCGTGGTTTTGGTACCATTCGCCCGCATCGATCCTTCCCGCTGCTTTTTCGTACGCCCATCCATTCCCTGTGATGGTGGATAAAACCTCCTCCCAGTCATTGTAAGCAAAATGTGCGGTTGGACTTTTGCTGCTCGTAAACCAAAGCGCCATCTCTTTTTGGAATTCTGGCGACTCAGAGGAGTAAAGCGAGTGTCCGAGTTCATGTAAAATGACACCGAAACGTCCTTCTAGGTCTTTCTCACCCTGGAGAAATTGGACGAGGCCCGTATCGCCGATAACGGTTGCGTGAGTTGCTCCGCTCTTTGCCGGAATTGGCGCAATGCGAATGTTGAAAGCACCTTTGTCGTCCCAGTTGGCGCGGTAGAAAGCTTTTTGTGCCGCAAATATTTTTTCGAATCCGGATTTTTTGATTAAAGACTCCATTCGCGATTGGTCTTTTTTCAACTGTCCGAGGTTGGGCTTCCAGATGAGCGAATCATAGACGGGAGAAAGTTTCTCGAGAGCCCGAAAAAGCTCCTGATGTTTCAGAGTAGGGATAAGTCCCTGGGTGCGACTCCGAAATTCCTCGAGGTTTTTTGAACGTGCGCTTTGAGATGCGAAATGGGCAAACACGTCCCAACTCTGTTCGTCCCGTCCCTCTGCTGCATTCGGGAATGGGTAATTTCCCTCGAAATAGACGCGCGCGATGTCGCGAACAGTTTCTAACAATTGGTTTTTCTCGGGAGTTCGAACGCTGCTGGTGCGGTATGCTTCTTCAATTGCGCTTGATCCGAAATGCCCCCTATCGAACGATGCAAACCCCCAAAGGCCGAGAATGAAAGCGGGCTGAATTTTTACGCTTGGGGTGGCGTTCGCGATGGTCGAGAGCAGCAGAGAGGCAAGGATCAAGATGAAAATTTTCATAACGGTTCAACTGTAAAAAATTATTTCGTAATACTACGGTTATTCCGTTAAATCGGTCAGCAAACGAGGAATTTCAATCTGAGCAAGCAGTATCTATTAGCTTCCATAAAAGCAGATTACTTCGGAAATGCCGAGCGTTTCCAATTCGCTTGTTGAAAAAATTAATACCGCCAATTTCTAGTTGACGAAATTTCTGTGGCCCTCAGCACGTCACTACGCCATTAAAAAGCGGGAGTTTCAGAAGCTTCGTTCATTCCGACGTAGATCAAACCTGCGGATAACGTCGCATCTCTGAAGCGGCACGCTAAACCTTCGCGACCCTTCGGAAAAGTGAACGCAAAAAATGCCATGGTAGCTGTAAGGGATGAAAAATGAAGTTCTCTTCCGTCGTTTGAAAAAATCAGTCTCCACCGAAAGACGGATTGGAGTTTCTATTTTAGATTTGTTGTTCGAAGTGGAAAAACGCCGCGTTTACAGCGAGCTAAAATACGATGGTCTTTACCCTTACTGCGTGCCGGAGCTCGGGTTTACCGATGCGCAAGCCTTTCAGCGTATTCAGGCGATGCGAGCCTTGAAAGAAGTCCCGGAGGTGAAGCGCCTGGTCGAAGCGGGAACGCTTTCAGTGTCCGCAGTTGCAAAGGTGCAAATCCATTTTAGAAAAGAAGCGAAGAGCGGAAAAAAGTCGAGCACCTTTGAAAAGCGCGATTTATTTCTGGCCATGGAAAACCTTTCTTCACGTGCAGTGGACGCAAGGCTCGCGGAGGCTAAAGGAGAAAAGCCGAAGCTAAAACTGTTCATCGAGATGGACGAGGAATTGGTGGAGACATGGGAAAAGGTGAAGAATCTTTCTGCCCACCGTACAAACGCGGATCCCGCCGCTATTCTAAAATTATTAGGAAACGAATGGATCAGTCGGAATGATCCGGCTCGAGAAATGGCAGAGAAGAAGTTATTCTCTCCGACCCCCAAAGACGATTCTGCCGAAAATTCCGCTGCGAAGGAGAAAGGTGGAAGGGAGCCGGCCCTCGCGCCGGTTCGACGCGCCACACAGTGGACG
>JACMQW010000086.1 GCA_014376785.1 Oligoflexia bacterium
ATCGTGGCTTCAGGGAATACTCGTGCTCGTTTTTATCGCGTCCGGGCGGGACGGAAGAAGTCTCGATAAAGAATAAATTTCTTCGGCCTAGCTCAGAACAGGCTCGAAATCTGAACATTTTATTATTAAATTTATCATTAATTTATAAATCATTAATCAAGACATATTTTATATAAGTTACTGATATTATTATATAAATAAAAATTGTTCACTCTGGATATCTCTTGTTTTATCATTAGTTAATGGCTAAAAAATCGAGCGAAGAAGCCCTTCTCCACGCGCTGTACTCAGGCCCCCAATCTGGCAAAGATCTCCAAAGGATTCTGGGAATTTCCCAGTCTCGCTTATCTCAGTTAGTGGGTGCGCAACCGGACGTAAAGCGTTTCGGAGGCAAGCGAAATTCTATCTACGCTCGCCATCGGACGATCGAGGGTCACCCGGCGCAGCATCCGATTTACCGGGTTTCGACCCTCGGTGAGGTGGAAGAAGTCGGACAGCTCCAGTCGATCTCAGAACGGGGCTTCATCGTCGAAGGGCCGGATAGCCGGTTTCAAGTTTTTCCAGGCCTGCCCTACTTCACAGAAGACCTCCGCCCTCAGGGATATCTCGGTCGAATCTTTACCCAACGGCACCCAGAACTAGAGCTACCGAGAAAAATAGAAGACTGGACGGATAACCACACCTTAACTGCGATTACCTCGCGCGGTGAGGACCTTCCGGGGAATCTGATCATCGGAAAAAAATCGCTTGAGAGCTGGCTCTCTAAAAAGCCCGCGGGTTTAAAAAAACCGAAGTCGGTCCGATACGGAAAAATCGCAGAAAATCTTTTAGGCGAGGACATCGGCGGAAGCTCTGCTGGCGGCGAGCACCCGAAGTTTACGACTGAACGATCCATCGTGAAATTTTCACCGAAGATCTCGACTCCTAGCGGTGCGCGCTGGGCAGATCTACTCGCCGCTGAAAGCATCGCTCTTACGCTCGTCGGTACGAAAAATCGATACTTCCTGGAAGATGACCGAGCATTTTTAGAGGTGGAGCGATTCGACCGGACGGAAGCCGGAGGTCGAGTCGGTGTGATCAGCCTTTTTAGCATCGTTCATGAGTATTTAAACAGCCCGAGAAACTGGTCACAGGCCGCTGAAAACTTGCTCAGTGAAAAAATAATCGACCCGGAGACGCGCGACGCTATCCTCTTCCAAGAAGCTCTCGGAATGCTCATCGGAAATGACGATCGGCATTTTGGAAATTTGTCATTTTTTTCAGATTTCTTAAATCCTAGCGCTAAGTTGAAACTCACTCCGACTTACGATCTCCTTCCCATGACTTTCAGGCCAAGGAATGAAGAGAGGTTGCCAGATTACTCTCTCTGGTCTCGTCCGACTCCTACTCCAGAAACCATTCGAGTTTGGAAAGAAGCGAGCCGGAGTGCAAAAGAATTTTGGAGCCGAGTAGCAGATAGCTCCGAAATTTCGAAAGAATTCAAAGCTGCAGCGAAAAATTTTGCCCGCGATTAACTCTGGGTGTGAACTCTCAACTCCACCAAGCCCAAGGCAAAACTCCGATCCCTGTTCCCTTTTTAGGAAACTCAGGAACCTCGGTCGGCCCGACTAAAAACCCGATCTTACTTCCGAGTTTTTTCATCGCGCCTGCGAGTGCACGTTCTTCCCATGCGCGGCGCCTGGCTAATCCTTCTGCTGAGCCCACGATCCGGTAGGGAATAGAGTCGTAGATGAGATCGACTGGAGTTCCCACTGCAGACTTATAATACACGCGCGCCAGGCGTTTCCCCGCGTAGGCATGATGCGATGACCATTCATTCCAAATAAAATGCCGAACGATCGAAAGCGTCGCCCCTGCGCCCTGGATATTTCCCATTAAAAATGCGGAAAGCCCGGAATCCATAAAAATCCACGCATCTTTTCCAACTCCCGAAGCATGGCAAGTAATCCGTCGAAGCAGAAAGAGAATCTCCATCGTTTCAAGCGCCGCGCGTACTTTTCTCGCTGGTCCATCGAAGTGCCGAAGCGTTGGCAACTCCCCTTCCCGTAAAACCGCGCCCATCCGATTCAGGATACCGAACGCAAATTCGGTGTCGAAGCCACTGCGGTAAAGAGCGGGCAGATCTCGCAATACGGTCGTCTCGACCCAGGAACTCCAGTAGAGTTTTCGTTGTTCTTCGTCGCGCATGAAAGCAGGAACGGGCATTCCGCCAGCGAGCGCACGTCTGAATAAAAGATCTGAAGAGAAGCGAGAAGAGGACGCCGTCTTTTGACTGGCTCCTTCAAGCTCCGAGAGGTTCATCGGATGAAGCTCCAGGCTGCCTATCCTTCCGGTGAGGCTCTCGCGAATTCCAACTCGGGACGAAAACTGAGTGGAGCCGGATAAGATAAAGCGTCCGGGCCGCTTCCGACGGTCGACTTCTAGTTTGATCGCATCAAACAGAGCGGGCGCTTTTTGCACTTCGTCGATTCCGGCCGGCTCCGATTGCTTGGCCAAAAACTCCGATGGGGAATGCTTCGCCTCTTCCCTCGAGCGGATGTCATCGAGGGTGGTGAGTGAACTCAGTCCGCCAAACTCGCGCAAAAAGGTCGATTTACCGGATTGCCGAGGCCCTAGCAGGCCTACGACTGGCCAAAACGACTTAAGCTTCAAATACTGACTAATCGCGTGCCTGGCTCTCAAATGGGGCATAAATCTCATAATGCCACCATTAAACGACAAACTCGAGACGTTTATTGGTGGCATTATCGCCCGGGACACTAAAAATTTAGGTTTTTGACGAAATGGTCTTGGAAGTCATCCTGAAGCGCGAGCTCGATTGGCTTTCGGATTCGCTCCAGTCGCGCGAGCATCGTCGCCCGCTCCTCATCGGTCATCCATGCGTATTCCGCCGTTCCCATGAGCGATCCATTCCCGATCGTCTCGACCGGAATGCCGGTGGGCAGAAGTCCGACGCCTAAAACTGACTCGAGCACCAAATTCTGCGCAAACGTCCCGGCGAGGTAAATTCGGTCAGGCGTCGTGCCCGCACGCTCGATCAGAAGATCGATCGCCGAACGCGTCGCGGACTTCGCAAGCTGGAACTCACGGATATCGTCCGCGAGTAATCCGACCGTCGGCGTGAGCTCGAGTCGTCCGCCAGGGAGGTATCCGTCACTCGTAATGAGGCCCCCCTTTACGGCGGTGTGAAGAATATCGATGAGGCCCGAGCCGCAGATGCCGCGCGGGATGTCTCCACCGATCGTCGCGAGCGACCAACCTGAATCCGCGGAATAATTCGCCCGAGAAATCGCGCCGGTTTCTGCGCGCATGCCTTGGGAAATATTTCCGCCCTCAAATGCTGGGCCTGCCGGTGCACTCGAAAACCAGAGTTCTTCTTCGTTCTCACCCCCGCCCGCATCGGAGCGGTAGAGCGCGATTTCGGTGTTCGTTCCGATATCGACGAGCATCCAGGAACGCGCGGGAGGCGAAAATCTCTTTTCGATCGCTAAAATTCCCGCGACCGTATCGCCACCGACAAACCCTGCGAGTAAAGGCAGCGTGCGAATTTCCGTGTGATCGGGAAGCGAAGTCAGGCCTGCATCGAGCGAATGAGGTTGAAAGGGAGAAACGGCGAGCTGCTCGATCGGCCATCCGAGTAGAAAAGTCGTCATCGCGGAATTTCCGGAGGTGAAAATTCCAGCAGACCGAGCGACTTCATAAATATCGCCTAGGCCATTTTCTTTCGCGGCTTGGGCGATCGATTTCAGACAGCTAGTGAGCGTCTCGACCATCGCTTGTCTTAAGGGCTCGAGTCCTAACTTCTGCGCCGAAGCAAGTCGGGTCATCACGTCAGCACCGTACCGAACTTGCCGATTTAAAAGATGCGCCTCGATGATTGGATCCGTCGTTCCTCGGTGAATCAGAGCGACTGCAACGCCTGTAGACCCGAGGTCACACACCACGCGGAAATCACTCGCAGGGTAAACGGTGAAAGTCTGGACCGCTTTGTGGAGAGCAATCCGAGGCTTCGTTCGAAAGTTTTCGATTACCGGGATCTCAAGCTCGACATTCGTTTTCGGCCGAGCCTGACAAGAAAGCCTCCATCCAAGCGCGAGCTCATCTGCGCGAAAGGCCTTTCGATCCGCTGGACTGACCGCTGAAAATCCTTCTTTCACGCGCACTCGGCACTTATGGCACGTACCGTTTCCGCCGCACGCGGCGTTGATTGCGACGTTTGCTTCCGAGAGGTAATCGAGCAAACGTCCGCCGGATGGAACATTCAATTCGAGTGCATCACTCTGGGTCTCGACCTTAATGCGCATCGAGTGAGGCTTTCGGTGTGATCATCCCGGTGAGCGCGTCTAAAGCGATCGACACGCGGCCGAGCGGAGCACTCACGCAGAACCCTTCGCAAAGCGGCGCGAGTTCTTCCATCACGCGCATTGCGATTTCGACTCCGCGCTTTTCTGCTTCCGCTCGGTTATCCCCTGCTTTTTCCATTTCGGATAAAACCCATCCCGGAATGTGCACGCCTGGAACTTCGTTTGCCATGAATTCAGCGTTTCTAAGGCTCACCAGCGGCCAAATCCCAACTAAATGCGGAAGGTGATTTTTAGAAATCCGGTCAAGCCACCGCTTCATCTTATCTGGGTCGAAAATCGGCTGCGTGACGGCGTAGTGCGCGCCGCTTTCGACTTTATAGTTCCAACGCTTCCACTCGAGATCGATGTTGATTGCGGTCGGGTTGCTTGCGACTCCGATTCCGAAATGGGTCGCGCTGCCCAGCACGTCTCCATTCGGAGAAACCCCGCGGTTTAAACAACTCGCGAGGTAAGTCAGTCCGATCGAGTCGATGTCGTAGACGGCAGTCGCTTCGCGATTATTTCCAAGCTTCGGCGGATCGCCGGTCACGATGAGAAGGTCGTGCACTCCGTTCAGACTTGCGCCGAGAAGATCGGATTGGAGCGCGATCAAATTACGGTCGCGCGTCGTGAAGTGCGGAATTCCGGTGGTTTTTCCGCCGGTTTCACGAGTGATGAAACTTGCCATGTGAAGCGATCCGATTCGAGTCATCGCGCGCGCACCGTCTGGAATATTTACGCAGTCCACGCCTGAGTCCTGCAGAAGCTTCACGCCGGCTAAAAACTTTTCGCTGCTCGTTCCGCGCGGCGGAATCATTTCGACGGTGATTGCTTTTTCACCGCGAGCGATTTTCGAGAGGAGCACTGATTTCAGTTCAACGACGAGTTCCGCATCGTGCACTGAAGAGAGAATGGCACGCGCTTCGGACCCACCGGGACTGAGCACTTCGATAGGAGTGGCGCGCTTTAATTCTCCCGCGGCTTGAGCGGCAAGCATCTTGATCGCGCCCCGGATCGCTCGAATATGCTCCGGTCCGGTTCCACAACACCCACCGACGCCCTGTGCACCGTTTTCGACGAAACGCTTCGCGTATTTTGCGAGGTAGTCGGGACTTGTCATGTAAAAGTAGCGGCCATTCACGTGCCGAGGCGTGCCCGCATTCGGCTGGATGATGATCGGTTTTTCAGTGATGCCTCGAATTTTCACGAGGGATGAAAGGAGGTCCGACGGCCCTTCCGAACAGTTTAACCCGAGAAGTTCGACGTCGCAGCGACCACCGATTCGTTCGGCAAAATTTGCGAGGATTTCGATCTGCGAACTTTTCACGGAGATCGAGGCGAGGATCGGACGTTCCTGATCGACAGACCGAATGCCGTCAATGGCGGCTTCGAGTTCACTTAAGTTTGTGAAGGTCTCTAAGATGTAGAGTTCGAATGCGTTTTCTTCAGGGGATGCGGACGCTGCTTCTAAGGCGAAGCTTGCTGTTTTTTTATAGATTGTGCGGGCCTCGTCCAGTCCTACGGAACCCAGCGGTTCGACCAGCTCCCCGATCGGCCCCACGGAAAACGCAAGGCGAACGCAGTCGCTCGTTTCATTCTCATTAGGGGAGACTGCTCCGATATCGAAAGACTTCGGCCTCGTTTTACCTGCGTTAGTTCGCGCAGTATTTCCACACTGGAGTGCGGCAGCGATCAAAGGGCCTAAGTTTTCTTCGATGTCGAATTTTTTGAACTGGGGTTGGTTTGCTGAAAACGTGTTTAACGTGAGGACATTCGCGCCGGCTGCGATGTAGGACTCATGCACGGCGATCACATCTCGGGGAGAGAGGAGATTTAACTCCTCAAACGGACGATTAATGTAAAAGCCACGGTCGTAAAGTTCGGTCCCGACTCCCCCGTCGAAAACAAGGGGCGAGGTAATGGAAAT
>JACMQW010000087.1 GCA_014376785.1 Oligoflexia bacterium
CATCACGACTGGAATCAAAGCGTTCCATTTCGAGCAGCGTCCGCGGCATAATGGCGATCGACTCTCCTTCCCGAGTGGTCACTCCTCCAACGCCTTCGCGTTTGCCGGAGTGATTCAAAGAAACCACGGTTGGTGGTTTGGCGGACCTGCCTTTGCCGGAGCGACCTTTGTCGGAATCAGCCGTATCAACGACAGTGCCCACTACCTTCATGACGTCATTTTTGGCGCCACCCTCGGATTGAGCTACGCGTTCGGTCTCGATCCGTCGTGGTCTAACCGCGATCATTCGAAATCCATCGCACTGGCTCCCCTCTTCACCGAAGGCCGCTATGGGGCTGGACTCACGATCGATTTCTAAACCGGATTAAGGTCCGTCGCTGTGATCGTTAAAGGTGAACCCTACCGCGAGCAGCACCGAATTCATCCAGAGAACCTGGTCGGCGCGGCCTTGATAGACTGGCACGTTCCAAAGTTTCGCATAAGCGAGCTTGTCTGAGAGTTCGAGGAAGAGTGGACGAAAGGGCGTGAAGCGAATCGCGACTTCAGCCCCCAGCGTGAAGCCATTTAACTGCCACCATCCGGTGCTCGTCCCGAGCATATTTCCCCACTTTTTTGGGCCCACATCGCTGTTCTTTCCCATGATCGTGCTTTCCGCGTGAGGAATGATCAGTCCGAGGCCCCCCTTCGTCAGCAGCGAAAAACTACCCGGCTGATTCAAATCGCCAAACAGCGGGGTTCGTTTCACGAGACTCATCATGACGTGGTTCACGCCGTTATGAAGCCGGTAATTAAAATAATCCGCGTCGAGCGTTTTCATTTCATCAACGGGCAGCCCATCGACCGTACCACTGATTCGGGCAGTCTGACCGATGACTGAACTGTACTTTGAATGATCCAGACTGAATTCCAGTGCCCATTCGTGTTGCTGCTCAAGAAAGAAACCAAACCGGAAGTTAAACTGGGGGACAGTCAGATCCTTATTAAAAATAGAGCCTGAATCGTTCCACTGCGCAAAATCGACTGCTCGCACATGATGCAAAGTGAAATCATTTTTTAGGTTGGGTTGGCTGATGTGAATGTCACCCGGAGCCCAGAAGTCGCGGTTATAGCCCCATGAGAAGTACCACTCACTCCCGGCTGCGCTTGCCTGGCTCACCACGGAAAGAAACAAAACGAAGATGACTGACACCCGATAGAGTTTGCCCATTTCCTGCTATCCTTTCCGGACGACGACAATAATTCAAAGGATTATTTATGGCGAATTTATTTTCCCACATTTTCTGGTCTTTCCGGGAAATGAGAAGGCGCTTAAGGCCTCGTTTGCTCGACCTTTACCTGATTACGGAAACCTCCGGCCTTTTCATTGGCAGCCTGGTTTTTTTCACCTTCATCCTCCTCATGCTCCAAGTACTCAGGCAATGGTCTGCCCTGATTGAGCACTCCGCGCCGCTGCTCATCGTCGCGAAGATTTTTGGCTACCTCACCTTGAACTTTCTTCCTTTGGTTCTGCCTTTCGCATTTTTACTCTCCGTGTTCGTCGCATTTGCAAGACTGTCGAGTGATGGAGAATTTATGGCCATAAGAGCGAACGGACTCAGCGTCGCCCGAATGACCGTGCCGGTCGTCGCCCTATCCCTCATCGTTTCGGCCAGTACATTCGGCCCGAGTCTCGATTGGTCGCCGAAAGCCGCCATTCGTTGGCGATCAACGATGATCCGCCTGACAAATACGGCCCCGATCAATGCCATTCTTCCCGTATCCTTCATCTCCAGTTTTTTCGGACTGATGCTCTATGCCGAGCAAGTCGATATGAGCACCCGCCGGTTGAAAAACGTGTTCATTTTCGATGATCGGCTAGAAGATTCGCCGAAGACCATCGCGGCGCCCGACGGGAAAATCGTACCCATGAGGGTCGAGACCAAAATTGGCTCCCGAATCAGGATGCGGCTCAGGAAAGGGGAAATCTACGAAAATGGTTCCAAAAATCATGAGACCGTCCGAACGAAGTTTGAAACCTTTCAAATTAATCTCAGTTCGCCCGAAGGATCTGATAGCGCGGTTGGAAATTTCTTAAATTACTCTTACAACGAACTGATCGAAGCGCAGGAAGTTCCTAGGCCGAGCATTAAACTTCTGCAGCTTTTCACCGAACTTTGGATTCGGCGCTACGCTCCCCTGCTTCCAATCCTCTTTGCCTCCATCGGGATAGGACTCGGTTGCCGAAGCAACCGAAAAGCCCTCGTGAATGCCGGACTTCTTTCGCTTGCCATCATGCTCCCCACCTATGCCTGCATCATCACTGGCTAACGGCTGGGAGTCACCTCCATGATTCCGCCCTTCATCGCACCGCTGACTCCGGCGCTCTGCCTATCCTTCGTTGCGATTTTTACTTACCGGCGGGTTTGAGGTGGCGATGTGCGAAAATCTGGCGCGTGGCTGCGGAATAACCTTTTTCGTATTGGGCCAGCATGAGGCGGTGGTAATCCGCGTAACCGGCCGGAATGGCACTCCCCATTCCCCCTTGGCTCAAGCGAATTTTCGGCTCGAACGCTTCCTCTTTGGTGAGCTCGGTATCCCACATCAACGTTTCATCGTCTTTTTGCACCTTGAAGACTTTCTCCACCATAAAGAAGCCAAAGACCGCTTTAAAAAGTCGATCCATGATCGGCGAAAGCCCGTTGCGGTAAAAATAGTGCGCGTTTTCCGAGAGGTACTCCGCCATTTCCAAAGGGAAAACGTCCGTACCGCCGGTTAAGTAAATTTTCCCGTTGATCGTCTTCGGTGCCATCAGAAAAGGATCACTCATCCCGGCTCGGACAGCGTCATCCACTTTCACATCGCTCACGGTTCGAGTCTGTCTTTGGATTCTGCTCTTATTTAAAAAAGAAATGGGCGATTCAAATCCTGCTAAAGCGTTCGCCGTTTCGGAATCCGTAAAGTAAACTTGGGCAAATTCCCGACCTCGAACTTTTCTTCTCTGAACGATGTCCCTAGCTTCACCGTCGAACTCTGTTGCCTGAATGATCGTGGCGAAATTTTTCGTCGAACTCCGCGGACTGAACTTTAGGTCGCCGAACAATCCCAGGTCTTGGGGCACGTTGAATACATAACGTTTCACAAAATCTGGATAACGCTTTTTCTTCAAATTGACGAGAGCTTGGATCTTCGTACCGATGAGGGGCGCTAATTCTGCAAACGGCGAGCTATCAACGCTTCCTAAAAGGTGAAAGCTCTTTTCCGAAAGGAGGAAGTCTTCTTGAGCATTCGGATCATTCGGAAATTTCTCGATAATCCCGGCCGTGATGCCGCCGCCGCAAGTTCCGATGATGAGATCAGGAGAAATTCCCGCGTCGAGCATCGCGTGATAAAAGCCGAGGTGCATACCAATTTTGAAACCACCTCCGGAAAGAATCACCGAGTTCTGGAAAGGCTTTCCGCCCGCAAGCGCAAGGGTGTTACTCCCTACGCAAAGAACCAGCGCCAGGAATACTGCGATTTTCAAAGCGTATTCCACTCTAAGTTTAACCCTGTTTTCCAAGCGAGAAGCGGTCTTCATGGCGTTCCCATACCAGAAAACAGGCCGGCTAGGCTAAACAAAATAATCTACACCCACGTTAAACTATGGGTATAGATTATTTTTAAATTAAAGCGCCGGGCTCATTCATAAACTTCTAGCAACTGCCCGTTTTACCTAAGCATAATCGTCGCTTCCTAAGACATAGTCGACGCATCTCTCGGATTCCTGCGAGCAAGATTTTCCGTCCATGAAGTCTTTCAAGGCCCGAACCTGTGGCGGAAGGCTCGGATAAAAAATCATAAATTTTCCCAATTTCTTCATGTCGCGAATAGCGGTTTCGGCATCCATCGACTTGTATTTCATATTATAATACGCCGCTAGTCGACCGGTACGGTGGCATCCACAATCACAGCGGAAGGCAATTTTGATGCCCTTTTCATGGGCGTCGCGTACCCATTCATCAAACTGATGCAGAAAAGTCGACGTGAGCGGAGTCTTCACCGACTGCCGATTATTATAAATCACTTCAAGCTTCGGACAATCCGCCGCGTATTTATTCTCTACTTTATCCGCATCCCCACTCAAGACGATCATGCGGGTTATTCCCGCATTGCAGATTTCTTTAAAGTCAGCCCGACTCGGCTTCCCGGAGCGATAAATTTGATATCCGGTTTGGCTGTCTTCATCAATGAGGTGGAGATTATTCGCCAGAGCAAGACCGGGTGCGGTAGCAAATACAAGCAAAAGGAAGACGCGAAATTTCAAAAAACTCATTTTCTCACTCCTTGAGAAGACCGCGCTCATCTTGAGCGCTAGATATATTGAATAGACTTTATGTATTTAGGACAAGCAGAAAAAATGGTCGAAGGAACTTGCAGATCCCCTATTTTCAACTTCACGCGTTAAATTCAACGCTCGGTTCATCGGAGCGTTGCGGCTTCTACCCTCTCTCCGACGCTTTGCCGTCGTAATAATCTCCGTTTATCAAATTCTGCGCAGAATAACGCTCGCGCGCGCTGAGCGGCGGTTAGCCCTTTACGTTTGGAGCGATGGGGGAAACTCTACGCAAATGAGCGTTCGTTCAGACCCTAGCCATGCCAAGCAAGTACAAGAGTGGGAAGACAGGAATTGCGTGGGTTTCGACTGCGCCCAAATTGCCCAAATTTATGCATTTGCGATCCAGGCCATTGAGAAACGAAGCCTCGTTACACTGAGTAGCATTACCGTGAAAGTCGTGGCCGACCGTGTGCTTCATGAAAATCGAGAAAAATTCCCGCTACTTGCGTTGGTCACTCTCGAAGAGCAAAGAATGAATACAAGTCGCCTATCCGAGGGAAGCGCCGATTACGGAATCGAGGACGTGCGAAATTCGCTTCGTCACCTCCTCGTCCAACTCCTCACTGTCTTTGGGAATATTACCGCGGACATCCTCACCGAACCGCTTCACCGTGAGTTATTGAAAATTACTTCAGAGAGCCTGCCGAAGCTCTGTGAAGTACGAAACCGAGAGCAGTCATGAGCGCGAATAAAAGTGAAATCCGGATTCCAACCGGGATCAAAAACCTAGACGAAGTTCTCTCCGGAGGACTTCCGATCCATAATCTCACGGTGATTGCAGGAACACCTGGCTCCGGAAAAACGATACTCTCTCAACAAGTCGCGTTTCAAAATGCCTCGCCGGAAAAACGAGTGCTCTTTTTCCAAACCCTTTCGGAACCAACGGCTAAGACATTACGTTATCTGAAGCAGTTCAGTTTCTTCGACGCTAAGAAGCTCGAAGATGGCAGCATCGAATTCATCGATCTGGGGGATATTCTCCACGCGGATAAAATGGGTGAAGCAATCGATCTGTTAATGTCCCATGTGAAGCGAGTAAAGCCTTCCCTAGTCATCATCGATAGCTTTAAGGTTTTCGAAGACCTTGCACGCTCGCGGGAAGAGCTGAGAAAATTTTCTTACGAAGTCGCAATTAATCTCATGGGTTGGGAATGCACCGCGCTTTTACTGGGAGAATTCAATCCCCACGACCTCGAGACGAATCCACTTTTTTCGATCGTCGACGGAATCATCTCCCTGAAGCAAAAGTCTGAATCGGGTGAACAACAGCGTGTGATTCAGGTGACCAAGATGCGGGGAACGGACCATAGCCGCGATGAACACACGTTTACGATCAACGATTCCGGCTTAAAAGTTTATGCACCGAAAGTCACCATTCGACGGCTGCCCGAATCTGATCGCATGAATCAAGGCGATGGACCGGTACGAGGGAAACTCGGAATTTCTAAAATAGACGAACTTCTCGGCGAAGGAATACCCTACGGATCCAGCGTCCTGATTTCCGGAGTGGCGGGAACGGGAAAAACGATTCTCTCTTTAGAGTTCATTTACCGCGGAGCTTCGGAATTTGGCGAAAAAGGGATTTTCTTCTCATTCGAGGAAACAACCGAAAGACTGATCGCCACTGCGCGAGGCATGGGGTGGGATATCGAATCTCAGATTTCTCAGGGGAATGTCGAAATCGTTTTTATTCCCCAAACCGAAATCCTCATCGAAAAACACCTGCTAATGATGAAAGAGCGTGTTGAAAAAATGGGTGCGAAACGCATCGCTGTCGATTCCGCTTCAATTTTCGTCAATAAAATGAGCGACCCTCAAAGTGTCCGAGAAAAGGTATTCCAACTTGGAACCATCGTCCAGATGGCGCAAGGAATTGGTTTTTTTGCGACAGACATCCCTTACGGAGCGAATGCGATTAGCCGCTTTGGAGTGGAAGAAACCGTGGTTGATGGTGTTATTTTATTAAGCTCGGAAGAAATAGGTAAAAAACGCGAACGGTTCATCGAAATTTATAAGTTAAGAAACACTGCCCACCTAGACGGGCGCTTTCCGATGAAAATCGAAAAAGGCGGCCTAAAGATTTCGAGGCCTAATTGAATGCAACCGCTGACAATAATTCAGGCCGTGCCGGTCTTACCGTGGGGGCGCCTGACAACAAAATGAATGGAAAGAAACAATCTCCACCTTCTGCTCAGCACATCTATGATCGTTTGAAAGCGCTGTACGGTACCGGAAAGCTCCTCGCCTCTTTCGAAAATATAGAAGACACATTCCCGAAAATTCTCTCGCTTTGCGTGGGGACCTTTCCATTTTTCACCGCGGTGCTGATCAGGCGGAAGTTGAGAACAGTTACAACCTCGGCTTGGCACGTTGAGAGGACCGAACCCAAGCGTACCGGTCTCGCGATCCTGCGTGCGAAAGAAGCTTTTATTTACCTCGCAGAATCATCCGCAGGAGAAGCATCCGCCCTCCGAGATGAGGTTATTTCAGCAAGGAAAATCGAAGGAAGCTTTGCTCCTGATGAAAAGGCAGCCCGCGGACAAGATCATTATTTTTCACTCCCCCTTGCCGTGGATCACTTGCCTGCTTTCGGGGTATTGCAATTCGAGGGTTCGCAAACTCTCGATGAAGGCGACCTTGAATTTGTGAGTGCACTCGCGGGGCTTTTTTCAATCGGAATCGATCGCTTTCATAAAATGCAGATGGAGCGAATGCTGAGAGAGAACGAAGCGGAAGAAAGTTTAATGAAGCTATCGTCCGTAGAGGCGCATGTGACGAATCTCGAGGCCGAACGAGAACTTAGGGAAAAATTTGTCGCCCTGCTCACTCACGATTTACGCACGCCGCTGTCCGCAATTCGTTTGAATGCTCACATGATCCAGCTGAGAGGTGAAGAAAACCCGGGAATAATCCCTAAACTTTCCGCACGAATCATCTCAAGCGTTGACCGCGCCGACCGAATGATCACAGATCTGCTCGACGCAAATCGGATTCGAAGTGGCGAGGAGCTCCCTCTCGATGTCGAGCATTTCGATCTCAGTGAACTCGTGAGGAAGACGGTCGAGGAACTGCGCATCCTCCATGGCGATCGCTTTAAATACGAAAACCCCGTTTCGATCGCGGGTTATTGGGACCCTCGCGGTATCCGTAGGATTTTAGAAAACCTCTGCAACAACGCGGTTAAATACGGGTCCCCCGAATCTGCCATTGATATCCAAGTCGCTCGGAATCCAGGAGGAGTGGAACTCACCGTTCACAACTGGGGCAATCCGATCTCCCACGAAGACCAGAAGTTTTTATTCCAACAATTTCGCCGCAGTCGCAAAGCAGAAGTCGGCGGCAAAAAAGGCTGGGGCATCGGACTCACGCTCGTGCTCGGCGAAACCGAAGCGCACGGAGGAACCGTTCAACTCGAAAGTGAATTAGAAACGGGCACCACCTTTACGGTTCAATTCCCGATCGACGCGCGACCTCGGGATTAATCCAACTCGGTTATCCACAAGAAAACCAAAAAAAACCCAGGGCTCGCGCCCCGGGGATTTTTTGTCACGGACTTAGATTTTAAGAGAAAATGGCGGGAGCGAAGGGACTCGAACCCTCGACCTTCGCCGTGACAGGGCGACGTTGTAACCAACTCAACTACGCCCCCGCGGGCTTCTCATCTAACGAGTTCCAATAACTAAGGGAACCTATCCCCATTGTCAAACCGGATTTGCAACCGGTTGAAAATCAACTACAAGCGCGGGGCGTTAAACATCATCTGCGCCGCCCCGGGCCCATTCGCCTGTGATTTTAGCCGTGAGGTAAGCTTTTTGGAAACCTTCGAGCTCACCGTCCAAAGTTTTTTCCGCATTGCCGACCTGAAAACCAGTGCGATGATCTTTCACCATTTTATAGGGGTGAAGGACATAGGACCGAATTTGATTTCCCCACGAGATGTCGCGCTTGGAATCTTCGATCGATGCCTGCTTCTTCGCCTCTTCTTCCATGTGTCGTTCATACAAACGGGAACGCAAAACTTTCATCGCCAGATCTTTGTTTTTGATCTGAGAGCGCTCTTGCTGACAGGTGACGACGAGTCCGCTCGGAAAGTGAGTCAGTCGAACGGCGGAATCAGTCGTGTTCACTCCCTGTCCGCCTTTTCCACCGGAGCGATAAACGTCCACGCGAAGGTCGGCCGGGTTAATCACCACTTCGAAATCGTCGTCGATCTCAGGCGAAACATAGACCGATGTAAAGGAGGTGTGGCGTCTCGCATTCGAATCAAACGGCGAAATCCGAACCAGTCGATGAACGCCCGCTTCGGATTTTAGAAGCCCATACGCGTAAGGGCCATTAATCGTCATGGTGACGTTCTTTAGACCTGCTTCTTCACCCGGGAGAACATCCATAATGTCGCAGCGAAAGCCCTTCGCTTGAGCCCAGCGCTGGTACATCCTAAAAAGAATCTGCGCCCAATCCTGAGATTCCGTGCCGCCGGCGCCCGCGTTAATAGTGACGATCGCATTGGTTGCGTCTTGTTCACCGGAAAGCATTTTTTGGAACTCAGCCTGCTCAAACTTCTTTCCGAGGTCGACCACGAGGTCAGATACTTCCGTCATGGCGGCATCTTGAGCGCCGCCGGGAGCTTCCTCTCCTGCCATCTCATAAAGCGTGGTCGCGTCGCTGTATGCGCGGTCCAGGTCATCAAACCCCGTCACTTCGGCTTCTAGACGACCCTTTTCTTGGGTCAACCCCTTCGCCCGGCGATTGTCGCTCCAGAATCCTTCTTGGGTCGAGAGGTCAGTCAGTTCTTCGATGCGACGGCGTTTAGCGGGTAAGTCAAAGTGACCCCCTAAGGAACTCGAGGCGTTCCTTCATCTGTTCGAAGATTTGGCGAATTTCGTGGAGGGCGAGGGTCTGCGACATGGGCCGAATCTAGCGGGCGAAAGCCGCTACTTCAAGCGAAAGAACGAGCAACGCGCTTAACCCGCGCTGGATACTCGCTTTATTAAACCGGTATCCCCAAGAATTTTCTGCTCCCATTCGGACATTTCACTGGCGTCTCGGTCAGATCGCTCGTGATCGAATCCGAGCAGATGGAGCAGACCGTGAACCAGTAAAACTCGAAGTTCCTGTTTGGCGGGATGGCCGATTTCATCCGCCTGCTTTTCTAGCACGGGAGCGCAAATCACTAAATCTCCGAGATGGCCTTGGCGAGCAAAAACCTCTAACGCGGGAAAAGAAAGGACGTCCGTTGGTTCGTCTTTTCCACGAAATTTCCGATTCAGTCCGCGCATTTTAGACCGACTGACGAAGGTGACATCCAGGCCGAGACTCGGCTCGGCGATGCGGGGCGAATAGCCGGCTTTCTTCCGCAGGATTTTCGATTCATTCGCATAAGGGAGCAAAGTCTGAAGAAATTTTTTAGCCGCGCGGTCGTAAACCGGGTAGCCCGCTACGGCCGTTCTATTTTTCGCTACCGAAGATTTTTTCGCCATCGGATTCGATGGTAGCATGAACGAAAATGAAGAGAGTGAGGAAAGCGCGAAATGAGTAAACTTCCAGGCGATGAATCCGTGACCGCGGGCGCTGAACGTAAGCCCTTCCTCGATGCGAAGAGCCATGACGCAATCGATCGACTCCTGGAGACAATCCATCGCCTCCGCGCGCCGGGAGGATGCCCTTGGGACCGAAAGCAAACTCCGCAGTCGCTTCGGCCTTACCTCATCGAGGAATCCTATGAGGTTCTCGAAGTACTCGATCAAATCGACTCGATCGAAAAATTAAAAATTCCGAAACTTCGCGACTCACTCTGTGAGGAATTCGGAGACGTGCTGATGCAGATCCTGCTTCATTCAGAAATCGCGACTGAAGCGGGAGCTTTCTCTTTTACGGACGTCGTTCGGACCTTAGATGAAAAACTCATCCGAAGGCACCCACACGTGTTTGGGGATGCGACGGTCGCCGACGCAGACGACGTCGTTAAGAAATGGGATCTGATTAAGGCGGCCGAAAAAGCCGGGGACGCCGGCAGAAAATTAAGCGCATTAGACGGTGTTCCACTCGCGATGCCCGCGCTCGCTCGTGCGGAAAAGACCATCGGCAAAGTAACGAAAGTCGGATTCCAGTGGCCCGATGTCGAGGGTCCTTTGGGAAAACTTGAAGAAGAAATTCGGGAGCTCTCCGAGGCCATCCGTTCCGGAACACAGGTTCAAATCGAAGAAGAAATCGGTGACCTTTTATTCTCGGTTTGTAATGTTGCGTTCATGAAAAAAGTAAGGCCCGAAGAAGCTCTGCGCGGATTTCTTGCGAAATTCGATTCGCGGTTCCGTTTCGTTGAGGAAGGATTAGCGAGCGAGGGCAAAGCGCTACCCGGTGCAACCCTTACGGAAATGGATAAACACTGGGACGAGGCGAAGCGACGAGAACGGAGCGAAAAAAAATCACCATGACCGATTTCAAGATTTTCGGAATGACCGGAGGAGTGGCTTCTGGAAAGTCAGCGGTGGCTGAATATTTCAGGGCACTCTCTGTCCCGGTCGTCGATGCAGACGAAATCGCTCGCGACCTCCGGCAACCCGGTGGAGCGGCAGCGGATGCCTTGCTCGCCAGATTCCATACTCTCGACCGAACGGAACTTCGGAGCATTATCGCGCGCGACCCACGTGCGAAAGCAGACATTGAAGCGATCCTTCATCCCCTGATTGCGCATGAAAGCGCGGCCAGATTCGCGGCAATTCGAGAAGGAGCCGTGAACACTCAGTCGACTCCCTCCTTTGCGATTTACGAAGCAGCGCTACTCATCGAGGCGGGCCGCGCCACCGATTTCGAGGGGGTCATTTTAGTCGAGAGTCTGGATGACTTGCGATTGAGCCGTCTCATGAAGCGTGACGGAATGAGAGAGAAGGACGCACGCCATTTTCTTGGCATGCAGATGTCCGATCCACGCGCATCGATCGAGAAAAAGCGAGAAGCCAGTAAATACAAAATCTGGAATGATGGAACACTTCCCGAACTGAGAGAAAAAGTGGCGCTGCTGAATGCCGCAATCGTCCGCGGAGAAAAAACGTTCTCCGTTTGAGAGTGTTTTGAGTGCGTGCTTGCTCCCCTTCCGCGTGATCCGGTACTCTTTAAAAAACATTTCATCTCTCAAGGACGGACTCATCCCATGCCTTTGCTCTCTGGTCGGACGAACGGATTCGGTTTTAACCCCTTCATGCTTCTCTGCGTGACTAGCGTTTCGCTTGCTCTCACCGGATGCGTGAACCTCTACAGTCCGATCGACAGTCCGAGCGGCAGCCGCCAGCTTCTCTCTGCAGCCCGTGCCGCTTTTGATAAGGGTGACGCAGCTAAAGCGCGAGAGTTCTATGAAAAAATCGGGAGCGACGAAACTGCACAATCAGAAATCGTCTTCTTAAATTTGGACGCTTGCGGAGCAGACATTGACGCTTTCGGGACGGCGCTATCCAAAGGGGCAGATTCCGTGAACAATCCGGGCATTATGCTCACGATCATGGCGGAAAAAATGAATGCTCAGCACAGCACGGCTTGCTTTGCGTCCCTCCTGAGCGCCTATAAAACGGCCACCACGTTGAAAGACAAAAATTTACGTGGCTTTACGAGTTTTCTATCTGCCTTGGCGATTGCGGGCGAAGTGTTAGCAAACAACTCCGGAATCGGAGTGAACGGCGAATTCGAGAAAGCCGATTACCTAGCCCTCCCTTCTACCTCGTGCACGATCGTGAGTTGTGGGGCATGCTTAAAAGCTGACGGAATCACCACCGGCGCGACCGTGAATTTAGCGACGGCGAATGCCATCACCGCGAACTGGGGCACGGTTCAAGGTGCAGTCACCGCGATCAGTACGGCGCTTTCTGACCTCGGCGTTTCCCAAGGAGCTTCGCTTGCCCTGATTAGCCAACTCGGTGGAGGCGCGCCGGGGAACAATAACCTCTACCGTTGCCTTCTGAACGATGTCGGCGTCGGACGATAGGAAGCGATCATGAATAGAAAACCTTCTCTCACTTTCTTACTCGCCGCAGTCGCCTTCTCTCTTGTTTCCTACTTCGCTGAAAATGCGGAGGCCCGGACCTACGATAACATCATTCGTCCGTACGTTTCCGCCCGAGCGGCGGCAATGGGCGGCGTTCGTTATTCGACCGGACTTTTCGATGAAAACTTTTTCGCAAATCCGGCGCGCACGGGAGACAACCCCTACTGGCGACTCGACATCGTGAACGTGCTGGTGGAACTGAACAGCGGCTCGATTTCAAACGTGAGTAAACTGACGAAAGGCGGCGATAAGATCGAGAATCTCGCGTCGACCGCAGGGACGAATAATCACGTGCGAATCCAAACCGTGATTCCCGCCTTCTATTCCCCTCATTTTTTCAGCGACCGAAATGCACTCGCGATCGGCCTGGTTCAAAGCACCCAAGCCGACATCGGACTGAGAAAAAATATGTCGCTCGAGCCTGACGTGTTTATGGACATTGGACCGGCTGTTTCTTTTTCAAGAAAATTTATGAAGGACGACCGTCTCGCCGTCGGGGTGACCGCTCATTACACTTACCGTGCGGCAACTCGAGAAACTTTTTCGACGATCGACTACATCAAAGGAACTTCCTTTAAATCGGTGAAGGACATCGCGGGAGAAGGCAATAAAGTCGATTTCGATCTTGGCGCTCGCCATAACGTCGCTTGGTCGCCTAAGGATTGGAAACTCCAGACTGCGTTTGCGATCAATAACTTCCTTGGAAGTTCGTATAAAGAAGGCCTCGATTTGATTTCCGGCGTGCAAGCCGTGCCCGTAAAGCAACCGAGGACCGTGAATGCGGGCGTCTCTGCAAGCAAAGACGGAGCGTTCGGTTTTAGCGGAGCGACCTTCGCGTTTGAAGTTCAGGACGTCGGAAATAATTCGGGCGGATCCCTTTTCCGAACCCTCCACCTCGGCGGAGAACTCCACGCGAGACGCATCTTGTTCTTACGGGCGGGAATTAACCAAGGTTACCTCTCTGGTGGCGTTGGGCTCGACTTCCCTCTACTGAAAATTGATTTCACCACCTACGGCGAAGAGATGTCGCTGAACGCGGGCGGGATGGAAGACCGGCGATATGCGGTTCGTTTGGGGCTTCAGATCTAGATCGAAATCGTTCGCTAGAAAGTCCTGACGATCTCAAACCTGTAGGGTGTCTCCGCCGACACACGCTTGATCCTAAAGCCACTCGAGCCGCACTCTTAAACCTCCGATGAGGTTATTGTACAGGAGTGTCGTTCTATGTGGTCTTCCTCGAACCAGCGAATCAAAGCCCTCATGTCCGCTCGGCAACGCGAGAAGGATCGGCTCACGCGTCCGATCTATGTGCGACGTGCGGAACTCGTCCTTCGCTTTCGTTCGGAAGATGATTTCTTAGTCGAAGTTCCGGCGCGAGCACTACTCAACGACTTTACTCCGGCCGGTTTCTACGCTTATGCCGCCACGAGGTTGAATCCAAACGTCGAAATCACCCTCCAACTCGATCACCCAAAACACTTTAATCTCACGGCGAAAATCGTGTGGTGCCAATACCAAGCTTCCTCCGCACACGTGGTGAGCAGCACCCAAAATTATCCCTACCGAATTGCGCTTGCGATGCTTTGGAAGGATTCGCTAGAAGAAGAAGAATTTAAGAAATTTTGCTTTGAACTGAGCGACCTCTACATCAGCAAAAAGGGGCTCTTTATCGAAGAGGCGTTTCCAAAACCCAACGCAAATCCTTCGGCTGCAGTTCAACCTACAGCAACTTTGAGCGCGGTTCCAGATCCGATGGACGTTCCTCCAACTACGGAATCGGATGAAGGCGCGGCACCAAGCGAAGAGCAACTGACGGCAGACCTTGCGGCAGACCGAATCCTTGCCGGCGATTCCGCACCGAGCTCTTCAGAAATGCCGAATGCCGAAACCCCTGCAGAGGCTTCGGCATCCGACTTATCAGAACCTGAGAAAGAAGCCGCTTAGATTCCGCCCGCTCCGAAGAGGGTCAGGAATTCATCCCAGTGGTTTCTGAGCTTACCCTTTAGGCGAAGAATCGCTTGAGTGTGAAGCTGAGAAACGCGGGACTCGGTGACATCGAGAACTCGGCCGATCTCTTTCAAATTAAGGTCTTCGTAATAGTAGAGTGAAAGCACAAGTCGCTGCTTCTCCGGAAGATCTCCGATCGCTTCAGAAATCATACGTTTCAATGCCGCATGATTTACTTCCGAGTAGGGAGTCGGGCTCTTGTAGTTCGAGACATCGCTGAAACCGTGAAGAGCTCGCTTGTCTGCTTTCGAGAAGTTCTGCACATCATCGAATGACAAAAGAGAAACCGATCTCACCTGGCTGAGCATCTCGTGATACTCTGCTTGCGAAACTCCGAGGTCTGCACAGACCTCTTCATCGGTTGCTTGCCTTCCCTTTTGCTGTTCGATCCGAGCGTAACACCGTTCGAGCGCCTTTGCCTTTTCGCGAACCGACCGCGGAACCCAGTCCTGCGCGCGAAGTTCGTCGAGAATGGCGCCGCGGATCCGGAACTCCGCATAGGTTTTAAACTTATTATCCCGAGAAGAGTCGTATTTTTCGATCGCGTCCATCAACCCGATCACACCGCTGGAAATCAAATCATCCAATTCGATATTCGTCGGGAGACGTGCCGCGATTTTTTGCGCGATGTACTTAATTAGCGGCGCATACTCGACAACCAGTCGATCACGCGTGCTGTTCACCGGCGAGAAATCTTCCTTTACAAGTGTCGAAGTCTGGGCCGCATCGCGTGCGATCTCGGCTTCCAACTCCTTTTGGAGTTCCGCTTCGGCACCGCCGGTCGCCTCCAAAGCCTCTTCGCCGTCTGAATCCTCATCATCGGATGCACTCAGGCCATCCTCCGATTCTTCATCGCGGTCACCGAGTTCTTCAGACGGACTCTTCGCATAGGAAGTCGGCCGATTCGCCTTCAAAGAGGCTCCCTTCGTGGCGACGGTTTTTGCGGCTGCGGTCTTCGCCTTTGCAGACGTTTCGACCTCATCCGCTTCCTCGCTCTTTTCTTTTTTCGCCGCTTTCAAAGTTTTTTCTAGCTGCTGACTCGCATGCTTTTCAGCATGTTTGTCCGAAGCTTTCGCCGCTACCGGAGTTGCACTCTTTTCCGTGGTTGTCGTTTTAGATGCTGTTTTACTCAGCGTCTTTGCCGAATCACGGTATTTCTGAATTCCTGGATTCAGTCCCATCGCCTCACCTCGCCTATTCCCTGGCTTTTTTACTGGCATCAAAACACCCGCCACTTCGGCTTCCTGCCATACTCGGACATTCGCGGGCCCTACTCTGATAGTGTAGCAGAAATTTTGAAATCGCGAGGCAATCGCTTATTTTTTCACCGGGGGAAAATACACCCACATAAGCGAGCTCAACATCGAGAAAGCGGCGGCAAGTTTCGAAAAGCCGAGTAAAAACACGCTTTCCCTCGGAATCGCCATCTACTCCACAAACGAGAATGTCCATTTTTTTGACACCTCGGGTGCGGACTTGTTCTTTCACGCGACCGTAACAGGCAAGTAAGTCGACTTCGTCTCCGGTCAAGACCGAAAGATTCCCTAGAATCTCGGGATCGCCGCCGATTTCGGCCAATGGGTCACTCTCGTCACGGATTCGATAAGTGCCGCCGAACCCGCGACTGAAAAGCGCAAGTTCCCTGGGAGAAAAGAGTCTTTTCCGCCTGGCTTCGGGGGCTAGAAAAACAGCTAGGGCGGGATAGTGACTCGACACCGCGCCCTCGAGGGCACGATCCGACATGAGCTTTCGTAAGGTGGCAGCTTGGTCTTCCATGATCACTCGCCTTAAAGGTCCATGATCAAAGAAGCGACCCGCTCGCGAGTTCCTTCTTCCAAATCTTCCGGTACACGTTGGCCGGTAGTGAAATAGCTCAATGGAAGTTTTGCTTTTTGGGCCACGTTGAAAATTGCACCGAAAAGATTCGACTCGTCTAATTTGGTGATCGAAAGTGCGGTGGGTTTGAAAACAGAAAAACGGTTCGCGATATCGTAGAGTTCTAAATCTCGGGTCGAACTCGCCGCGCAGAGGTGAACTTGGACGGGGACGTCGATTTCGCGCAGCAAGGCAGCCATCTCTTTAAGGCTAGACTCATCTCTCGGAGACCGTCCGGTCGTATCAATGAGAACTAAGTCGAGGCCGCGGAAATCTCCAAGTGCCGAACGAAGTTCGTCCGCATTTTCCGCCGATCGGAAGGGGATATTCAAGATCTTCGCGTAAGTCTGAAGCTGATCGAAAGCCGCGACCTTATACACATCGAGGTTCACGAGGCCAACCCGGAGGTTTTTCTTGAGCACTGCCAGACTCGCTAATTTCGCAAGCGTCGTGGTCTTCCCCACTCCAGTAGGTCCCACCAGGGCAAGACAAAATGGACCCGATTCACCGCGCGTACCGGGGACTAAATTCTCGAGCGGGCTGAGCGTATCGAGCGCAGTCATCAACTCATAGGTGACCTGATCTAAAACCGCGTCTGGATTTTTCGAGTCCTGCGGCCCTAATTCGAAGCCCGCTTTTTTGACCAGTCCGAGGGCGTAGCGTTTATCCACGCCGTTCATCAAAAGGTGCTCAAACGCATCCATCAAGGCCGGATTATCGTGGAGCTGACTTGCGAAACCGTTTCCAGCGTGTCCCGCATCATCCTGAGCAATTTTCAGTTCTTCGATCATTCGCTTTAGGTGGCGGACTTCCTCTTCAAGCGCGGGCGCAACCGGAGCGGAAAAACTTTGGGCAGCGTGGGTAGCGGCTGGAGAATTCGTTGCAACTGCTCTCTGCTTCAAAGGAGGATGAGCCGGCATTTCCTGAGCATCGATATCCGCGTACCGGCGCTCGGTGATTTTTTTCGGGACCTGGATGCCACCCGTCTTTGCTTGGCGACCTTCGGCTCGCTGTACCGCTTTTTCGAGAATATCCGCTTGCTTCGATGCGGATAGACCCCGGATCATTTCTCGGTCGTCTTCGCAGAGACGGCTCTCACTGTACGCCCGTTTCGTCGCCGAGCGATCCGAAATCGCGGCAGTCACCTCGACGCTCGCACCACCCATCAATCCGAAACCTTTTCGGTTTTTCTTCGTCTGAAGAATGATTGCCTCAGGTCCGAGTTCGCGTTTGATGGCGTCGAGGGCTTCTTGGATGGAGGGGGCTTCGAATTTTTTAATTTGCATAAAATCTTCCTGATTAAGGCGATGACTTCAAGACGGATGTTCCAAAACGGTTATTTCAAAATGGCTATTTTAAAACGACCGTACCGACGCTCTTCACATTCACGTTCGGCGCGATTTCATTGTGCGATAGCACCGTCACGCCCGGGATGAACCGATCGATCAGGGTTTTCAAGTGACTGCGAATCATCGGACTGCACAGAATTACCGCCGAAGAGGTTTGTTGCATGGCTTCGACCACTCCTTGATTCAGCTCCGCAATCAAACGGCGCACGAACTCCGGATCGAGTGAGAGTTGCTGACCTTGGTCGGTTTGTAAGATTCCGCCGGCCACCGTCTCTTCAATCTGTCGATCCAGTGTCAGGAGGAGAAGCTCCCCTGTCGGCCCGACTAGCTTTTTCGTGATCGACCGCGCAAGTGCTGAACGCACGTGTTCGGTGAGGAGTTGCGGGTCTTTTTGAGTTGGAGCCGCTTCGGCAAGGGCTTCCAAGATCGTCTTTAGGTCCCGGATGGAAACGTTCTCGCGCAGAAGATTCTTTAGAACCTTCAGTACCACGCCCATCGTCAGCAGATTCGGAATGACGTCCTCGACGACCTTCGGGGCGTTCTGCTTGAGTGCTTCGAGTAGCGTTTGGAGCTCTTGCCTTCCGACGAGTTCCGGCGCATTCGCACGCACCAGTTCGGTCAAATGGGTCGCAATCACAGTAGAAAGATCTACGACCGTGTAGCCTGCAAAGGTTGCATCCTCTTTTTGGCGAGCGTTAATCCAAAGCGCGTCCAATCCGAATGCGGGCTCTTTCGTCGGAATTCCTGGGATAGAATCGCTGACATTTCCAGGATCCATCGCGAGTAAGTGCCCGACCATGAGTGTCCCCTGCCCGATTTGCACACCCTTCAAGAGAACTTGATAATCTCCCGGCTTCAGCTCCAAATTATCTCGGATGCGCAGTGGCGGTACGATGATGCCGTAATCGAGCGCGAATTGTTTCCGAATATTTGTGATCCGTTCAAGCAAGTCACCGCTCTGATCCGCATCGACGATGTTAATCAAGCCGTATCCCACTTCAAGTTCGAGCGTGTCGACCTGAAGAAGATTTTCGAGTTTCTCTGCGCCCGGTTTCGCTTTCTCCAGCGCTGCCTTTGCGTCCTCATCTGTTTTTTGTTTCGTCTCCTTCGTACTCACCCGTCTCGCAAGTCCGTAGAGGCCCCCACCGAGAAGCCAGAAAGGAATGAGCGGAAGTCCGGGAACCACTCCCATGAAACCCATCACACCGGCGGATGCGATGAGCGCTTTTTGATTCATGAAAAGCTGCTTACCGAATTCTTGAGAATAGTTCGTTCCGCTTGCGGTCCGCGTGACGATGATACCGGCTGCAGTCGAGATGATCAGCGCCGGAATCTGGGAAACGAGTCCATCACCCACCGTGAGCAGCGTGAAGACTTCTGCGGCGTGAGCGATGTCCATTCCCTTTTGAAGGGTCCCAATCACGATCCCACCGACGATGTTCACGATGACGATCATGATCCCGGCAATCGCATCTCCACGCACGAACTTCGAAGCACCGTCCATCGCTCCGTAAAAGTCGGCTTCTTGGGCAATTTCCGCTCGGCGGCGCTTGGCTTCAACGTCATTAATCAACCCGGCATTCAAATCCGCATCGATTGCCATCTGCTTACCTGGCATAGCGTCCAAGGTAAAGCGGGCAGCGACTTCTGC